>CAVEGP010000033.1:0-20921 GCA_963615155.1 Bacteroides uniformis | reverse complement strand
AAGAGGGCTTTTTCACTTCCCTATATTTCACATAACGTGCATTATACGAAATTTTTATACTTGAAAATCAGACCCTTCTCTCCTCCGTTTCTTCCTGTAACCTCGGATGTTTTGAAGGGTCCGCATTGATTGTCCTTTCTCTGCGCCAGAATCAAAGAGTCAAATCTTCTCTCTCAATTCATTCAGGAAACCTTCAAGGCTGATTCGTTGAGCCGGAATGCATGCGTCAGAATCGCAGAACGCCAGAAGCTCTTCCTGCGTGACCCAGCGATATGCAGAAGTCTCACCCTGCTGTAATACAACAGAATCCTTCGGGATATCGGTCAGGCACAGATATCCATAATATATTCCCTGTGTTCCTTCCGAGATCAAATGATACATCAGGTCAAGCCGTGCAGCCCTGATACCCGTTTCCTCCCAAAGCTCTCGGAAAGCTGCCTGGCGCGGCGTTTCCCCTTTTTGTGCCGCACCGCCTGCGCCGATTTCCTCAAAGCCAGGTGCTATAGGTTTTCCCTCATCCCGTTTCATCAACAGATAGGTCCCATCCTTGTGTCTCACAATGACCGACACCACCAGATGATACAACCCCTTCGGGATCGCCTCGCCACGTACAAGGTCAATTCCGACTTTCTCTTCATTTTTATTATAAGCGTCCAACAATTCCATAACAGCTCACCTCTCTTGCTGCTTTATTATAATAAAATATTTCTTCTGAATCAAGCACCTTTTCACTCCGGAAGCGGTTCTGTGTCGAAATAAGCACAGATTGCTTCATAATAGCTTCGAGCGACCCGCCGACAGCCCGCTTCATCGCCGAACTGCGCTACATCCGTTTCGCTTGTCACAAAACACTGTTCGGCCAGAACGGCCGGACAATCAACATCTTCGAGGAGCGTAAAGCTCCGTTCGTCACGGACTTCACTGTGATTGGACTCCACAAGGAGCTTGTTTTCACCCTCATAATAAATGTACCGGATTCCGCCTTTTCCTCGCAGATGTGCGCCAGCCGCCTGCATCTGTTCGGCAAGACGCTCCGCCAAATAGAAGCTCTCCCGATGCCAAGTCCGGCCCGGAACGCTGGGATAGCATTCAAACCCAAAAGCCATCGAACCTTCCGGTGCGGAATTTCCGTGAATCGACAATAGAAGCTGCGGAGCAAGCGCATTGACATAAGCCGCGCGCTCACTGGGCTTTGCGGTGGTATTATAGTCGTCCCGCGTTGAAAGCGGGATGTAATTGGTATCCGCTTCCAGCCAGTTCACCAACTCTTGTGCCGTCTGTGCGTTCATCTCCGCTTCGTTGACGATTCCCTGCGCACCTGGGTCAGATCCACCATGTCCGGCATCCACTGCAACACGATAGGGTGGGTTACCGACTTCCGGATGAAACGCTTCTCCTGTTTCCACATCCTGAGAAACACCGATGGAAAGTGCCTCTTTCCAGAGCCAGAATCCCGAACCAACGCATAGAATGCAAATCAGAAGGATCAGCCCATCTTTCAGGGATGCACTCCCCTGTCTCTTGGATCTTTTACGGTGTGGCGCAGTATGTTTTGCATGACTTCCCATAGTACTTCCTGCTATTCTTTAAAAAGAAAACCTGTCCACGAAACGCTGACGGACAGGCTCTCTCGGGAAATTCCCGTAATTATTTCAGTTCTACCACGGTGACGCCGCTTTCGCCCTCACCGTAACGACCCAGACGGAAGCTCTTTACCATCCGGTTTCCCCGCAGATGCTTATGGATCGCAGTGCGCAGCGCACCGGTACCGTTGCCGTGAATGAGGTAAACAACTGTCTGTCCATTCAGGATCGCACGGTCGATAAAGGAATCCACTTCCGGCAAAGCTTCGTCAACTGTCAGCCCCAGCAGGTTGCATTCCATCTTTGCCGAACGCTGTACCCGCTCTACCCTTCCATTCGGACGATTTGCATCCCCCGTCAAACGGGAATACCGCTGCTGTGCTTTTGTCATAGGCTTGGATTCCTTGATGAGCTTTTCGGGCTGCTTCAGACCCTTGAGGGGAACCTTCGTCTTGATGATGCCTGCGCGAACCAGTACGTCGCCGTTTTTATCTGGCAAAGCCAGCACAGTAGCCAACTGGTTGAGTTCAGCGACGCAGACTTCCTGCCCTACCTTGACCTCTTTCAGCGGAACAAATTCTTTGATCGGATTGTGTACGACCTCCGTACCGACAAAAAGCTTTTCGGACTCCTTCTTGGCAATCTCTCGGGAACGCTGCGCTTTTTGTTGCGCACTCATTCGCTCGTCCTTCTGGAGCTGCCGCAACTCATCTGTCAGAGCATACGCCTTGCTTTCCACTTCCTGAGCCAGTGTCCGAGCCTTCGCACGTGCGGCTTCCAGCTCGTTTTCACCCTGTTGGATCAGCTCATCCCGCTTTTTGCGGGCAGCTTCCAACTGATGCGATGCTTCATTACGGAGCTCCTCGACTTCATCCTGACTTGCCTTCAACTGCAATTTCAGGTCATCCAACTGACCAAGAACGGCATCCAAACGCTTATCTTCGGCAGAAAGATGCTGCTGCGCTGCCTCAATGACCCGTTCCGGAATGCCAAGCTTCTCACTGATCAGGAATGCGTTCGACTTGCCGGGCACTCCAACGCTCAGTTTATAGGTCGGACGCAGTGTTTCAAGGTCGAATTCACAGCTTGCGTTGACGACACCCTTTGTTTCGAGCGCAAACACCTTCAGTTCTGCGTAGTGGGTCGTTGCCATCAGCAAAACGCCACGGCGGCGAAGTTCTTCGATGATGGCGACCGCCAGTGCCGCACCTTCCGCCGGGTCTGTTCCTGCGCCCAGCTCATCCAGAAGAACAAGCGTCCGAGGCATAGCCAGCTCAAGAATTCCAGTGATCTTTTTCATATGACCGGAGAAGGTCGAAAGGCTTTGCTCGATACTCTGCTCGTCGCCGATATCTACAAGAAATTCATCAAAAACACAAATTTCGCTTCGTTCATCCGCCGGGATAAGGAAACCGCACTGCGCCATTGCGCAAAGCAGACCAGCAGTTTTCAAGGTGACAGTCTTGCCGCCAGTGTTCGGACCGGTGATGATCAGGGAGTCATACTCTTTGCCAAGCGCAATATCGACCGGAACGCATTTTTTCGGGTCAATGAGCGGATGCCGTGCCCGAATCAGCGAAAATGAGCTGTCTGTCCGAACCGCCGGCTTGAAGGCTTTCATCTCAAGAGCCATGCGTGCCTTTGCAAGCAGAACATCAATTTTAAGCATCGCCTGATAGCTGTATTGGAATTGCGGTTCAATGGCTGCGACCTGTGCCGTGAATGCAACGAGGATGCGCTCGATTTCCTGCGCTTCCTGTGCGCGGTATTGAAGAATGCGGGCATTTGCCTCCACAACAGCCTGCGGTTCAACGAATACCGTCGCACCCGTTGACGAAACATCATGGATGATACCGCTCACTTCGCTGCGATATTCGCTCTTGACGGGGACAACGTAGCGTCCATTTCGCATCGAAACGACACTCTCCTGCAAATACTTGGAGGTGTCCATGTTTCGCACCATGCTTTCCAAACGGTCACGGATGCTGTTTTCCGTTGCACGGATCTTCTTCCGAAGATCATTCAGGGTACGCGACGCAGTATCCGCCATTGCGTCCGGCGCAAGGATCGCGCTGGAGATCTGTTGTTCCAAACCGGGCTGAGGTGCAAGCGCATAAAACAAATCATCCGTCGGAAGAAGCTCATGGTCGGACGAGCCGTACCAACTGCTCAGATTCTGAAAGTTCCGCAGAGCACCTGCGACCATCAGAAGCTCCCCCATCGACAGAACGCCCCCCTTAACAGCACGAGTCGTCAGTTGGCTCACTCCTTCTACGCCGCCAAACCGTGGAGAACCATTTTTAATAAGAAGTGTATTGATGGCGTCCGTCTGCTCCAGTGCGTACCGAACCTCGTCCGGGTCACACCGCGACTCGAGCGAAAGCAACATTTCTTTTGCTTCTTTACAGACACAGCTCTCTGCAGCACGCGCAATGATCTTATCAAGCTCGAGCGTTTTTAAATAGCTTGTTTCCATTTGTAAGTTCCTTTAGTATCTTTTATTTCGCTTATCCAGGTAAAACGGACTTTAAAAACGAATAGCTTTTCAGCGGCTTATCCAGATGGGTCAACGCATACTGCTCCGCAACCGAGGAAAGCTTCATCAGACTGCCGATGGATATTTTAAACAAGAAAATCTTTTTGTCCTCGACCAGACAGATATGCCGCAGTGCGTATAATGCTCCTTGATCGAGGTTGCAGATTTTCCCTGCCTTCTGCGCACATTCCGCACACAGCAAATATCCTTCCTGCGTATCCAGATAAAACGCCGCCCCCTCATATACGCCGCAATCCCGACAATAGACCAGCTGCGGCAAAAAACCACACTGGCTCATCGTTCGCAATTCAAAAACGGCTTTGATGACCCGAACATCCGTTTTATTTTCGTTTATCATATAGAGACAATTGAGCAACAGCCGAAGTTCCCTCTCAGCTTCCTCTCCTGTGGGCGACAGCGCACATGCCATTTCACCCATGTACATCGCAAGCCCCATCCCTTCGACGGTCGCAGAGAGGTTATAGAAAATTTTCTCAACAGAGGCTTCCTGCACAGTATACATATTTCGTCCGGGCAAAAGCACGAACTCTGAGTAGCAAAGCAGCCCGCAGGCCGTGAGCAATTTGCTTTTCATCCGCAGGCTGTTCTTTGCCAATGCGGAGATTACTCCAAGCCTCGGCGTCAATATGGTCAAGATCCGATCCGCTTCCTTGTAGCGGGTCTCTTTGAGGACAAGCCCCATTGTCACAAGTGTGTCCATTGACCGCGTTTCTCCCCTCGAGGTAGCTTTCAGCGATTGTTGGGATTCTGTTTAAAACCGAAATTATTCAGAAGGAATTCATTGTCCCGCCAATCCGCCTTGACCTTTACCCAGCATTGCAGATTGACACGGCAGCCCAGAAATTCCTCACAATCCGCACGAGCAGCACTGGCGATCTTTTTTAGCATTGCGCCGCCCTTGCCGATCACCATGCCCTTATGGCTTTCCCGCTCACAGTAGATATTGACATCAATGTCTACCAAATCTGTATCGGGGCGTTCTTTGAACCGTTCGACCACGACCGCAATGCCGTGAGGAATCTCATCCCGCATATAGAGAAGAAATTTTTCCCGAATGACTTCGGCTACCAGTTCTTTCTCCGGCATATCGGTATAAGCATCATCGTCAAAGTAATGCGGACCTTCCACGGCGTACCGGCTCAGCGCGTCAAACAGCTCTTCACAGTGGTCGTTATCGCGGACGCTGACCGTATAGATCGCATCAAAGACATCCAGAGCCTTCAGCTCTGCTTTCCGATTTTCCAAATCAGCCGGATCCTTCACGAGGTCCGTTTTATTGATGACTGCGATCGCCGGACCCCCGCTCTGACGCAGAGCATCGACCAGCATCATCTCCGATTCGTTCAGCGCACCGTAAGGCTCAAACAGCATCATCGAAACATCCACATCGGCGATGGAATCACTCGCCGTTTTATCCATCCGCTTGCCAAGCTTATTATGTGCCTTATGCACGCCCGGCGTATCCAGAAGGACATATTGGAGCGGTCCATGCGTGATAACGCCCGTAATACGGGTGCGAGTTGTCTGAGGCTTGGAGGTAACGATGGCGACCTTCTCTCCGACCAACAGATTTGTCAAACTGGATTTTCCGACATTCGGGCGTCCGATGACTGCCACAAAGACGGATGATGTATCGTAATGCTCCTGCATCGGTGTTGCACTTTTCAAAATAGAACTCCTGTCTTATTCTGCACCCTCAAGGCACAATGTATCTGGTTTGATGTTATTCCGTGTAGCTGACGGTACGCGGAAGACCCAACTGAGTCAGAACCGCTTCTTCCTTTTCCCTCATCCGCATGGCTTCCAGACCTCCATTCTCGTGGTCGTATCCCAGAAGATGCAGCATGGAATGAACCGTCAGGAAAGCGACCTCACGCTGCAGCGGATGACCGTACAGCGTTGCCTGCTCCTGTGCCCGCTCCATGCTGATGACAATATCGCCCAGCATTTTACAGCCGTTGTTCTCGTCAATGTCATAGACATTGTCCACACCCAAAGGAAAACTCAGAACGTCGGTGGGCATCGGCTTGTTGCGATACTGATTGTTCAACTCAGCAATCGCCGCATTGTCCACAAAGGTGACGCTGATCTCTGCGGGAGATTCAAAGTGCTCATATTCCAGCACGGCATTGCAGGCACGCCGGATCAGGATGCGAAGACCGGACGGAACTTTGACCGCTTTCTGAGAATTGGTAATCAAAACTTTATTGGACATAACTGCCCTCTCCTTTCTTTTTTACAGCAGGTTTTTTCCTCGATTGAGTGCCTTATCCGTGTTTTGCCGGGTGCGCAGCGGCTTCATACGCTTTGATGATCTCCTGCACCAGTCGGTGGCGCACGACGTCTTTTTCGGTAAAATAACACTGAGCAATTCCGTCCACGCCTTTCAAGACCTGCAAAGCATCGACCAGACCGCTCCGTGTCCGATCCGGCAGATCGATCTGGGTCACATCGCCTGTCACAACAACCTTCGATCCAACGCCCATGCGGGTCAAAAACATCTTCATCTGTTCCGGCGTGGTGTTCTGAGCTTCATCCAGAATGATGAACGAGTCATCCAGCGTCCGTCCTCGCATATACGCAAGGGGGGCGACCTCAATGATCTGTTTTTCAACCAGACGCTCATAAGTTTCTGCGCCAAGCATATCAAACAAACCGTCATAGAGAGGACGGAGATACGGATCGACCTTTTGCTGCAAGTCTCCGGGGAGGAAGCCCAGTTTTTCGCCAGCCTCCACCGCCGGACGAGTCAGAACAATGCGAGAAACATCCTTCGCCTTGAACGCCTTGACTGCCATTGCGACTGCCAGATAGGTTTTGCCGGTACCTGCCGGACCGACACCGAACGTAATCGCATTGTTCCGGATAGCGTTGAGGTATTCCTTCTGTCCCAGCGTCTTTGGACGGATCGGTCTTCCCTTGACCGTGACCGTCACAAAATCCTCGGTCAGTTCCCTGACACGCTTTTCCTCACCATCGTGCGCAAGGCTCAGGCAATAGCGTACAGTCTGATCCTCCAACGGCGTGTGATTCTCGATCAGGAGCAGCATTCCTTCGACAGCACGGGAAGCAGCCGCAACATTTGCGACCTCGCCGGAAAGCCGAAGCTCTGTACCACGGCAGACCGCCGTCACCGAGAATTCCTTTTCCAGCAAACGGATATTTCGGTCGCAGTTGCCAAATATCGACGCTGCGATCTCCACACTGTCCAATTCAATGTTCTTTTCTGCCATGTAACTCCTCCTGAACATGTTGATAGAAATCCATCTATATTGTACCACCAAAAGTCTGTTTAGAAAACTATGAAAATTGCACAAAATATTCGTATCTCTTCCATCGGTTTTTCCATAGGCCCGCTTTAGAAAAGGAAAAAAGAAGCCGTCCCTTCCCGAAGAGAAGAAACGGCTTCCTGAAAGATCTCAAACCTTTTCAATTTAGATGGAGATGGTATTGCAGACATCAATCAGAACGGGGTCGAGATCCTTGTGCATCTCGAGGGCTTCATCGACCGGATAATCGACCAGCTGCTCGCCCTTCAGACCAACAATGCGGTTATACTTTCCCTGCTCAAGCAGGCAGACAGCATGATAGCCCATTGCAGAAGCATTCACACGGTCACGCAACGTCGGAGAACCGCCACGCTGGACATGACCCAGAATGGTAGCACGGGTATCAATGCCGGTGCGAGCCTGAATCTCGTTTGCGATCTCCTGAGAATGACCGATTCCCTCGGCAACGATGACAATAAAGTGACGCTTACCGGTGCGCTGTGTCTCGACGATCTTGTCCAGAATATCGTGCTGCATATCGAATTCCTTCTCGGGTAGCAGAACAGCCATTGCGCCGGAAGCAATCGCAACGTTCAGTGCGATGTAACCAGCGTTACGCCCCATGACCTCGACAACACTGCAGCGATCATGGCTTTGGGTGGTGTCGCGCAGTTTATCGATCATCTCCAGAGCGGTGTTCATCGCGGTATCATAGCCAATCGTATAGTCCGTGCAGGCAATATCGTTATCAATGGTACCGGGAAGACCGATCATCGGGATGCCGCGGTGTGCAAGTTCACGCGCGCCGCGGTAAGAACCGTCGCCGCCGATGACGACCAGCGCGTCGATGCCAAGCTCACGGCATTTCTCCGCGCCTTTATCCTGACCCTCTTTGGTTTTGAACTCAAGGCAGCGTGCAGTATACAGGATCGTACCGCCAGCCTGAATGATGTTTGAGACACTGCGCAGATTCATTTCAAAGCATTCACCGTTCAGCAGACCGTTATAGCCGCGCTGAATGCCGATCATCCGAAAGCCCTTGTGCAAACCGGTACGGACTACGGCGCGAACTGCTGCGTTCATGCCGGGAGCGTCACCACCACTGGTCAGAACGCCGATCGTTTTGATTTGCTTTTCCATACGAGAGATTCCCTCCAATTTGTTTCTTCATTTACCGACTTGAAACAGCATCCCCTTCTCCTTCGATGCCGTTCAAAGCTTTGCTCATAAAGACTTTGACTTGCCTTTAACAATTATAGCATAGTTTGCTTTTTTTGAAAATACCCTATCCGGCTCGATTCGTTCACAGAAATGTCATTTTGTTGCAACATTGCTCTCTCCGACCAGTCTTCGCAGTTCCTGAAAGAAGAGCGGATGTCCAGACGCATATAACCGCCGCGGTGCAGCAAGCTTCTGCTTTGTATCCTCCATATAGAAGATGACCGGCATGTCGCCACTAAAGATCTCGAGCAGGTTAATGACCTTCGCATATTGCGGACATGTGCGGGACGGAAGACGGATATAGAGACGCTTGGCTGCGTCCCGCATCAAATCAGGCTTGTTCGCCTGCGGATGCTTCGGGTCATAGCCCTCGATGGGAGAAATGCTTTCCGCCATGATCTTAGACGGTTCATCCTCCCGCACCGAAAGCCGCCCCTCGATCACAACGACGGCATTTTCCTTCAAAGCATCCCGAAAGGCATCGAGCACCTTTGGAAATACGATGACCTCCATCGTTCCCGTCAGATCTTCCACACTGGTAAACGCCATCAGGGTATTGGACTTGGTCGTCATCATCCGATTTTTCACGATGGTACACACAACGCAGACATGAGAATTATCCAAATCATGGGTCTCTTCTCCGGTCAGCTCCTTGATCGTGTGTGAAGCAAACCTTGCAGACTGCTCCCGATAGGCATCCAGCGGATGTCCGGACAGGTACAGACCGCTGACTTCTTTTTCCTGCTGCAGCAGCTCCGTGTGGGTATACTCTGGGAACGGTTTGATCTCATAGCTGTCCGATGCTTCCTCTTGAGTTCCCTCGTTTATCGCCATGACTGAGAACAAGTCAAGCTGACCCTCCAGATTCCGCCGGGCGTCGCCTTCGATGCTCTTGATAACGCCGTCCACCGCCTCCACAAGGCTGTGACGGTTATAGCCAAAACCGTCGAACGCACCTGCTTTGATCAGGCATTCAACCGCCCTGCGGTTCAGTTCGTTGCCGCGCATCCGCTTGCAGAAATCGTAAAGACCGGTGTAGGGATGCCCCTTTCTTTCCTCAACGACCTGCTCGATCAGATTTCGACCGACGTTTTTGACGGCGTTCAGTCCAAAACGAATCTGTCTTTCTCCATCCGCTGTAAAGCCGCCGTTTGAAATATTGATATCCGGCGGCAGGACTCGGATACCAAGCCGAGCGCATTCGCCGGAGTACTCAATGACTTTATCGGTGTTATCCAGAACACTTGTCATAAGAGCTGCCATGAATTCGCTGGGATAGTGACATTTGAGGTACGCTGTCTGAAACGCAACATAAGCATAGCATGCTGCGTGACTTTTATTGAACGCATACGAGGCAAAGCTGACCATCTCATCGTAAATTTCATTTGCGATCGTTTCTGAAATGCCGTTTGCGACACAGCCTGGGCACTCGTGACCCGGTTCGGTGCAGCCATGCACAAAATGCTCCCGTTCCGCTTCCATAACCGCATGCTTCTTTTTGCTCATGGCACGGCGGACATTATCCGCCTGCCCAAAAGAGAAGCCAGCCAGTTCTCGGAAGATCTGCATGACCTGCTCCTGATAGACAATGCAGCCGTTGGTGACATCCAGAATATGTGCTAACTGAGGCGTTTTATAACTGATTTTGTCCGGCTCGTGGCGATTGCGCAAATAGGTCGGGATCGAATCCATCGGACCGGGACGATACAGGCTGATCAGAGCGATAACATCTTCAAGGTTTTGCGGCTGCAATCCCATAAGAACCTGCTTCATCCCCGAGGATTCAAGCTGGAAAACGCCCTCCGTCTCACCCTGCCCCAGCATTTTATAGGTTTCAGGATCATCATAATCGAGATTTTGAATGGAAAAATCAGGGTCTTTTTTCTGGGCAGCGATCTCTGCGTCCCGAATGACGGTCAGAGTACGCAGACCAAGAAAGTCCATCTTCAACAGACCAAGCTCTTCGATCTCGGTCATGTTGAATTGGGTGACAGGCAAGCCATCATTCGTCGCCAAGGGCAGATAATGATCCGTCGGCTCGGGCGTAATGACGACGCCGGCCGCATGGGTGGAAGCATGGCGCGGCATCCCTTCAACTTTCAGGGCAGTATCGATCAACTCCTGAACCTGCGGATCCGTGTCGTACATCCGCTTCAGCTCCGGAGAGACCTCCAACGCCCGCTTCAGAGTCATTTTCGGCTCCATCGGAACGAGCTTTGCGACGACATCCACATTCTGATAAGGAATCCCCATCACACGACCGACATCACGAATCGCATTGCGGGCAGCCATTGTACCAAAAGTTACGATCTGCGCCACATGGTCTGCGCCGTACTTCCGGTTGACATAATCAATAACCTCCTGCCGCCGCTCATAGCAGAAGTCAACGTCGAAGTCGGGCATACTGACACGCTCAGGGTTGAGGAATCGCTCGAAAATAAGATTGTACCGGATGGGGTCGATATCGGTGATGCCAACACAATATGCCGCAATGCTTCCCGCACCGGAGCCACGTCCCGGACCGACCGGAATGCCCTGACTTTTGGCGTAATTGATATAATCATAGACGATGAGATAATAGTTTGTATATCCCATTTTTTTAACAACACCGATCTCGTAGCTCAGGCGGTCTTTGTTGCTCTGCGGGACATCTGCACCGTATCGACGCTCCAGTCCCTCCCAGCAGAGCTTCTCAAAATACTCCTGATTGTCCATTCCGTTCGGAGCTTTATAGTACGGGATCTTGGTGTGACCAAACTCAAAATCAAAGTTGCACTGGTCGGCGATCTTCTGAGTATTCTCGCAGGCTTCCGGAACCATCGAGAACAGGTCGTACATTTCATCCGTGGTCTTGACATAAAACTCGTCTGTCTGGAACTCCATCCGATCTGCATCCTGAATGGTCTTTCCGGTCTGGATGCAGAGAAGGGTGCTTTGCATCTTGGAATCCTCTTTCCGGAGATAATGCGAGTCGTTGGTCGCCACCATCGGGATACCGGTTTCCCGTGCAAGCTTGATGAGTTGCGGCAGAACGATATTATCCTCTTCCAGACCATGATCCTGAAGCTCAATGTAGTAGTTGCCCTCGCCAAACAGCTCCCGATACCACAAAGCGGTCGCTTTTGCGCGCTCATAGTCACCCGCAAGGATCGCCTGCGGCACTTCCCCCGCAAGACAGGCTGACAGGCAGATCAGCCCCTCATGATACTGCTCGAGAAGCTGTTTATCAATACGGGGTTTGGAATAAAATCCCTCCACGAATGCGGCAGAAACCATCTTGATGAGATTTTTATAGCCCGTCTCATTCTTGCAGAGCAGGATCAGATGGTTGTTGCCGTCGATCTTGTTGACTTTGTCGAAGCGTGTTCGGGTCGCGACATAGATCTCACAGCCAATAATGGGCTTAATGCCCGCTTTTTGGGCTGCTTTATAAAATTGGACACACCCATACATAACGCCATGATCGGTGCAGGCAATGGCGGTCTGCCCGCATTCCTTTACACGATCCATCAATTGGTCGATGCGGCAAGCACCGTCCAGCAGGCTGTACTCGGTATGGATATGAAGGTGGACAAAATCCCGACCCTTGCGGTTGTTTTCACTGCTCTCGCTCAAGATCCTGCCTCCTTTGCTTTTTCCTGTTCGATTCGCTGACGCAACGCATCCGCCAAGGTCTCCAGCTTCTTCATCCGGTGGGACAATCCCGATTTGCTCATTGGCGGCTCAAAGCACGCGCAAAGAGCTGTCAGAGACAAGTCCGGATATTCCATCCGCTTTGATGCGGCGGTCTGCAATCCCTCGGGAAGGGTCTCCAGCGCATCCTGCTCCTTCAAAAAACGAATCGCTCTCAATGTCTGGGCATTCGCGTATGCCGTTTTGCTCAGATTCGCCGTATCACAATTGGTCTGGCGGTTGATCTGATTGCGCATCTGCTTCACCGCTTTCTGCGCTCCGATTTGTGCCGAAGCATCCAACGCTCCCATAAAAGCCAAAATTTTCTCAATGTTCGCGCTGTTCTTGACATAAACCAGATTTACGCCATTCCGACGGGTGCGGTGAGGCGCAAACTCATGCTCTGCCAGCAATGCTTCAAAATCTTTGGCAAGATTCGTCCGGCTCGTCAAAAATTCAAGATTGTACTCTTTCTGCGGATCTGTCATTGTCCCGCTGCACAAAAACGCTGCGCCAATGTACGCACTGACGCAGGTCTGACAACGGATCAATCTGGGGTCGATCTGTAAACTGGTTTCTGTGCCCGTTGTTCCAAGAAGCTCATGCATCCGGACGACCTGTTCGGGTGCACGGATAGCAAACTCATAAACGACTCCGGTAGGGCGTGGCTTTTGGACTACTTCGCCCTGCACACCGCACCGCGCGAACAATTGTTCCGCCAGATGCGCGATGGATGCCTGCTCGGTTTGGAGCACAAGGCCGCGGGCGTCAAAATATTTGGCAAAGCAAGCCATGCCGTAGGCTGCCGCGCGAACGCAGCAATCCTTTTGCAGAGTGCGTTGCGCGATTTCTTCCCGTGCCAAGGATGCAAAACTCATTCTTGATTCCTTTTCTGTTCTGGATTACTTGCGGGTCGAATCCCGATGCTGGACACCCGGGGGATACCCCAGGGCTTCGCAATACTCCGCAATTTTCCTTGCAAACGTGATCGAGCGGTGCTTGCCGCCCGTACAACCGACCGCAATGGTCAGTTGACTTTTTCCTTCCTTGACATAAAGCGGCAGAGCGTACTCAAGAAAATTTTCGTACCGCTTCAGAAGCTCCTGTGCTTCCGGATGACTCATAACAAAATCCACGACCTCCTGATCCAGTCCGGTTTTATGCTTTAGCTCCGGCACATAGAATGGATTTGGCAGACAGCGAACATCCAGCACAAGGTCGGCTTCCTGCGGGAGTCCGAACTTGAAGCCAAAGGACATGATTGTCAACCGCATCGCCTTTTTCGCGCCGCCGTTCTGCAGAAACAGATCACAGATGCGTTCCTTGTTCTGTGCCGTCGAGAGAAGCGCGGTATTGATAGTGTAATCCGCACGTTCCTTCAGCGGCTGCAAAATCTTCCGCTCTTTCAGAAAAGCTTCCCGTGCGGAGATGCCCTCGGAAATGCTGATGGGATGCCGACGGCGCGTTTCGCTGTAACGGCGCATCAAAACATCATCCGGCGCATCAAGAAAAAGCACCTTGTATGGGACGCCCTGCTGGTCGAGCTGGTCAAGAGCCTGCTCAATCTCTTCGCTGGAACGGCAGCCACGTACATCCATGGACAACGCAACCCGCCGGAGCTGATTATCGCCTGCTCTGGAAAACGCCATAATGCTGGGCAACAGCCCCGCCGGAATGTTGTCGATGCAGAAAAAGCCGATATCCTCCAGCGCATTCATAGCGACGGATTTTCCCGCGCCAGAAAGTCCGCTGACGATTAGAAGTTCCATATCTGTTCCCTCTTATGCTTTTACGACCCGAATTTCCTTTTTTAGCTCAAATCCGGTCTTTTCCTTAACGATGGCACACACCTCGTCGCAGAGCGCAAGAACATCGGCACAGGTCGCTCCGCCGAGATTGACAACAAAACCGCAGTGCTTGTCGCTGACGGCTGCGCCGCCATGCCGATAACCACGCAGACCGCACTGATCGATGAGTGCCGCCGCAAACGCGCCGACCGGACGCTTGAAGGTGCTGCCTGCGCTGGGCTTATCCAACGGCTGTTTTTCCACCCGCTTTGCCATCAATTCGTTCATCCGTGCTCGGATCGAATCTGAATCGCCCTTTTGCAAATAGAAATCTGCGTTGAGGATGCAAAAATCGTTTTCTTCAAACATGCTGTGCCGATAGGACAAGTCCAGCTCCGACCCATCTGCCTCCACGATATCGCCCTCTGCGTTCAGATACGATACGCTCTTCAGCACATCCTTTATCTCACCGCCGTACGCTCCGGCGTTCATATAAACCGCACCACCGACTGTGCCGGGGATACCGTATGCAAATTCCAGTCCGGTATAGCTGTTTTTCAATGCAGCGTAACACAGATCCGATAGCTTCGCTCCGGCACAGACATGCAGAATGCCATTTTCATCATCGCAGGAGATCTGCGCAGTCTCAGTTGAAATATCAATGACCACGCCACGGAAGCCAGCATCCTCGAACAGAATGTTGCTGCCATTGCCCAATAAGTAATATTTGACGCCTGCCTGTTTTGCCAGCCTGACTGCCGTACAGAGCTGCTCGGTGTCGGACGGCTGAACCAGCAGATCGGCTGCTCCGCCGATCCGGAAGGTACAATGTGCGCTGAGCGGTTCATTCTCCTTGCAGGAAATGCCTGCCTGACGTAGTTGCTGTTTGAGTTGCTCCATGTGTTTCCTCTTTTCCAGAGTATAAGTTTAGTCCAACGTATCGTTCAGTCCCAGACGGATGAGCAGCTCTTTCGCCGCATTATAGCCCATCTTCTTCTGACGGTTGTTGATGGCTGCGGTTTCCAGCACAACGGCAAGGTTGCGTCCGGGCGAAACGGGAATGCTGGTACTGGGAATGTTCACGCCCAGAATCTCATAGTACTCCGTCTCAAGCCCTGTGCGCTGATAGTTTTTGGTCGGATCCCACGCCTCGAGCTGGACTACAAGATCCAGACTTTCGCTGACCTTGACTGCGCCGACTCCAAAGACACGTGCCACATTGACGATACCGATGCCGCGAAGCTCAATAAAATGACGGATATTTTCCGGAGCTGTGCCCATGATCTGACGGTTGGATACCTTGCGCAGCTCCACAGCATCATCCGCAACCAGACGGTGCCCGCGTTTAACAAGCTCGATCGCCAGCTCGCTCTTACCGATGCCGCTGTCTCCAAGGATCAGGATTCCTTCACCATAGACCTCGACCAGAACGCCGTGACGGGTGATACGGGGCGCAAGCTCTAGATTCAGCACGCTGATGAGGCTACCCATCAAAGTACAGGTCGTCTCATTGGAACGAAGCAGCGCGACCTGATGCTTTTCTGCAAGCTCCTGCATCTCAGGGAAGGGCGCAAGTTCTTCACTGCGGCAGACGATGACCGCCGGCGGCTTCTGGCGGAAGAGCTGGTCAAGAGCCTCATACCGCTTTTCCGGCGAAAGTCCGGACAGAAAGTTCATCTCTGCCAAACCCATGATCTGCAAGCGCAGTTTATCAAAGTAGTCATAATAACCTGCCAGAAACAGACCCGGACGATTGACCTCGGCGATCTCGATCTGGATTTTGTCCTGATCCTGAGGCATATAGACCACTTCCATGCTGACCTTTTCGATCAGCTTGCTGAGAGAAACGGAAAAATTCCCCATCGTTCTTCCTCCTGCGTTGTTTGCTCTTTGCCCATTACAAGGAACAAAGACTCTATTTTCTACTATTATAATCAATCTTCTCCGGAAAAACAATTCCTATGAAAATCTTTTCCGCCTTTCTTTTGTCTTGTCTCCCATCGGAAATACATTATAATAGAGGTCGGGGTGAGTCGCTTTACGCATCCTTTACTTTACATGAGTTTTACATTCAACAGGTTTTGCATTTTACATTCGGCTTCTATAATGATAATTAGGAGAATAACACGTCAAACATAAGTGAGGAACAACGATATGACGATTTTCAATGTTTTTTCCCTCCTTGGCGGCTTGGCTCTGTTTTTGTTCGGTATGGACATCATGGGCAAAGCACTCGAGAAACAGGCCGGAGGTCAGCTTCAAAAGATTCTGAGCAAGCTGACTGATAATCCCATCAAGGGATTTTTCCTTGGTCTGTGTGTTACAGCCATCATCCAAAGCTCCAGCGCAACCACCGTTATGGTCGTCGGTTTTGTCAACAGCGGCATCATGGAGCTGCATCAGGCCATTGGTGTCATTATGGGCAGCAATGTCGGCACGACCGTTACAAGCTGGATCTTGGGTCTCTCAGGTCTGGAAGGTGACAGCTTCTTCATCCAGATGCTCAAACCCACCTCGTTCAGCCCGCTTCTTGCCTTCATCGGCATCCTGCTCTACATGGGGAAGAGTGAAAAGCGTCAGGGCATCGGTACGATCATGATCGGCTTCGCTGTCCTGATGACTGGCATGACGACCCTTTCTCAGGCGGTTGCTCCGCTTCAGGACGAAGCATGGTTCACCAGCCTTTTTGTTCGCTTCTCCAATCCGATTCTGGGTGTTCTGGTCGGTGCAGTTGTTACCGGCATCATTCAAAGCTCCAGTGCGAGTGTCGGCATCCTGCAGGCTCTCAGCTCGACGGGCGTTATCACCTTTGGGAGTGCGATTCCCATCATCATGGGTCAGAACATCGGCACTTGCGTGACAGCTCTGATCTCTTCGGTCGGCGCAAATAAAAATGCCCGCCGTGCCGCAATGGTCCATCTCTATTTCAACATTATCGGCGTTACGATCTTCCTTACGCTTTTCTACAGTCTGAATGCAATCCTGCATTTCACCTTTGTGAACGATACGATCACCGCATGGGGCATTGCAGTGGTTCACTCGGTCTTTAATCTGACAGCGACCGCTGTTCTGCTTCCCTTTGCAAACGTCCTCGAAAAGCTTGCGATCGCCACCATCCCGGACGATGCGGAAAAAGAAAGCTTTGCTTTGCTGGATGAGCGTCTGCTCAACACGCCTTCCATGGCTGTAGAGCGTGCGCGTTCCGCTACCGCCGAAATGGCAGAGCTTGCCCGTGTAGGCGTCATTCAGGCCATGAGTCTCACCCATACATGGAACGACGAACTGGCACAGAAAGTCCGTGAGGAAGAGACCAAGGTCGATCACTATGAAGACGCTCTTGGCACTTATCTTGTCAAGCTCTCCGGTCGTGAATTGAACCACGCCGACAGTCAGAGCGTCAATACCCTGCTCCACACCATCAGCGATTTCGAGCGCATCAGCGACCACTCCGTAAACCTTCTGAAATCGGCTGAGGAGATGCACACCAAAAAAGTCGCCTTTTCACAGGATGCCCGTGAGGAGCTGCAGGTCCTGGAGGATGCCGTGCAGGACACCCTGAACCGCACGACCGATGCCTTCCGCAAGGGAGATCTGCATCTTGCGAGCAAGGTCGAGCCGCTGGAACAGGTCGTTGATGAACTGGTGCGTGCGATCAAGGCTCGCCACATCGCCCGTTTACAGGCGGGCAACTGTTCCATCGAGTATGGTTTTATTCTGGACGATCTTCTGACAAATTATGAACGTGTCTGCGATCATTGCAGCAATGTAGCCGTTGCGCAGATCGAGGTCGCGCAGGACAGCTTTGACACGCACGCCTATCTGAATGATCTCAAGAGCGGTCAATCCTCGAAGGAAAGCGAGCAGTTTCAGCGTCGGCTCGATCGTTACCGTGAGCGTTATCTCTTCCCTGAAAATACGGAAACTGTGGAGGAACATAAGGCATGATCTACATTGTAGAAGACGATGCTGCCATTCGCGAGCTGGAACAATACGCACTGCAATCCAGCGGTTACGATGTGAGCAGCTTTGAATCCTCAGAGCCCTTCTGGCAGGCCATGCACGACACAGAACCGGAGCTTGTCATCCTTGATGTAATGCTTCCGGACGAGGATGGCTTCTCCATTTTGAAGAAGCTGCGAAACACCCCGTCCCTCAAGCGTTTGCCCATCATCATGGTAACGGCAAAATCCAGTGAACTGGATACGGTACGCGGTCTGGACTGCGGTGCGGATGATTATATCACCAAGCCCTTTGGCATCATGGAATTTTTGAGCCGTATTCGCGCGGCTCTCCGCCGCTCTGCTCCTGAAGCAAGACCGGACGTCTACGCATTCCATGAGATCCTGCTGGACAATGCGCGACACCGTGTAACGGTTCATGGCGTGAACATCGATCTTACCTACAAAGAATATAGTCTGCTCCGGCTTTTGCTGGAGCACACCAATCTTGTCGTGACCCGAGAAACGATCTTGCAGGTAGTCTGGGGTACCGATATCTCGGTCGAAAGCCGAACCGTCGATATGCACATCCGAACCCTTCGCAAAAAGCTTGGTGATGCGGGAAAGTACATCTGTACCGTGCGCAAGGTCGGCTATAAGCTGGCAGACAGTGAGGAGGAAGCCGAAGAATGAAACTGCGCAGTATGGAAGAAAAAATCAGTTATCGCCTCTTTTTGATGGGGTTTGTCGGTTTGGTATGCACCGCCGTGCTCTGTATTTTTGTATTCCATAAGGCGTTTACCGAGCAGGCATGGACTGCGCTGGAAAATGAGACAAAGCTTATCGCTGCCGGATACAGCCATCTGGACGACCCGCAAAAGATTTCGGCTTATGTCACCAGCGATCTGCGTGTCACTCTGATTGCTTCAGACGGAAGTGTTCTTTTCGAGTCGGCGACCGCTCAGCAGATGGAAAACCATCTGAGCCGTCCGGAAATCCAGCAGGCGATGCGCAGCGGTGTTGGTCGTGACCGCCGTGATTCTCAGACGATGGGATTTGAGACCTATTATTACGCAATGCTGCTGGATGACGGCGACATTCTTCGTGTGGCGCAGGACTCGGAAACGGTCTGGTCGATCTATGACAAGACTCTCCCCGCGATCGTTCTCAGTTGTCTGCTGATGATGGGTGTGGCTGCGTTAATGGCTGGTCTCCTGACCCGGAGTCTTGTTCAGCCTGTTCTGAAAATGACGGACGACCTTGACCGCATTCAGGAAAATGTTCCTTACAAAGAATTGATTCCCTTTGCCGAGAGCATCCATTCGGACCGGCTTCTGCGAGAAAACAACGAAAAAATGCGGCAAGAGTTCACTGCCAACGTCAGCCATGAACTGAAAACACCGCTGACCAGCATATCCGGCTATGCGGAGCTGATCGAAACGGGTATTGCAAAGCCGGAGGATGTGTCCGGCTTTGGGCATAAGATCCATGTGGAAGCGACACGGATGATCCAACTCGTCAACGACATTTTGCAGCTTTCCCATCTCGACAATGTAAGCGAGACCGGAAACGAGCCGGTCATGGAAACGGTTGATCTTCTCGATGTTGCGAAGGAATGCGTAGAGCGTCAGAAGATGAATGCCCGTCGGTCTTACATCTCGCTGACCTATCTGGGCGAGAGTGCCCCTGTTCTGGGAAGCCGAAGCCTGCTGGACGAGCTGTGTCAGAACCTCTGCGACAATGCGATTCGCTACAACCGCCCCGGCGGAAAGGTACAGATCATCACAGCCTGTTCTCGGGACGGACATTGCAGTCTGACTGTGAAGGACAACGGCATCGGAATCCCGAAGGAAGCGCAGTCCAGTGTATTTGAACGCTTTTATCGGGTCGATAAGAGTCGGAGCAAAGCCACCGGAGGAACCGGACTCGGACTTGCCATCGTCAAGCACATTGCCCGCATCCACAACGCAAAAATCAAGCTGGAAAGTGAGATTGACGAAGGAACGACCATCACCGTTCTCTTCGAGACGGCTCACTGAAGCTTCAGAACATTACAACGTCTATCCGCACCTGCGGACAGGCGTTTTTTGTTGTCAGACGCTTCATTTCATCCTCCAAAGCCTGCACTGCGCTCAAACGAAGAAGGTCGCTTCCCTGTTCCCAGCCGAGACGAATCGTCTCTGTACAGAGTGCTTCCCATTTCCTGATCTCCTCTTGGGTCGGTCTGCGGCTTTCCGGCGGACAGCGGCAGGTAAGGACGAGATGAAAGCCATCTTTTTCACACTCGATCGACTTCGCAAGCCGTGTCAGTGCAAATGGGGCGGTATCATTCTGGATGGAAACCGTCTTTTTCGCTCCGGTCAGAAACAATATCACCTGCGTCTGCTCCTCGGTCAGGATCATTTTCCCTTTTTCCGTGATAAGAAGGCGTTCCTCCTGTTCTGAAAGTTCTCCGTCCGATAGCTTCAGAACGGGCAGAAGAAGCCCATTTCGATTCTCGTAAAGGCGCGGCGCAGTGAGATCGGACTTTATTTGCTCGAGCAGGCTTTCCGGAAGAGATACATTCTCCTCCATCTGAAATTCTAATGCCTTTCCGGAAAAATCCAGTAAAAAAACGTGCGACGCAAGCCGCCCATAGGGATGTTCCAGAAAAAGAGACTCGCAGGTCTTCAAGGTTTCGAGGGTGCTCTCCTGCCCCAAAAGCAGATAATCGCAGAGACGATAATTGGCTTTACGGGGCAATTTTTCTTCTGCCTGCGTCAAAGCGGCCTGCGGCGTCCGACCGGATGAAAGTGCAAATCGTATTTTCGCATCTGTTTCAGAGGCATCAGCAGAAGCTTCCGGAAACTGATAGAGTAGACCGGCCGACCAACCGGTTTCGGTCTGTTCCAGAA
>CAVEGP010000032.1:0-21101 GCA_963615155.1 Bacteroides uniformis | reverse complement strand
AAAGCATGTGTTAATTTCAAGAGTGTGTTAAATAGTGTGTTATAGCAAAAGAAAAGAGCCTAGATTTCAACGAATCTAGGCTCTTTTTAATGGAGCGGGCAATGGGAATCGAACCCACCTCCTCAGCTTGGAAGGCTGATATACTAGCCGATGTACGATGCCCGCATCGGATTGCAAGAGATAGTATAGCATAGACCGCACAAAATGTCCAGTGGGAATTTTGATTCTCCGGCAGAAATGTCAAAAATGGGCAAAGCTTTCATGTGACAAGTGGGTTTGCCTGTTTACTTTGCAGCCGTTTTATTGTAAAATAGGTTCAAGAAAATCAGCAGGCGTCTGCCATGGCGTCCTGTGGCTCACATTTTTGGACAGAAAATGGAAGCTCCGCGCGTTTGCGGGAGAAAAAACGATTAGGTGGTGTATTGTAAAATGGCATTGAAATATCAGCGTATCCTGCTCAAGATCAGCGGCGAGGCTCTCGGCGGCGAAAAGGGGACGGGTTTTGATGAGCCGACCATGGACGCGATCTGCGGCGGCGTCAAGAAGGCACACGAGTTGGGCGTTCAGATCGGCATCGTAGTCGGCGGTGGCAATTTCTGGCGCGGTCGTTCCAGCGGCAAGATGGAGCGCACGCTGGCAGATAAGATCGGTATGCTGGCGACCGTCATGAATGCACTGGCAGTTTCCGACAAACTGGAGCAGTTGGGCGTGGCGACGGAGGTGTTCACTTCGATTACCATGCCGCAGGTCGCTCCGGCGTTCACCCGCAAGGACGCGCTGCGTGCGATGGAAGAGGGTAAGATCGCTATCTTCGGCGGCGGTACGGGCAATCCCTTCTTCTCCACCGATACAACGACCGCTCTGCGCGCTGTGGAGGTTTCGGCGGATATCATGTTCAAAGCAACGATGGTTGATGGTGTGTACGATAAGGATCCCCACAAGTACCCCGATGCGAAGAAGTACGATACCCTGACCTTCACCAAGGTTCTGGAGGATCGTCTGGCGGTCATGGATGGCACGGCTGCAACGCTCTGTCGTGACAACAAGCTCCCCATTCTGGTGTTCGATCTGGCTGACCCGGATAATATTGCCCGCGCTGTGCAGGGGGAGAACGTCGGCACGCTGGTGTACGAGGGCTGAGCATAGCTGATTGCTTTTGATCATAGAATAAACCAGAGCGGGTCTTCCGTCTGGTGAAAGATAAGAAACAGGAGACAATGACAATGAGCAGCAATACTAAGGTATACGAGGACAAAATGAAAGGCTCGGTCGAGCATCTGAACCGTGAGCTGGCCGCTGTGCGTGCGGGTCGCGCAAACCCCGCAGTTCTGGACAAGGTTTCGGTGGACTACTATGGCGCGCCCACGCCCATCCAGCAGGTCGCATCGGTGGCTGTCAGTGAGGCACGTACCCTGACCATCACTCCGTGGGATCGCAGCCTGCTGCGTGCCATCAGCAAGGCGATCATGGCAAGCGATGTTGGCATCACGCCCATTGATGACGGTCAGACCATCCGCCTGAATTTCCCCGCGCCCAACGAGGAACGCCGCAAGCAGCTCGCAAAGGAAGTCGCCAAGCTGGGCGAGGAGGCAAAGGTTGCAGTCCGCAACGTCCGCCGCGAGGCGATGGATAAAGCCAAGGCAATGAAGAAGGCAGGGGAGCTGACGGAGGATACCCAGAAGACGATGGAAGAGGACGTCCAGAAGCTGACCGATAAATATATCAAGAATATCGACGCAGCAGTGGAAGAAAAGCAGAAAGAGATCATGTCCGTCTGATTCCGACGCGGCTGAAAATAGAAAGGTGTCGCGTGCTGGGTCTCAAGGCGCGCGGCACTTTTTCCAATCAAAAAACAGGAGGACGATTATGACACATCCGAAGGAGTTTGCGGAAGGGTTGTCCATCGGCATCATCATGGACGGCAACGGTCGCTGGGCAAAACAGCGTGGTCTGCCCCGTACCGCCGGTCATAAAAAGGGCGCGGAGGTCTTTCAGGATATTGCCAACTACTGTGATGAGTTGGGCGTTTCGTCTGTGTATTTTTATGCATTTTCTACCGAAAACTGGAAGCGTCCGCTGGAAGAGGTCAGCGCGATCATGCGACTGTTTGGCGAGTATCTGCTGAAGGGTTTCAATTACAAGGATCGCAATATCCGCATCAAATTCATTGGCGACCGTACTGCGCTTGACCCGAAGCTGCAAAAGCTGATGAATGAGCTGGAGGGCGATTCCGCCGGAAAGACGGGTATGACCCTGAACATTGCGGTCAACTACGGCGGACGACCGGAGATCGTCCGTGCGGCGCAGCAGCTTGCGATAAAGGCTGCTGCGGGCGAGATCAAGCCCGAAGACATCACCGAAGAAATGATGAGCGATCACATGTATACCGAGGGTCAGAAAGATCCGGACTTTATCCTTCGTCCGAGCGGAGAAAAGCGTCTGTCCAACTTCATGCTCTGGCAGGCAGCTTATTCGGAATTGGTCGAGATGGATGTCCTGTGGCCGGATTTCACCCGTGATGATCTGGATGCAGCCATTGAGGAATTCAACAAGCGTTCCCGTCGGTTTGGCGGCATCTGAAAAATATCCATTGGAGAACACGTTATTATGAAAACACGAATCATAACCGCCCTTGTGGGGATTCTTGTCCTGATCGGGGTGCTGTTTACCTTCGACACCATGATCTTCAACCTCGTGGTGGCGGCAATTACTCTGATCGCGATCCATGAGATCTACAACGCCCTCGGCTTTGAGAAAAAAGACTGGCTGCTGTATGCTGTGATGATCCCGTTCACTCTGCTCATCATGCTGTCCAGCTATCAGGTCTGTCGCAAGCTTGTCATGCCTGCGTCGTTTTTGCTTGTGCTGTTCTACGCCATCTATCTGGTGGTGCGCAACGGCGATATCAGCTATCAGAAAGCCAGCGGTCTGGTCATGTTTTCCGGCATCGTGATCTTCTGCTTCTATTCGTTCATCCGTCTCAAGGAGCTGTTGCCGGTCGAGACTTATGGAGCGGACGCGATTTTCTTCATCCTGCTGATCCTGTGCTTCGCGTGGGGCGGAGATACCTGCGCTTACTTTGCGGGTCGTGCCTTCGGCAAGCATAAACTCTGTCCGGTCGTCAGCCCGAAAAAAACGGTGGAAGGCGCGATCGGCGGTGTTCTGGGCACGATGATCTTTGGCGTCATCGTTACCCTTGTTTACTCCATTGCGGCCGATCGGATGGAGGCATTCACTCGCTCGAATATCGGCGTATCCATGTATGTTGTCATCGCTCTGCTGGCTTGCGTCGCGGCTGTGCTGGGCATTTACGGCGATTTGTTTGCCAGTGTCGTCAAGCGGCAGTGCGGCATCAAGGATTATGGCACCATCTTTCCGGGGCACGGCGGCATTCTCGACCGCTTTGACAGCGTGATGTTCATTGCGCCCTTCGTGACGATGGTGATTATCGCGGTCTTCTACAACTGACCGCAGGAGGAAGCTTTATGGCGAAAAAAATTACACTTCTGGGTTCCACGGGTTCGATCGGAACGCAGAGTCTGGATGTGATCCGTGCACAGGGTTACGAGGTCTATGGTCTGTCCGCTCACAGCCATGTGGACAAAATTCTGGAACAGATCGAGGAATTTCACCCGGAATATGTCTGCATGACAAGTCCGGATGCAGCCGCAAAGCTGGATACGGCTCTGGCAGGACGCGCAAACGCACCGAAGCTCCTGACCGGTCCAGAAGGGCTCAAGGAGCTGGCTTCGCTGGATGGTCCGGATGTGGTGCTGAACAGTGTCGTCGGCATTGCGGGTCTGGGCGCAAGCCTTTGCGCCATCGAGAGCGGTCATGATCTCGCTCTTGCCAACAAGGAGAGTCTCGTAACGGGCGGTCACCTGGTGACGCAGGCAGTGGCAAAGCATGGTGTCAAGCTGCTGCCGGTTGACAGCGAGCACTCGGCGATTTTCCAGTGCTTGCAGGATAAAGAGAGCGCGAAGAGCCTGACGAAGATCCTGCTGACAGCCTCCGGCGGTCCGTTCTTCGGGATGAAAACCGAGGAGCTGCGCGGCAAGACCAAGGCGGACGCTCTCAAACACCCGAACTGGAACATGGGCGCAAAGATCACCATCGACAGCGCAACTCTGATGAACAAGGGTCTGGAGCTGATTGAAGCGGTCTGGCTGTTCGGTCTGCCTCCGGAGAAGATCCAGATCGTTGTCCAGCGGCAGAGCATTGTCCACTCGGCGGTGCAGTACAGCGACAACTCCATCATCGCACAGCTGGGTGTGCCCGATATGCGTATCCCGATCCAGTACGCGCTGACCTATCCGGCACGTGTGCCAGGTGTTGTGCCGGAGCTGGATTTCACCACGCTGAAGCTGCTGACTTTTGATGTTGCGGATGAGGAGACTTTCCGCTGCCTTGCAGCCTGCAAAAAGGCAATCAAAAAGGGCGGGCTTGGTCCCTGCGCTGCCAATGGCGCGAATGAGGAGGCGGTTAGGCTCTTCCTTGAGGATAAGATCGGATTTCTGGATATCGGTCGTCTGGTCGAGGCTGTTGTGGACAGCGACAGCTTTGGCGGAGATTATACGCTGGCAGATGTCTATGAGTGCGATAAGATGGCGCGCGAATTTGTGCGCAGCCATCTGTAATGAAAAAGACTCTTTCGTTCTCGCAAAGCGACTGAGAGGGCAGGAGATGCTATGTCAATTCTAATTACGTTTCTTGCTGCTGTGCTGGTATTCGGCTCCGTGATCGCCATCCATGAGTTCGGTCATTTTTCGGTGGCAAAGCTCTGCGGGGTGCAGGTCAATGAGTTTTCCATCGGAATGGGTCCTGCGCTCTGGGAAAAGATCCACAAAGGAACGCAATATACGCTGCGGCTGCTTCCGGTTGGCGGTTATGTTGCGCTGGAAGGCGAGGAAAGCCCCGAAAGCCAGCAGGCAGAGGGAGATCCGGAGAAAGAGCCTGTCATTCCGCCCGACCAGCGTACCGGAAAGCCCTTGAATGAAGTTCCGGTCTGGCAGCGGATGCTGGTGATGGCGGCGGGCGCGTTCATGAATTTTGTGCTGGGCTTTGTGGTGCTTCTGGTTCTGCTTTTGGCTCAGAATGATCCGATCACCAGCAAAGTCATCTATGAGGTGAAGGAGGGCGCGCTCTGCGGTCAGACCGGATTGCAGGCAGGGGACGAAGTGGTGGCAGTCAATGGCAGACGCTGCTTTGTCGCAAACGATATGGTCTATGAGCTGATGCGCACCGAGAGCTATCAGGCGGATTTTACGATCAAGCGGAATGGGCAGACCGTTGAGCTTCCGAATGTCCGGTTTGATACCTGGGTGGACGAGGATGGCGAGACGCACATGAGTCTGGGCTTCACGGTCTACGGCATCAAAAAAACGCCCCTCAATGTCCTGAAAGAGGCAGGAAACAGCGTGCTTTATTATAGCCGCATCATCTTTATCTCTTTTATTGACCTGATCCGCGGGCGGGAAAGCATCAACGATCTTTCCGGTCCGGTCGGTATCGTGACGGCGATCGGGCAGGCGGCAAGCTACGGCTGGGAGAATCTGCTTCAGCTTCTGGTACTCATCACCATCAATCTCGGCATCTTCAACCTTCTGCCTTTTCCTGCGCTGGACGGTGGCAAGATCGTCTTTCTGCTCATCGAGGGGATCACGGGCTATGCTGTGCCGGAAAAGATACAGGGCAGCCTGACGATCGCAGCCTTTATCCTGCTTTTTGGTCTGATGATTTTTGCGACTTACAACGATATTCTCCGGCTGGTCACCGGAGGAATGTGATGGAATAAGGAAAGGAAAACGACAATGCGGCAGCTCAAACGAGAAGTGAAAATTGGCAATGTGACGATCGGAGGCAACAACCCGATCGCCGTGCAGACGATGCTGAATGTTCCGGTCGAGGACATCGAGGGCAATGTGGCGCAGGCAAAACGCTGTGAGGCAGCAGGCTGTCAGATCCTCCGTGTCACCTGCCCCAGTGCGGTCGATGCCAAGTGCATCGAGGCGGTCAAGAACACGGTGAAGATTCCCATCGTGGCGGATATCCACTTCGACTATAAGGCGGCTCTGGCCTGTGCGGATGTCGGCGTGGATAAGATCCGCATCAACCCGGGCAACATCGGCGATGACGACCGTGTAAAGGCTGTTGTTCAGGCTTGCCAGCAGAAGAACATCCCCATCCGGATCGGTGTCAACGGCGGAAGTCTGGAAAAGCATATTCTTGCAAAATATGGCGCGCCTGTGCCAGAAGCAATGGTCGAGAGCGCGCTGTACCACGTCCGTTTGCTGGAGAAGTTCGACTTCAACAACATCGTCATTTCCATCAAGAACTCGAATGTCCCCCGCATGATGGAGGCATACCGTCAGTTGAGTGCCGTCACGGATTATCCGCTCCATGTGGGCGTCACGGAGGCAGGTACTTACCAGATGGGTCTATTGAAATCTGGCATGGGCATCGGCGGAATGCTGCTGGAGGGCATCGGTGATACCATCCGCGTTTCGCTGGCAGCTGAACCGGAAAAGGAGGTCGAGGCAGGCTATAACATTCTGCGCGCGGTCGGCTTTCCGGTTGCGGGTCCGGAGGTCATCACCTGCCCGACCTGCGGACGCACCCAGTACCCCTGCACCGAGATCGCAAATGAGGTCGAAAAGCGGCTTCAGGGCTACAAAAAGTCCATCAAGGTCGCCGTCATGGGCTGTGTCGTCAATGGTCCGGGCGAAGCACGCGAAGCCGATATCGGCATTGCAGGCGGTAAGGGCGAGGCTGTCCTCTTTATCCATGGCAAACCCATCAAAAAGCTGACCGGCGATAATATCCTCGATCAGTTTATGGATGAGATTTATAAAATCTAACGGGAAGGCTGAATAGCAAGTCGGAAGTTTTTCTAAGCAGATGTCCAGGGAAGTGGGACCCCACACCGCAAGGTGAAGGGGCAAAGACTTCCCCCTGCCGGGGGAAGATGGCAAAGCCAAAAGGGGGGTGCCGTGGATTCCGGGTTTCATTTGCGTGAAAAAGCTTCCGACGAACTTGCTGTCAGAATTTATCAATTAATGCTGCTGCGCTCCAAAATCTGGGGCGCAGCAGTTTATGCTGTTATTTGCGAACAAAGGAGTACCACTTGTGAAACCACTCGTATCCCAGCTATGGCCGCAGTTCATGGCTGACCCGGATTTCGCGGCCTGTTTTGGTCGTGTTATCGTCGAGCATGCCCGAATGCTGCGGCAGGAGCAGCAGGTCGTTTTTACACTGCGAAGTGCCGCCCCACTGGACAAAGGGCTTTGTGCGCGGCTGCTCGCCTCGCTGCAGCCCGATTATGAGGGCTTTGAACTCAGGATCGATAATCTTTTTGGATATGCGACGGTGGATGAGGCTGTTCTGCGTGACCTGATGGAGGAGATGAAACGGGACGGTGTCCCAATCAATGGTTTTCTCGATCGCTGTAAGATCAAGATCATCGGGCAGAACATCACCGTCGGCGTCTGCCACGGCACGAAATTTTTGCAGGAGATGGGATTTGAAAAGCTGCTGAGCGAACGCATTGCGGCGCACACCGGTGTGAAGCCGAAGGTCACCCTGACAAGTGCCGTTGGAGAGACAGAGCAGCGGCAGATGGAAGAAAAGCTGGAACGTAAGATCGCACCGCCTGTCATCAAGTTTGAGAAAAAGAACACTGCGCCATCCATCAAGGTGGAAGGGCTTGACCTAACGGACACGCCTGTGACGATCTTCCATGGCAAGATGTTTACTCCGAAAAATCTTACCCCGCTGAAGGATCTGGGCGGCGAGGGCGGCAAGTGCATGATCTGGGGCGATGTGTTTTTCACCGAGGTCAAGGGCAACTTCCGCAAGATCTATACGGTGTCGATCACGGACTATACCGGTTCGATCAACCTGAAAATCCGTGCGCAGGAGGGCGAGGACTGCTCCAAGTGGGAGTCCATCCCCAAGGGGACGACCGTGGTCGTCCGCGGCGACTGCACCTATGATAAGTACGAGCACGATTATATCGTCTATCCCTATGATGTCCTCTTCGTCGAGCGGAAAAAGCGGGAGGACAACGCTCCGGTCAAGCGGGTAGAGCTTCATCTGCATACCAAGTTGTCCAGTATGGACGCTTTCTGTGACCCGGGCGGCATCGTCAAGCTGGCGCACCGGATGGGGCATCCGGCGATCGCCATTACTGACCACGGCGTTTGTCAGGGATATCCGGAGGCGATGCTTGCCGCCGATGACATCCACAAAAAAGACCCCGACTTCAAGCTCATCTATGGCTGCGAAGCCTATTTTGTGGATGATATGATCCCCTGTGTCTACGGCGTCAAGGAAGAGCCGCTGGATGGCGAATTCTGCGTGTTTGACACCGAGACGACCGGACTTGACCCCGGCGTGGAGTATCTGACCGAAATTGGTGCGGTCATCGTCCGGAATGGAGAGGTCGTCGAGGAGTTTGATACCTTCGTCAAACCCGGTAAGCCTATCACACCGAAAATCACCGAGCTGACGGGAATCACCAACGAAATGGTCGAGCACGCCCCCAGTGAAGCTGAAGCGTTGCAGGCATTTCTGGATTTTGCGGGCGGGCGTATTTTAGTAGCGCACAATGCCCATTCGTTCGATATCCGATTCCTGCGTGCCGCCGCCAAGCGGAGCGATCTCGCCTTCGAGCCGACCTATCTGGACACCCTGACGATGGCGCAGGCAATGTATCCCGGTTTGCATAATTACAAGCAGGGGACGATCAACAAACACCTTGAACTGCCTGCTTATGAAGCACACCGTGCCTGTGAGGACGCGGGTGCGCTGGGACGCATTTTCTGCGTGATGCTGAATGATCTAAAGGAAAAGCAGGTCACACACAGCGGCGAGATCAATACCAGTCTGGGTGGAAACCGTGAGGTGCTGAAAAAGAAGTATTATCACCTTATCATTCTGGTGCGGAATCAGATGGGGCTTAAAAACCTGTATAAGATCGTCAGTGAGGCGCATGTCAACTACTTCTTCAAAAAGCCCCGTGTGCCGCGAAGTCTGCTGAACAAGTACCGCGACGGTCTGATCCTGACCTCGGCGTGTGAAGCGGGCGAACTGTACCGTGCCATCGTGGAAGGACGTTCCTACGAGGAACTGAAAAAGATCGCTTCTTACTACGACGTGCTGGAGATCCAACCGCTGGGAAATAACGCCTATATGGTGCGGGAGGGCAAGGTCGAGAGCGAGGAGATCATCAAGGACTTCAACCGTACCGTCATCAAGCTGGGTGAGGATCTGCACAAGCCGGTCATTGCAACGGGAGATGTCCACTTCACCGAACCGGAGGATGCGATCTATCGCTCCGTTTTGCAGGCGGGCAACGGCTTCAAGGACGCGGATAGTCAGCCGCCGCTTTTTTTCCGGACGACGGACGACATGCTGAAGCAGTTTTCCTATCTGCCGAAGGAAAAGGCGTATGAGGTCGTCGTTACCAATCCTCGTAAAATCGCGGCAACCATCGACAACAATGTGCGCGCGATCCCGCGCGGCACATATCCGCCCAGCATCGAAGGCGCAGAGCAGCAGCTTCGCGATGCAACGTGGAAACGTGCCAAAGAGGATTACGGTGATCCATTGCCTGAAATCGTGGAAAAGCGTCTGCAAAAGGAGTTGGATTCCATCTGCGGTCACGGCTACGCGGTTCTGTACGTCATTGCGGTCAAGCTGGTGGCATATTCCAACGCAGGCGGCTATCAGGTCGGCAGCCGTGGTTCTGTCGGCTCATCGGCTGTGGCGCACTTCTCAGGCATCTCAGAGGTCAACAGCCTTCCGCCGCACTACCGCTGTCCGAAATGCAAGCACAGCGAATTCATCACGGATGGCAGTGTAGACGATGGCTTTGACTTGCCCGACAAAAATTGTCCTAACTGTGGCACACGGATGCTGGTGGACGGTCATGATATCCCGTTTGAGACCTTCCTCGGTTTCTATGGCGACAAGGAACCGGACATCGACCTGAACTTCTCAGGCGAATATCAGTCCAACGTTCACCGCTACACCGAAGAATTGTTTGGTAAAGCGAATGTTTTTAAGGCGGGTACCGTCTCGGGCATTCAAGACAAGACCGCATACGGCTATGTCAAAAAATACCTCGAAGAACGGGGGAAGACCGTCAACCACGCCGAAGAAAACCGCTTGACGCTGGGCTGTACGGGCGTCAAGCGCACGACCGGACAGCACCCCGGCGGCATGGTCGTTGTGCCGGACACCTACGAGATCTATGATTTTTGTCCTATCCAGCATCCGGCGGATGACGTTGCGGGCGGTCTGCTGACGACTCACTTCGAATTCAAGTACCTTCACGACACCCTGCTCAAGCTGGACGAGCTGGGTCACGATATGCCGACCTTCTATAAATATTTCGAGGAATATACGGGCATTCCGGTGGACAGCATCCCGATGAACGACCCCAAGGTGTACAGCCTGCTGACAAGTCCGGATGCGCTGGGTGTAACGCCGGAACAGATCGACAGCCAGACCGGAACCTTTGGCATCCCGGAAATGGGCACGAACTTTGTCCGCGGAATGCTGGTGGAAGCCCGACCCAAGAACTTCTCCGAACTGATCCAGATCTCGGGTCTGTCCCACGGAACGGACGTCTGGACGAACAACGCCGATGAGCTGATCCGCAGCGGCACTTGCACAATCGCGGAGGTCATCGGATGCCGTGACAGTATTATGCTGTACCTGCTCCGCAAGGGGCTTGAACCGAAGATGGCGTTTGACATCATGGAGGCGGTTCGTAAGGGCAAGGTGGCGAAGGGCGGCTTTGCGCCCGGCTGGGAAGAGGCGATGCGGGAGCATGAGGTTCCGGATTGGTATATTGAGTCCTGCCGGAAGATCAAGTATATGTTCCCGAAAGCCCATGCGGTGGCGTACCTGATGTCGGCGATTCGTCTGATGTGGTATAAAATCTATCATCCGCAGGCGTTTTATGCGGTGTATTTCACAGTCCGTGGAGATGATATCGACTATGAGGCGGCGGTCGGCGGCGCGGCCGTTGCGCGCGCCCACATGAACGAGGTCAAACGCCGCCTGAAAGAGGAAAAGAATGCCAAAGACGAGGATGTTCTGGTCTCGCTCCAGCTCGTCAATGAGATGCTGGCGCGCGGCTACGAGTTCCTGCCCATCGAGCTGGGCAAGAGCTACGGTTCACGCTATGTCGTTGAGGATGGCAAGGTGCGTCTGCCCTTCAGTTCGCTGAAGGGTCTGGGCGGTGCGGCGGCAGAAGCTCTTGAGCGGGTGACGATCCACGGGGAGGAGTATCTCTCCATCGAGGAGCTGCAGCAGGCCTCCGGTGTCGGCAGCAGCATCATTGACCGTCTGCGTCAGGTCAATGCCCTCGGCGACCTGCCCGAGAGCAGCCAAGTCAGCTTCTTCTGAAAAAGTATACGCTTCAATCAAAATCTCCGCAAAGGGTGATGGACCCGATGCGGAGGTTTTGTTTGTGGAAGGCTCATTCCCCTAAGTCCTCCAATAGCTGGCGAAGCTCGGATTTACTGGGGACAGTCAGACCGTGCTTGAGCCGGAGAGCGTCGCCCTCCGGGAGGAGATTGACATAAATATCCGTCCGTTCCAGCAGATCGTCCGGTGTGCCGTCCGGCAGACAGCGATAGACCGTGACCCGTCCGCCCTCATCGCAAAGGTAATAAGCGGTGTGATCCAGCGTGGGGATGCCCTGTGCCGACAGACTGAGCTGCGATTCAATGGGGGTCTCCTCGCCGGATACGGACGGAGTCGGGAAGGAAAGCTTGGGAAGAGCCATCCAGAACAGGCTGAACACGATGGTAAAGGCGCAGAGCGCGTAAAACAGATAAAGCCAGAGCTTTCGCATGGGGAAAAACGCTCCTTTCAGACAAAGATTTTTGAGGATATCAACGGTAGTATGCGCAAAAAAGAGGAGGCTTAGACCGGAAATGATAATTTTCACCACGGAACGCTGTACTTTCACGCCCCGAATGTGCTATACTACCAGTATCATCCGTGAAAATGAGTCCTTGCAGCCGTTTTGCGGCAGGATTATAAAATTTAATATATCATTTTTTTCAGCAGGAGCTGGAATCGATACGGTCTGGAACAGGCAGACCGCAGTCAGGAGGCGATCCTTATCTCAAACGAAGGAAAAAGAAAACTCAGCACGGGCAACGCGGTTCGGGATTCCCGCGGGACGGCTGGACGTAGCCTGAACACAAGCCAGAGCCGGACGGAACAAAGCTCTGGCTCGGGCAGAAGCTCTCCCCGCAGGGAGAAGCCGCCCAAAGAAACGAAAGAAAAAAAGGGGCATCCAGTGCTTCGGTTTCTCGGTAGAACGATCGCAACACTGGTCTGCCTCGGCATCATGGCGGGCAGTCTGGTCGCAGTGGGCGCGATTTATTATGTGGTGGAAGCCACTGCCAATGACGGCGATTTGCTCGATCTGGACAATATCGAGCTGAGCCAGTCCAGTGTTGTCATGGCGACCGACCCCGATACGGGCGCACAGGTGGAGTATGCGACTCTGCGTTCCTCCAACAGTCACCGTGTCTGGGCAGATCTTGAAGAGATACCGAGCTATCTGCAATACGCGTTCATCTGCACGGAGGACAAGGATTTCTACAGTGAGCCTGGTGTCAACTTCAAGCGCACCATCGGCGCAATGATAAATGAGTATATCCTGCCTATTTACAGCTCGAAACAGGGCGCATCGACGCTGGAACAGCAGCTCATCAAGAACCTGACCGATGACGACAGTGCCAGCGGCGTTGAGGGCGCGCTCCGCAAGCTGCGCGAAATTTACCGCGCGCTCTGCCTGAGCCGCAGTTACTCGAAGGAAACGATCCTGGAAGCGTATCTGAATACCATCAGCTTTACCGGAACGATCCAGGGCGTCCAGACGGCTGCGAACGAATACTTCAACAAGGATGTCAGCCAACTGACCCTGTGGGAGTGCGCGACCATTGCGTCCATTACGAAGAATCCCACAAACTATAATCCTTACACAAATCCGGAAAACCTCATCAACCGTCGGAATTTCCTGCTTTATAATATGTGGCAGCAGGGCGTCATCTCGGAGGACGATTATCGCAACGCGGCGGCCCAGCCGTTGGTTCTGACTGAGGAGGACACCGGCAAAAAGACCACCTCCACGACCTCCTACTTCACCGACGCACTCTTCAGTGAGGTTGTCAAGGACATCATGGAGAAGGAGGATATCAGCGAGGCGGAAGCCCAGAATAAGCTCTACACAGGCGGCTACACCATCGAAGCGACGGTCAACCCCAAGATGCAGTCCGCAATGGAGAACCTGATGCTCAACACCGACGACGCTTACTTCCCAGCGGGTTGGCATGAGGAAGAGGTGACGAGTATTTCGGACGATGATGTGCAGGTCTTCAATGGGGACGGCACACCCAAGACCCGTACCGGAGATGACGGCACGGTCTATTATTACCGCAATGTCCGGACGCAGGCCGCAATGGTAACGCTGGACTATGATGGAAATGTGCTGGCAATGGTTGGTGGTCTGGGAGAAAAGACCAAGAGTCTCTCGCTGAACCGCGCTTATAATGTCACCCGCCAGACAGGCTCGACCATCAAGCCCATCGGCGCGTATGCGCTGGGCATTGAGTATGGTCTTGTCAACTGGTCTACGATGCTCAACAACTCACCCTTGTACCTCAAGCAGGACATGGTGATCCGTGACGAGGATTACTGCCGCAAGAATGGTCTGATGGGGCTGTCGGACAATCAGCTCAAGGCTTACCCGAACGCATGGCGGAGCTGGCCGCGCAACTATGGCGGCAACTACGGCGATAATACTGATCTCCCGCTGTGGAACGGTCTGGCACGCTCGCTGAACACCATTGCGATCCGCGTCGGCGATCTGGTCGGGGCAAGCAATATCTTCAACTTTGTTTATAATACCCTTCAGTTGAATACGCTCGACCCGACAAATGACGTCGGTCTTGCGCAGATGGTCATGGGCAGCCAGACCCACGGCGTCACGCCGATGGCGTTGGCGGCAGCATATCAGATCTTCTACGATGGCGAGTATACGACCCCGCATCTGTACACCCGTGTGCTGGATCGTGACGGCAATATCTACCTTGAGAAAAATGCGACCAGCTATCAGGCTCTGACGCCGCAGACGGCTTATGTTATGAATCGTCTGCTGAAAAACGTCCTCTACTCGGATGTCGGTACGGCGCGCGGAAACTACCCGAACTCCAACGGAATGGAGGCGTTTGGTAAGACCGGTACCGCCAGCGATGAAAAGGATCTGTGGTTCGTGGGCGGCACGCCCTACTATGTCACGGCGGTCTGGTGGGGTTATGACGCACCCTATGACATGACGAATACGCTGAGCAAGCAGCAGGCAAAGACCCGCACCTGCGTCCTCGCATGGAAGGCTTATATGGAGCAGGTTCAGGCAGATCTGCCCTACAAGGCGTTCCCGACCTCGGATGGTGTGGTCGAACGCAGATATTGCACCCAGAGCGGTCTGCTGGCAAGCGGCTCGTGCCCGAGCACGGCAGTGGGCTACTACCGTGCCGATGACCTGCCCGATACCTGCAATTACTCGCACGGTGCGGCTTCGGTTTCCAGCGCGCCCCTGACCGCTGAGCCGGATACCACCAATTTGGATACGGACTGAGAACGGACGGTGTTTGACACGGGGAAAATCATACTTTTCCGAAAAAGGAATTGCAATTCCGGTGAGCCGATCCGTCACTTCACGGTCTAAAACTGGATAATCTGCCAAAATAGCATCCGACCTCTTGCATTGCAGGGGGGCGGATGCTATTATATTCTCTGCAAGAACACTTGTGTTTGTGAGGTGAACAAGTTGGAACGCCGCTTTTATCTGGTGGACGCGCAGGTTCTTCCGGAGGTTTTTCTCAAGGTAGTACGCGCCAAGGAGCTTCTGGCAAGCGGAGAGGCACGCAGCATTTCGGCTGCGACCCGCAGTGTCGATCTGTCGCGCAGTGCCTTTTATAAATATAAGGACTGCATTTTTGATTCCGAGAACAGCCGTGAGGTCATCACTGTGATGGCGACTCTGCGGGACGAGACAGGCGCATTGCAAAGTCTGCTGGCGGGTATCAGCGCAGCGGGCGCAAGCATCGTTACCATCAATCAGTCAACACCCGAAAACGGAGCTGCTCTGGTGGCAGTCACTATCCGGACCGATACGATGCAGATGAGTCCCGAGGAGCTGACCGAAAAGCTTTCCCGACAGCGGATGGTGGTGGGTGTACACTGCGGGTATAATCTCTGAACCGCATGAGGACACCTGAGAGCAAAGAAATAGGAATGAGGGTTGATCATATGGCAAAAATCGCAATTTTAGGCTTTGGTACGGTCGGCAGCGGTGTCTATGAGGTGCTGCAGCGCAATGCGGCTGGCGTTTCCCGCAGGGCGGGTGAACCGGTCGAGGTCAAGTATGTCCTCGACCCGAAGGACTTCTCCAGCCGTCCGGACGCGCATCTCTTTATCAAGAACTTTGATACCATTCTGGAGGATCCGGAGATCAAAGTCGTCGTTGAGACCATCGGCGGCACTCGGTTCGCATATCCATATGTGAAAGCCTGCCTTGAGAGTGGTCGAAGCGTCTGTACCTCCAACAAGGAGATGGTCGCTACCTACGGCGCAGAGCTGCTGGGGCTGGCAAAGGAGCACGGCTGCGCCTTCCTGTTTGAAGCTTCGGTCGGCGGCGGTACGCCCATTATCACCCCGATGCACCAGTGCCTCGCCGCAAATGTCATCACCGAGGTGGAGGGCATCGTCAACGGCACGACCAATTTTATGTTGACCAAGATGGTGCGTGAGAATCTGGGCTTCGATGAAGCGTTGAAAATCGCACAGGAGCTTGGTTATGCTGAGACGAAGGATCCCAGCGACGATGTGGATGGTCGTGACGCCTGCCGCAAGATCGCAATCCTGTCTTCGCTGGTCTGCGGGCATCAGATCTATCCCCAGAATATTCCGACCCGAGGCATCCGTGACATTGCGGTAGCGGATGTGGAAGCCGCTGAGAAGCTGAACTGCGTCATCAAGCTCATCGCATGGATGAAGCGAAAACCGGACGGAAATGTGGCGGCAGGCGTTGAGCCTTGCCTTGTCCCGAAGGCGAATCAGCTGGCAGGCGTTGACGACGTGTTCAATGCTGTCCTCGTGAAGGGTGATATGCTGGGCGACGTCGTGTTCTATGGCAAGGGCGCGGGAAAGCTCCCGACCGCAAGTGCCGTTGTCGCCGACGTGGTGGACGCGCTCAAGAATGGCTCGAAGGTACATGACAGCCTGTATTGGCAGCCTGCCGAGCCGGTGGAGGGAATGCTCACCGACCCGACTCCTGCCGCATATTATGTTCGTGTAGCGGGCATTGCTCCGGCGGTGGTCGAAGCCATCTATGGCTATGGCAAGGTGGTTGAGGAGCGGTACGACGGATGCTCTTACTTTGTGGAGCGTGCGGACGAAAAGACCCTTTCCGAGGCGGCACGGAAGGTCGAGGCTGTGGGCGGCAGCGTCAAGCTGGTGCTCAAGCGGTTGCCGGAGGAAGGTTAAACGAAAGGGAAAACGACCATGAAGATCAAGGTTTCAGTTCCCGCAACCAGCGCGAATGTCGGTTCCGGATTTGATGCGCTGGGGCTTGCCGTGACGCTGTACAATACGGTGACATTTGAGGACAGCGACAAGCTGGATATTTCGGCAGCGGACGGCACACGCATCCCCCGCAACGAGTCGAATCTCGTATATCGCTCGGCAAAGGGGTTGTTTGATAAGGTCGGCAAGAAGATCCCGTCCCTGAAGATCACCCAGACCAATCCTATCCCGATGGCGCGTGGTCTTGGCTCGTCCTCAGCCTGCATCATTGCGGGTCTGTTGGGTGCGAACCGGATGCTGGGTGACGTGCTCGATACACAGGAGCTTCTGACGCTGGCGACCTCCATCGAGGGTCATCCGGACAATGTTGCTCCGGCTCTGCTGGGCGGTCTGACCAGCAGCGTCTTTGAGGACGGCGTGGTCTATTCGGTCAAGCGAGATGTCGATCAGAGCCTCTGCTTTGCTGCCATCGTGCCAGACTACAAGCTCCTGACCGAGGCGGCGCGTGCTGCGCTGCCCAGGGAGATCGCCCACAAGGACGCAGTGTATAACCTGTCCCGTGCGGCACTGGTTCCGGCGGCATTCTGCGAGGGTCGGCACGACCTGCTGGGCATTGCGACCGGGGATCGTCTGCATCAGCCCTACCGGATGCCCCTGATGCCCGGCTCGAAGGAAGTGTTCGAGCTGGCGAAGGCGTGCGGCGCGAAGGCTGTGTATGTCTCGGGCGCGGGCAGTACGGTCATGGCAGTGGCAGAGCGCACCGATGCCGAAGGCTTTTATGCCGGATTGGAAAAAGGACTCGAGAGCCTTGAGGGTCTCGACGGATGTGAAGCATTTACATTGCTGCGTTTGGATGCCGATAATACCGGCGCGACAGTGGAATGATATAAAAGGCGTAACCCTCCGCATTTGTGAGGGAGAAAAAGAGGAGAGTGACAAGATATGGCGTTGATCGTACAGAAGTTCGGCGGCTCTTCGGTGAAGGACCGTGACCGTATCTTCAACGTGGCGCGTATTGTGGCGAATACCCACAATGCCGGAAATGATGTTGTTGTGGTCGTGTCCGCACAGGGCGACACCACCGACGACCTGATCGAAAAAGCGGGGGAGATCACCCATAATCCTTCTGCGCGTGAGATGGATATGCTGCTAGCAACGGGCGAGCAGATCAGCATCTCGCTGCTGGCGATGGCTCTGAACGAGATCGGCTGCCATGCTATCAGCCTGACCGGCTGGCAGGCTGGCTTCCGCACGGATCGTGCCTATACCAAGGCACGCATCACCAAGCTGGAGACCGAGCGCATTTCGTCTGAGCTGGAGCGCAACCGTGTTGTTGTCGTGGCAGGCTTCCAGGGTCTGAACAAGCTGGATGATATCACCACCCTTGGTCGCGGAGGCAGCGACACCAGCGCAGTCGCCATCGCAGCGGCTCTGCACGCAGACCGCTGCCAGATCTTCACGGATGTTGAGGGCGTTTACACCGCCGACCCGCGAAAGGTCCGCAATACCCGCAAGCTGGAGGAGATCACCTTCGACGAGATGCTGGAGCTGGCATCTCTCGGTGCGCAGGTGCTGAACAACCGCAGTGTTGAGCTGGCAAAGAAATATAATGTCGAGCTGGAAGTGCTTTCCAGCCTGAATCCCGTCCCCGGTACGGTCGTCAAGGAGGTTGTAAAAGACATGGAAGGTATGTTGATCAAGGGCGTCGCAAAGGATACTGACGTTGCGGTTATTTCGATTCTGAATGTTCCCGATGAGCCGGGCATGAGCTTCAAGATCTTCGGTTTGCTGGCGCAGAAGAACATCAATGTCGATATCATTCTGCAGTCCACCGGACGTGAGGGCAAGAAGGATGTCATCTTCACCTGCTCGGAGGGAGAAGCCGATGTCGCGATGCGCGTCCTGAAGGAGAGCGCAAAGTTCAAGGATGTTACCTGCGATGAGAGCTGCGCAAAGGTCTCCATCGTCGGTGCCGGTATGCAGAGCCACAGCGGCGTCGCCTCCAAGATGTTCGAGGCACTGTCCAACAGCAACATCAATATCAAAATGATCTCCACCAGTGAGATCAAGATCTCCTGCATCATCGACCGTGAAGAGGCTGACCGTGCCGTCAGCGCGATCCACGACATGCTGTTTGAGTAAACTCTCCCCGCAATAAAACACTTCACCGCCCTGCCGGACTGCTTTGCCCGACAGGGCGTTTTGCGTCACAATTTTTTTACAGCCTGTGGCGTTTACACCCGCCCGAAAGGGGTGTATAATAAATAATATGTGTATCGGCGGAACGACGGTTCCGTGAATCAAGGCAGGAAGAGGAGCAAAGCATGGAACAGAAACGACCGGAACAGAAGCGGCGGATGACCCGCCGGGAGTGGAGGACCCGCCGCCGTCTGCGGTTGGTACGGAACTGGGCGATCTTCCTGTCAGCCTGCGCTGCGGTGATGGTCGGGATGACGAACGGCATCCTCTGGCTGCTGCCAAAAGCGAATGCTCTGGTGGCTGGTTCAAGGTCCTTCGAGAAGCTGCAATATGACGGTATCTCTTATGCTCTCGACCCGACGGACGAGCGTCTGGTGCTGGTAAATGCGAATCTTCCGCTGGACAGTGAGCCTTCCCCGGAACTGACCGTTGCCGATGATACGACAGAGGAACGGCTGGAGCAGGAGGCTGCGGAGGCTTACCGCAAGATGGCAGAAGCCGCGCAGCAGGACGGCATTGAACTGACCCTCGTGACGGGTTGGAAGGATGAAACCGACCGAGAAACGGCTTTTGACGCGCAGAAGCAGCTCTATCTGGAACAGGGGTGTTCGGAAGAGGAAGCAATGGAAAAGGCGTCTACCATCCAGCCGCAGGCAAATGCCAACGAACATGCCACCGGATACAGCGCGGATATCCTGTCGGCGGATTGCGCTGAGAAGACCACCCGCTTTGCCCAGAGCCGCGCCTATGAATGGCTGTCAGCCTACGCCGCGGAGTATGGCTTCATTCTGCGTTGGCCGGAGGAGCATCAGGCTGCGACGGGGATGGTCTATGAGCCGTGGCACTGGCGGTATGTGGGGGTGGAGAACGCCCGCGCGATCTGTGCCAGTGGTCTGTCGCTGGAGGAATTTCTGGCACTGGAACAGGCAAAAAACTGAAACATAAACATAAAAAAGAGGAATAATACCATTGAAACGAACTGAGATCGCGCACGGTGTCCATCTTTCTTACGATCCGGCGCAGAAATTCAATCGCTGCCGGATCAGCATCCATTTTGCGTTCCCAGCAGAGCGGAAAACGGCAACAGCACACGCGTTGCTTCCTTTGGTCATGGAGCGTGGTTATGCGGACTGCCCCGATATGACCCAGATGACGAAAAAGCTGGCGCGTCTGTATGGCGCAGACCTGACGGTGGACGCACGGCCTTTGGGCTGCAATCACAATCTCTGTGTCAGCGTGACGGGGATCAAGGACGCTTTTGCGCTGGAGGGTGAGCACCTGACGGACGAATATACTGCCCTTGCGCTGGGAACGGCGTTCCATCCCTATTTTGTGGGAGGGAGGTTTGATCCGGAGTCCGTTGAGATCGAAAAGCAGATGCTGAAAAAAGCTCTGGAGGATGAGATCAACGAAAAGCGTCTCTACTGCCAGCGGCAGGCGAACAGGGAGTTCTTCGGGAACAGTCCGGCGGGCGTCCGGCAGGAGGGCTATCTGGAAGAGGTGGACGGACTGACATCCGAAGCCGTCACTGCCGCATATCAGGCGATGCTTCGGACGGCGAACATTGAGCTCATCGTGCTGGGCTGTGATGAAGCGCAGACCGAGGCAGTGAAAGATGCTCTGCTGACCGAGCTGAGAAGCATTGAACGAAAGCCGATCCCCTTGGTGGAAAACATGGCGATGCCCCGTCAGGAGACTGTCCGAAAGACGGAACGCTTCGATACGACACAGGCGAAGCTCTGCATGCTTTTCACCCTCGGCGAGCCGATGCGTCCGGATCAGTTGGCGGCTGTCCGCCTGGCGATGTCGCTGTACGGCGGAAGCGTGACCAGCCGGCTGTTCCTGAATGTACGGGAGCGCGACCATCTGTGTTATTACTGCTCGTCGGCGTTCCAGAGCTTCACCGGAAGTATGGCGGTCAACAGCGGGGTAGAGCACGCCGACGCAGCCCGTGCGGAAAAAGCGATCCTGAAGGAGCTGGACGACCTGCGCACCGGAACGATCACCGACGAAGAATTGGAGGATTGCCGCCGTTCGCTTCTCAGCGGGATGACCGGATCGGAGGATACGCTGGGCGGCATTGAGACGTGGTATTACATGGAAGTCCTGAGGGGCGGTGCTGTCCAGACACCTGATGATGCCCGTGAAGCTCTGCGCAGAGTGACGAAGGATGACGTCCGTGCTATCCTGCGCCAGCTCACCCTTTCGGTGAGCTATCTGCTGACCCGAGAGACTAACTATTAAAAGTCAAGCCCCAAAATGAAAAAATCCGTCAAACATTCGCTGCC
>CAVEGP010000031.1:0-21701 GCA_963615155.1 Bacteroides uniformis | reverse complement strand
CCGCTGGTCAGACCGATCATGTCCGTCGATTTGATAGCGGTCGTGCCGGTCGGGTCAAACGTTTTCAGAAACGCGCCAGCTTGAAACTGCAGCTTTTTGAACTCGTCTGCCGAAATCGCGTGATACATTTTGTTCATACGTTCGTCCTTTCTCACGTCACATAGGACGTAACTTCAAAATTCAGGTATTCGCACAGGTATTTTTCCGCCGGGTTGTCCATGGACTGCGCCCACGGGTCTCCTGCGCATAAAAGAACCGCTCCACCCTCGCAGTCGATCACGAGACCGTCGGCAAGGGCAGCGCGGATTTCATCAGTTTTGCGAAGGATAGGGAGCTTCCCGCCATCGGACGGATACCACAGCCGCGCATGAAATGCAGCGGTGTCGTTCCAGCCATTTGGAATGACGGGAAGCACTGTGAGATAGGGCAGAGCGGCTTTCTCTGTGATGAAATCTTCCGGATACACCGGGATGCCAAAGCCAGAGAAAAAGCTGCTCAGCGCACCGGTGACAGCCTCTGCTGCGCCCATCAGGAAAGCACCACCTTTTTGCACTGCACGACGCAGAGATTCATCCCGCTTTCCGCAGGACTTGCCTTGTCTGCCGCGTTAGCTGTAACTTTAAAGGTCTGACCATCCTCCATCCGCTTGATGGTGTCCGGGTAGTTGAGCGACACGGACTTATCCACATACAGCGAATAGGTCGCCGCCGTGCCCTGCTGTTCAGCCTGCTGCGCTTCAAGTGTCTGGTCGTGCCGCTCGATCGCTTGAAAATGCACGCCCTCTTCCCATGCCGTCACCGTACCGAACAGACCGTCCGATTTGTGCTTTTTCTCCATGTAGCAAAATTCTTTTTCAAAATTTGCCATCACGGTAGATGCAGTGAACGTGTTGACCATCTCACATTTTCCTCCACTGATTGATCTCTTTGCGGTAATGGGTCAAGCCGTCGGCGGGCAAGCCGTCCGAGCCTGTCGCCATAGTACCCGACCAGCCGTTGAACGACTGCGACACATACACGCCGCCGGAGGGCAGCGCATTGTCGTAGGCGTCAATTTTTTTCGCCAGCGCAATAAAGGCGGAGGGCACACGCATGGGCTGCACCGTGCCATTGAACGTTTCGGCGGTCAGGTCGCCGTCGCCAGCCTTGTGTACGCCATCGTTGAAGATGGAGCCATAGACAAGGAAATACTGCCCTGGAGCTAACCCGTCGGGCACAGTGTCCGGCTCAAAGGTAAAAGCCCCGGCAACGGGGTTGTCGAAACGGTCAAAAAAATTGTGCGTATAAGCGCACAGCTCCGCAACGGTCATGGTGTGTCCTCCTTTGCGCCTTAGTCGTCAGAAGCAGCCACAGCGGGTTCGGTGTTGGTGCTGCCGACGGTCACAACAGCAATGCCGTCCAGATACTCAGCCCACAGCTTCATACCCATGACAGCATAGGTTTCGCCCGTGGCGTTCTTGTAGTTGCCCTCTGCGTGGTAGCCGATCAGGTTGGTTTCGCCCGCCACGGTATAGGACAGACCCAGCTTCGCAAAATCGCTGTCTGCCGGGTCCACATAGTAGAGATCAATGTTCTCCACCGGAACGGCAATGACCTGCTTCTGTGCGATGCAGGCGTCCGGCAGCAGGAACAGAGTGGAGTATCCGAGGAAGTTCTTGACGTAGGTCAGTCCAAACTCGGTCTGCACGGTGATCTCCTTATCGCCGAGATAATCATAGAAGTCCATGATGTTGGCGAATCCGACAACCTCAGTGACGTCCAGATTATCGTTCGCGAAACGCTTCAGAACCGAGCCCTTTGCGATCGCCAGCGCACGCTGCCACGTTTTCTGAGTGCCGACAAGCTTGCCGGTCTTGAGGAAATCATAGAAGTCGGTGAGGACCTTCTTCTGCAGCTCGTTGCGGAATGCGGTATCGGTGCGCTCGACAGCCACCTCTGCGCCGTACTTCGCCACGGACTCAATGGTGACAGCCTTTGCGTACTTGCTGATCTCGATGTCAGCATAAGCCACCGGCTCGACCTTGGTCTTGGTCAGGGGGATATCCTCGCCTTCGCCCACAGTGGAGCCGCCCTGCAAGCCGCCGTCCACGGTAGCCTTATAGGAGACCAGCTTGGTGCCAGGAGCCTTGCGAATGGGGCGCATGATACCGAGAACGGTGCGCAGCGCGTCCCAGTTCTTCTGGAACTGGGTCACGAAGTCGATCTCCCGGACAGAAACGGAGAACTGAGAAGTGGTAGTCATACCAGTAGGTGTTGCCATAATTTACTCCTTTGCTGCAAGCCCGAACGCTTCAGGATTGGCTGCGATAGCCGCCTGCCGTTCGCTTGCGTCTTTGATGTTGAGAATCTGATCCTTGGTCATTTTGGAGCCCGTGTTGGTGGGCGGGTTGTCAACTTTTGCGCCCTCGGTTCTGGTAGTGCCAACAAAGTCATTCCAATCAGCTTTCAGGCTATCGGTGTGCTTTTTGGCGTCCTTGACCTCACCTTTTGCGTCCAGCTCCAAAGCGTCGATGTCCTCTCCAGACAGCCGCACAACACGGTCCGCGTACTTATCCAGAACGCCAGCCGCCTTGAGAAGTTCCCGGAATTTAGCTTCTTTGGCTGCGTGGGTGTCCTTTGCGGACTGCTGGGCTTTATAGTCGGTCAGGGACTTTTCGGCGGCTTCCTTGCCGCTGTTTGCTGTGTCCCGTTCCTTTTCAGCCTGCGTGCGGGCGTTTTTCTCTGCGTCCAGCTGATCTTTGAGAGCGTCGGTCTCTTCGTGGAAGGCGTCCAGCAGGGCTTTTGCCTTGTCCTCGTTGGAGGTTTCGGTGTTCTCCAAAATCTTGCGGATGTCAGCTCTTTTGAGTGCCATGTGATAATCCTTTCTGCCCATGCTCGGGCCTGCCATGCTTGGCGTGAAATAAAAAGCCGGACGTGCTGCCGGTGTGGTGCCGCTTGCGGGAATCGAACCTGCGTCCGCTGATTACAGGTCAGCGGCTCTGCCATTGAGCGAAAACGGCATAAAAAAGCACCGTGCGTTTTTTGCACAGTGCTTTGGCAAGGATGATTAACCGTCCTTGGCTTCGGTGATTGCGATTTCCTTGAGCTCGTCAATGTGGTCTTTAACCGCCGGGCGCAGAAATGGCTGCGGTTTCATACCACGAGTGAAATGGTACTTGCCGTTCTGATCCTTCCAGACCCACGGCGTTTTGCGGCCGTCGCCCTTTTCAGCGAAGATGCCGGTGCCAAGCTCCACATAGAGGGCGTACAGCAGGGCAGAGCCGACAGTGACGGTCTTTTCCGCGAGGCTGACCGCATAGGTCAGGGAGGATTTCAGCGCACCGCCCACATAGCCCTCGACGCCGGTGCTGTCTGCCGTGCCGACCGGCACCAGCAGGGTGGCATAGTCGATGATCTTCATGCCCCAGATGGTCAGCACCCGCTCCGCCCAGTCCATCAACGCCTCGTGGAGCTGCGGGAAGCTGTCGTCCACGGTGATCTTGTACTTGAAGTTCATGCGTTACCGTTTCCTTCTATGTGCTTGATGAAACTCCCTGCTGATTCTGAAATCGTCGAAAATTTCCGAATAGACAAGGTAAATCAATGCTACGCCAAGAAGCGCAGCTTCGGACAGTAAAATAGTTACAATGGCGATAACAACGTTCGGCATGACGACAGCTCCTTTCTGTTTTCGGGCATGAAAAAACCACGGTGCGGGTGCATCGTGGTTTGGCGGTTAATGGTGTTTGTCTTTTAGCTTCGGGTTCGGATGCTCCAGCGCGTATTTTGCCATTGTCGCAAGCAACCGGTCAACATCTTCTTCTCCGTCATACGTCCGGAGTTCTTCTTTTGTGTATGGCTTTGCAGCAGATGCAAGCTCAGTAAGCATGGTAGTCGAATCCGTATTCTTTTGCGCCATTGAGAACACCCTCCATAAATGCAACGTATTTGTCGATTGAGTCCTGAAAATCCGGATAAAGACTGATTTGCTCCTTCAAATACCCGATATACCCGGAAACATCAAACAAAGCCGTTTTTTGGAAAACGTAGACTTTGCCGTTGTTTCCGACTACTGTCATTATACTCAAATCGCCATCACTTGCAAAGGTTGTAACGTCTCTCAAGGAAAACATATAACCCGTTGGGTGGCTGTGAATCGTGCCGATTGCGTTGATCGGAGTCTCCGGAAAATCAATATTTCCTTGATGCTTACTTACGAATGGGGCTGTGCCGGTGTAGTCATCCAGAATAAAGCAGCCAGCTTCATGATCCGGCGTTTTGGAATCCAGAACCGCTTGCAGAACAGACTTGTGCGCGTTTTGAAGGGATGCGGCCTGCATATCGGTCATTCCATCCAGCTTTATTCGAGGAATCCGGTCAACAGATTCTTTGGTTGGAACAACAACGCCGTTCAGCCCATCGCTGTACTGCTTCTTTTTCCCCTCATACCACTCTTCATAGCTCTGTTCCGGCACCACCTCGCTGGTGATGTTATCCCGACGGGAAGCGTTGCGGCGGGGGTATTTCGGCAGGAAGGATGTGATCTTGCACCGGCAGTGGTAGACCATCTCAGGGGCGGCGTTGGGGTCGCCGGGGTACATGATCTCGTAGCCTTCGACCTCGAATGGCTCGTCCAGCTCTGCGGTCTCTTGATCCAGCAGCCTGTGAGTCTCACGGGTGCGGTAGTCCAGCGTGGAGTTCCAGCGTTTTTGAACCTCAATCCCGAGCTCTTTGGCGTGGCGCATCTGCTGCAAGGCTCCGGCGTTCTTCACCCCCCCATTCCCTTGACATCCATCATACCAGATGATACAATTTTTTAATATAAATGGATTCGAGTTGTACGGCTTTGGATGGAACGATACAAATGATTTGTCGCAAAGGGGGAACAACATGGAGTGGAAACGGCTTTGTCCATACTGTATGCAGGAGCTGGACGGACAAGCGGAGACCTGTCCGCACTGCGGCAGTGTTTTTTCCGGACGGAATCCGGCGGGAAGCCTTCCGGCGGGAACGGTGCTGGCAAGCCGATATACCGTGGGAGATATTCAGGGGGTGGATGGAGAAGGCATCCTTTACCGCGGTGTTGAGAATGTCGGACGCTTTCGGGTGACGATCAAGGAGTATATGCCACTCACGCTGGCTTCGGAGCGAAACCGGAATCTGGAGCTGCGCCCCAAGCCGGGCAGTGAAGTTCTGTTCAAGACCACTCGGATGGATTTTTTGGATCTGTATCGCTCGCTGCAGCGCATCACGCCCGCAAATGGTCTGGAAGCCGTGCTGGATGTCTTTGAGGAAAACAATACGGTCTATGCCGTCATGGAGAACCCGGGTGGAAAACCGCTGGATCAATGGCTTGAGGAGCACGGAAATACCGTTGCGCCCGAGGATGCCCGTATCATGCTGCAATCGGTTTTTGACGGCGTGGCGGCGATGCATCAGGTCGGATTGGTTCACAGAGGGATCTGTCCGGAGAATATCCGGGTGCTGGACAATGGTCGCGCGCGACTGACCGGATATGCGACTGTGGGTCTGCGGACGGCAGGCAGCGGGCTGCATGAGCAATTGTTTGAGGGATATTCTGCGCCGGAACAGTATTCGACCTCTGAGTTTGAGGGACGCTACACCGATGAATATGGTCTTGCAGCGGTCTTTTACCGGATGGTCTGCGGACAAGGTCCCATTTCGGCAGCACAGCGTCTGGTTGCGGATTCAAACCCGAAAGCACGGACGATCAACAAGGCTGTTTCTGAGCATGTCTCCGACGCACTTCAGATGGGGCTGCGGCTCAAGCCGTCCGAGCGGATCCAGACGGTGCCCCAACTGTTTCAGGCGTTGTCCTCACAGGAGTACACCCAGCAGTTGAGCCGGACGCTCCATCGGGTCGAGCAGCCAAAACCGGCAGCTCCGGATACCGAACAGAAAAGCCATCTGCTCAGCCTGCGAAATCTGCTGGCGGCGATCCTGATCCTTCTTGCTGTGCTGATCCTGCTCACACTTTGGAGTGTGCTGCAGCAGAAAAAAGGCAGCGAGCAGTCGGCTTCTCAGCCGAGCAGTCTGCCTGAAAGCAGTGTCACGATCGAGCCGGTGGAATTGGTGCCGGATTTTGTCGGTCTGGACTATGATATGCAGGTGCGGAATGACCGTTCCTATGTCAGCGAATATCTTTTCTATGTAACACTGGAATACAGCGACACTGTAGAAAAGGGAAAAATCATCCGTCAAAGTCCGGAAGCCGGAGATGTGCTGGAGAAGGGCGGTACGATCAGTCTCGTTGTCAGCAAGGGTCCGGAGAAGGTCGAGATGCCGAATATTGACGGCTTTACCCGTGACGGTGCGGAGCAGCAGCTTGCCCAGTTGGGTCTGAACGCCAGCTTCTATCCAATCTATAACGATGGCTCGTATGTTTCCGGCTGTGTGGCCTATTGCAGCGAGGAAGCCGGAACGATGGTGGAAATTGGCTCGACGATCATCGTTTATCTGGCTGCGGAGGTGGAGGCGACTGTCCCGGTCACGCCGGAGGAAGCTCCGGCAGTCAGTTCCAGCACCGAGCAGGAGGATACCAGCTCGTCTCAGGCGGAGATCGAGTACGATACGGACTGAAAAAACAGAAAAGCTTTTCTTGCCTTTTTTCTCCCGCTGTGCTATACTTTCCTGCGAACTGAATAGAAAACAGCAGGTGCGTGTTGTTCACGGCGTCAGCCGTGGATGGGCATGTTAAAAGGGAAGCGGGTGTCAATCCCGCGCGATCTCGTCACTGTGATAAGGGAGTCCGCCGTCAGGGTGCGTTGCATCGGTCACTGAAGCGAATGCTTTGGGAAGGCGATGACGGATGTTGAGCTTTCAGTCAGGAAACCTGCCCGCTGTTGGTACGGGGGCGCGAAGCCCCGAATCACGAGGAATTGGTTGTACCAAAAAGCCTGAAAATCAAAGGGGGTCTTTTTGTTTTGCCGTTTCGCAGACAAAGGACCTCTTTTTTACAGGTTCTCTTTCCTGTACCCTTCTGTTCAGAGAGAAAGATTTCACACGGGAAAGGACAAACACAATGAGAAAACGCAATATCCACAAGTCCGCCGCAGTTCTGACGGCTCTGGCGCTCTGCGCTGGCGTTATGACCGGCTGCGGCGCATCCAGCAGCACGACAGCAAGCTCTGCCAGCACCGCAAGCTCTGCGGCAGCCAGCAGCGAAATGAGCAGTGAGGAGGCGGACGAAATGGCTGCAAAGAATGTGGCGGATCTGATCGACGCGATCTACGTGCAGGAGCGCAACGATGATACGGATGCACAGTGCGAAGAGGCAAAGGCTGCATGGGATGCTCTGACCGATACCCAGAAGGAAATGGTCGAGGGTGAGAACGCGGATCCCGATTACTTTGGTCGCAACACGGGTGACGCGTCCGAGGATGACAGCCGCAATCAGGACGAGATCGGCGAGAACGAGCTGCTGGTCGTCAGCTTCGGCACCTCCTTCAACGACAGCCGTGTTGCCGATATCAAGGGCATTGAGGACGCTCTGCAGGAAGCTTATCCGGATTGGTCTGTCCGCCGCGCGTTCACCGCACAGATCATCATTAACCACGTTCAGGCGCGTGACGGCGAGAAGATCGACAATATGCAGCAGGCACTTGACCGTGCCGTTGCAAACGGCGTCAAGAATCTCGTGGTTCAGCCGACCCACCTGATGCACGGTGCGGAGTACGATGAGATGAACGAGATGCTCGACCAGTATCGTGACAAGTTTGAGTCCGTTGCTGTGGCAGAGCCTCTGCTGGGCGAGGTAGGCGCAGACGCAACCGTCATCAATGCCGATAAGGAGGCAGTCGCAAAGGCTGTCACCACTGCTGCTGTCAAGGACGCAGGCTTCGACAGTCTGGAGGCTGCCGCTGCCGACAAGGTTGCCTTCGTCTTTATGGGTCACGGCACCTCTCACACCGCAAAGGTGAGCTATTCCCAGATGCAGACCACCATGCAGACCCTCGGTTATGACAACGTGTTTATTGGCACGGTTGAGGGCGAGCCGGAGGAGACTTCCTGCGAGAATGTCATCGAGGCGGTCAAGGCTGCCGGTTATACCAAGGTCGTGCTTCGTCCGCTGATGGTCGTTGCAGGCGACCACGCCAACAACGATATGGCTGGTGAGGACGAGGATTCCTGGCTGAGCCAGTTCAAGGCAGCAGGCTGCTTTGATTCCGTTGACACCCAGATCGCTGGTCTGGGCGAGATCTCCGGCATCCAGCAGCTCTACATTGAGCACACCAAAGCCGCTATCGATTCCCTGAACGGCTGATCAATAGCAATCCATTGCCCGAAGGGAGAAATCTTTTCGGGCAATTTTTGATTTTACAGAAAAGTATGAGGTATTTTCCATGCGCTGCAAACAATTCCTTTCTCTTTCCGTTGCATCCATCCTTCTGGCGGCAGCCCTGACCGGCTGCGGCGCGTCCGGCAGTACGGCAAACTTGGTTCCTGGCTCGGAGGCGGCTGCTTCGGAAGCAGTGTCCGAGTCTGCGGCTGAGTCCGAAAGCACGCTGCCCGATGGGGTTTATACCGCTGAGTTTGAGACAGACAGCAGTATGTTCCGTGCGAATGAAGCCTGTGACGGTAAAGGTACGCTGACCGTCAAGGACGGCAAAATGACCTTCCATGTCAGTCTGGTCTCGAAGAAAATCGTCAATCTCTATCCCGGCTCTGCTGCGGATGCGGACGCAAACAAGGCAGACTGGCTGATCCCGACGGTCGATACCGTGACCTACTCAGATGGTACTTCGGAAGAGGTGTACGGCTATGATATCCCGCTGAAGGCTGTGGATGAGGATTTTGCGTTGGCGGTCCTTGGCACAAAGGGCAAGTGGTACGATCATACCGTCAGCGTCCGGAATGCGGAACAGAAGGCAGAAGCTGAAGTCCCCGCGGATGGCGAATATACCTGCAATGTCACCCTTGAGGGTGGCTCCGGTAAGGCGACAGTCGAAAGCCCTGCGACTCTGAGCGTCACCGACGGCAAAATGACCGCTACCATCGTATGGAGCAGTCCAAACTATGATTATATGATCGTGGACGGCGAGAAATATCTCCCGACCAACACCGAGGGCAACTCTACCTTTGAGATCCCCGTCTCTGCTCTGGATACGGCTCTGGCTGTCACGGCGGATACCGTCGCCATGAGCACACCTCACGAGATCGAGTATACTTTGACTTTTTCGAACCTGAACAATGCAGAATAAGTTGAAACGCCGTGATTTTTTAAAGGCTCTTCCTGCTGCCGCGTTTGCGCTGACCGCCTGCGGCAGTACGGAAACGGATCCTGCCAAGACAGAAAGCCTTGTCTTTTCTCACAGCTATCCGCTGGACTATGCGACTCAGTTTACTGCCGACTGCTACGAGGGCGGCTATACGATGCTGACGATCACCGAATCCGGCGATCGATTTCTAGTCGTACCCGAGGGTGCGCCTGAAGCGGGCGATCTGCCCGAAGACGTGATCGTTCTGCGCCAGCCGATGCAGAATATTTATCTCGTATCTTCGTCCTTCATGGATCTGTTCATCGCAGTGGATGGACTGAATAGCATTTCGCTTTCCGGCACAAAGACAGAGGGCTGGTATCTCGAGGAAGCAAAGACCGCAATGCAGGCTGGAAAAATTGCTTATGCAGGCAAGTACAGCGCACCGGATTATGAGCGGATCCTGGCGGCAAATTGCACCTTTGCCCTTGAGAATACCATGATATACCACACACCCGAGGTGAAAGAACAGCTTGAGCGGTTCGGGATCCCCGTTCTGGTGGAGCGTTCCAGCTATGAGGGAAGTCCGCTGGCACGAATGGAGTGGATCAAGCTGGTCGGGATCCTGTTGGGAAAAGAAGAAACGGCAGAGCAGGTATTTTCACAGCAGGTGGAACGGATTACGCCCCTGATGGAACAGCCTTCCTCCGGAAAGACGGCGGCATTTTTCTCTATCACAGCCAACGATCTGGCAAATGTCCGCAAGGGCGGTGATTACATCGCCCAGATGATCGAGATGGCAGGCGGTGACTATGTGTTTTCTGATCTGACCGACAGTGGAAACAGCTTATCGACCATGAGCCTTCCGTTGGAGGATTTCTATGCGGGCGCAAAGGATGCCGATTTCCTTATTTATAACAGCACTGTTGAAGGGGTCATCAATACCCGAGAGCAGTTGGTCGCCAAGTGCGCAATGCTGGCGGACTTCAAAGCGGTGCAGAACGGAAATGTCTGGTGTACGAACCAAAGCTTTTTCCAGCGGAGCATGGAGCTGGCGGATCTGATTCTGGATATGCACACCATTTTCACGGAAGAAGAACCGGACGAATCGACGTTGAAATTTTTGCTCAAAGTTTCCTGAGGAGCTGTATATGACCAGCAAAAAACGTCTTATTATCTCTTATATCGCTCTGATCGTTACAATGGCGGTCCTGTTTGCGGCAAACCTCTTTTGGGGAAGTGTGGCTCTGACGCCGAAAACGGTGTTGTCCGCGCTGAGCGGAAAGGGGCAGGATGAGTTGGCAGTCGGGATCATCACCCGGCTTCGTCTGCCGCGTGCGGTCATGGTCGTTCTGCTGGGGGCGGCGCTTTCGGCGGCAGGCTACCTGCTCCAGACCTTTTTCGCAAATCCGATCGCCGGTCCGTTTGTGATGGGAATTTCCAGCGGCGCAAAGCTGGCGGTTGCCCTGACGATGGTCGTTTTTTTGAATCGGGGGCTTCTGACAAACTCTGTCACCCTGATCCTGGCGGCGTTTGTGGGTGCGTTGGCGGCGATGGCGTTCGTTCTGGCGGTATCGCGCAGGGTTGACCGGATGAACATTCTTGTTATATGCGGCGTCATGATCGGGTATATCTGTTCGGCAATCACGGATATCGTAGTAGCGTTTGCGCAAGATTCCAATATCGTCAATCTTCACAATTGGTCGCAGGGAAGCTTCTCCGGTATGACGTGGGGAAATGTCCGTGCTGCGGCTCTGGTCGTTCTGCCTGCGCTGGCGGCGGCGTTTCTGCTCTCAAAGCCGATGGCGGCCTACCAGATGGGAGAGCAGTACGCAAAGAGTGTCGGTGTGGACGTGAAACGCTTCTCGAACGCACTGGTTCTGCTTTCCAGCCTGCTGGCGGCCTGTGTGACTGCTTTTGCCGGACCGATCTCCTTTGTGGGGATCGCCGTGCCGCATCTGGTCAAGCAGATGTTTGGCAGCGCGAAGCCGCTTTACGTTCTGCCGGGGTGCTGTCTGGGCGGTGCGGCATTCTGCCTGCTGTGCGACCTGATCGCCCGCAGCCTTTTCGCACCGACTGAGCTGTCCATCAGCTCGGTGACGGCAGTATTTGGCGCACCGGTCGTCATCGGACTGCTGATCCGCCGTAAGGAGGACAGAAGATGAAGGATAAAATAAGCGATTTTTCGTGTGAGGCTCGGGAACTTTCTATCGGATACGGTAGAGTGCCACTGGCTGAAAAAATTGCGCTGGGTGTAAAGCGCGGTCAGATCCTAACCCTGATCGGTCCGAATGGCGCAGGCAAATCGACCCTGCTCAAAACGCTGTCTGCTCAGCTTGCTCCGTTGGGCGGAACCGTTTTGTTAGATGGACGAGATCTTCAGGAATATTCGGGTACAGAGCGGGCACAGAAGCTTGCGCTGATGCTTCCGCACACCCGCCGGATGGAGCTGACGACCTGCTTCGAGTTCGTCTCGGCAGGGCGCATCCCGTATACTGGACGGTTCGGGATTTTATCGGAGGAAGACCGGAGACAGGTGAACGCCGCACTGGAGCTGGTGGGGGCATCTGCTCTCGCAAATCGGGACTTCAACCGCATCAGCGACGGTCAACGCCAGCGTGTTCTGCTGGCACGTGCAGTCTGTCAGCAGCCGGAAGTGATCCTGCTGGATGAGCCGACCTCGTTTTTGGATGTAAAAGGCAAGATCGAGCTGCTGACGATCCTGCAAGGTCTGGCGCATGAGCAGGAGCTGGCGGTCATCGTCAGTCTGCATGAGCTGGACATGGCGCAGAAAATTTCGGATGCGGTGGTCTGTGTTTCTCCGGAGTGCGTTTCCGGTGTTATGACGCCGGAAATGGCATTTGCGCCGGAAAATATCCGGACACTTTACCGCCTGAGTAAAGAACAGTATGAGGCTGTTTTTGGAAAGCCTAAGCCTGCGAAACCCAAATTCGAGCATTATGTCCGAAGCGGTCAGAAGCTTCTGCGCTGCGGCTACACGACCGGAACATGTGCGGCTTTGGGTGCGGCAGGTGCGGCGCGGTTTTTGCTGACCGGAAAAACGCCGGAGAGCGTTGCGCTCCGGACACCGAAGGGGATCGTTGTCGAGGTTGCGCCGCTGTTCTGCCGCAAAACGCCAGATGGCGCAGAGTGTGCCATTGAAAAGGATGGCGGCGATGATGTTGATGTAACGACGGGACTGCCTGTTATTGCGGAGGTGAAACTGCTTCCGGATGCAACAGAGATCCGTATTTCGGGCGGAAAGGGCGTAGGACGGGTGACAAAGCCCGGACTCGACCAGCCGGTCGGAGAGGCAGCCATCAACCATGTGCCGCGTGAGATGATCGCCGAGGCTCTTCGTCGGGAAGCGGAAAACGCAGTGTATCCCGGCGGATTTTCCGTAACAGTCTCGATCGAGGGCGGGGAAGAGGTCGCAAAGCGAACCTTCAACCCACATATCGGTGTGGAAGGCGGATTGTCGATTCTTGGGACGAGCGGTATCGTTGAACCGATGAGTCAGCAGGCGATTCTGGATACCATCCAGCTGGAGATGAATCAGGCTGCTCTGCGGGCAGGCACGCCCCGCCGCCTCATTCTTGCGCCGGGAAATTATGGCTTGGATTATCTGCATGAGACCTATCCCGAGTTTGCGGATGTTCCTGTGGTGAAGACCTCGAACTTTATCGGAGATACGTTGGATATGGCGGCAACGGCAAAATTTGAGGAGGTGCTTCTGGTCGGGCATGTGGGCAAGCTTGTCAAGCTTGCGGGCGGCATCATGAACACCCATTCGCACACAGCCGACTGTCGGACGGAGCTGTTCTGCGTCCATGCCGCCCTTTGCGGGGCGGGCAGGGAGATCTGCGCCGCTTTGATGAACGCGGCTACCACGGACGCCTGTCTGGAAATTCTGGACAAAGAGAACATCCGCGCAGAGGTGCTGGACAGTCTGCTTGCCGCGATCCAGCTCCATCTTGACCGACGCGCGGCAGAACATTTCAAGGTAGGTGCGGTATTGTTCTCGAACCAGCACGGTCCTCTGGGGCAGACGAAAGAGGCAAAGGGGTTGATCGAACGATGGGTTCATTGAAGGGAACGTTTTATGGCGTCAGTGTTGGTCCCGGCGATCCGGAGCTGATGACTTTGCAGGCAGTGCGTCTGCTCCGGCAATGTCCGGTTCTGGCTGCGCCTCAGACGGCTTCCGGTCAGATGCTGGCTCTGGACATTGCGCAAAATGCGATGGGAACGGAGCTGGGGGATAAGGTCATCGTTCCGCTTTCGTTTTCCATGAGCAGGGATAAGACCGTTCTGACAAAGGCTCATGAAACGGCGGCGGAGCTCGTACAGCCCTATCTGGACGACGGACAGGATGTTGCGATGCTCAATCTTGGCGATGTATCCATTTATGCGACCTTTGGATATTTACAGGAGATTTTGCGGAGCAAAGGTTATCCGACCGCGATGGCGGCTGGTGTCCCGAGCTTTTGTGCGGCAGCGGCGAAACTGAATCGTCCGCTGACCAGTGGAATGGATGCGCCACTGACCGTTGCGCCCGGAAGCTGGGCGGATAAACTTCTGGATGAGCCGGGCAGCAAGGTCTTGATGAAATCCGGCCGTCAATTGCCTGCGCTGCTGGATGTTCTGGAAAAACAGGGAAAATTATCGGTCAGCAGTCTTGTATGCAACTGCGGTCTGCCGGACGAGATCGTTTATCCGGAGCTTTCCGTTTCCCGTCCGAAGGAAGCTGTCGGCTACTTCGCAACGTTGCTGATAAAGGAGTAATTTATGGTACATTTTGTTGGAGCAGGACCGGGCGCACCTGACCTCATCACACAGCGCGGCGCAGCACTTTTGCAGTCGGCGGACTGTATCATTTATGCGGGCAGTCTTGTGAATCCGGCTCTGCTCGGGCTGGCAAAAGTCGGCTGTGCCATTTACAACAGCGCAGAGATGACGCTGGAACAGGTGCTTGCTGTCATGCGGCAGATGGAGAACCAAAAAAAGACTACGGTTCGTCTCCACACGGGCGATCCATGCCTGTACGGAGCGATTCGGGAGCAGATGGACGCACTGGATGCGGATGAGATCTCCTACGATGATACGCCGGGTGTGTCCAGCTTTTGCGGTGCGGCGGCGGCACTCAACGCTGAATATACGCTCCCGACCGTGAGCCAGACCGTCATCGTTACACGGATGGAGGGGCGGACGCCTGTTCCGGAAAAGGAAAAGCTCGCAAGCCTTGCGTCACACGGCGCAACGATGGTGATCTTCCTTTCGATCGGTCTTGTCGATAAGGTGCAGGAGGCTCTTTTGCGAGGGGCATATACATCCGAAACTCCGGCGGCGGTGGTCTATAAAGCCAGTTGGCCGGAACAAAAGACAGTGCGGTGTACCGTTGGAACATTGGCTGACAGCACCCGACAGGCGGGGATCACCAAGACAGCACTGATCGTTGTAGGCGATTTTCTGGGCAAGCAATACGAGCGCAGCAAGCTCTATGACCCGACCTTCACGACCGAGTTCCGGAAAGGGGCGGCGAAATGACCTGTGCCTATCTTGCGTTCACCGAAAAAGGCACGGCTTTAGCGCAGCGTCTGGCAGACAAGCTGGCTGGTACGGTGAGCCGCTGCGGAAGGAAAGGGACATCGCTGAACGAATGGACAGCCCAGCAGTTTGCACAGGCAGACGCCTTGATTTTTGTGGGAGCTGCCGGAATCGCTGTCCGTGCCATTGCGCCGTATTGCCGGAGCAAGGTCAGCGATCCGGCGGTAGTGGTCGTGGATGAGTGCGGACAGTTTGCGATCCCGATCCTGTCCGGACATCTCGGCGGGGCGAATGACCTTGCACGAGAGATCGCGTCGATCTGCGGCGCAACGCCGATCATCACAACGGCGACCGATGCAAATGGCGTTTTTGCGGTGGATGAGTGGGCAAAGCGTCAGAACTGCGCTGTAGTGGAAGCGGAGAAGATCAAGCGTGTCAGCGGGAAGCTTCTGGCAGGGAAAACGGTTTTCTGCTGGTCGGAATTCCCCATCGCGGGTCCCGTTCCCACTGGCGTTGCATTGACGCAGCACCCTGAAAATGCGGATTTTGCCCTGACCTGTTTTTTGCAGGGAGAAGCTTTGCACCTTGTACCACGGATCGGTGTGCTGGGGATCGGATGCCGCCGTGGAACGACAGCGGAACAGCTGGAGCAAATTTTTGCGGAGTTCTGTGCAAAATACGCACTTTCTCCTCAGTGCATCGGGAAGGCTGCCAGCATTGACCTGAAACAAAACGAAGAGGGTCTGTTGGAATTTTGTGAAAAAAATCATTGGAATGTTGAATTTTATTCGGCGGAGAAGTTGAAAGCAGTTTCGGGAGATTTTACACCGTCGGCGTTTGTCCGAAGCATTACGGGTGTGGATAATGTATGTGAACGAGCGGCAGTACTGGCGGCGGACGGAGCGTTAAGGCTTCGGAAATATGCGTCCGGCGGCGTGACCTTTGCGCTGGCACGAAAAACGTTTTTGCCGGATTGGAGATGGAAAGATGACGGAACAATCAAATAAAATCGTTTATGTCGTGGGTCTTGGTCCGGGTGACCCGCAGTTCCTGACCGCACAGGCGCAGAGTGCCTTGAACGTCGCCGAGGTGCTGTGCGGGTATACGGTCTATCTGGAGCTGGTGCGTCCGTTTTATCCGGGAAAAGAGTGTTACACTACCGGAATGACAAAGGAGATCGACCGCTGCCGCTGGGCGTTGGAAACAGCGCAAAAAGGACGTTCGGTCGCGCTTGTCTGCTCGGGGGATGCAGGCGTTTACGGAATGGCGAGCCCTTTGCTCGAGCTGGCGGAGGAGTATCCGGAGGTCACGGTCGAGATCGTGCCCGGTCTGACGGCGGCACTGAGCGGCGGCGCAGTGCTGGGTGCGCCGCTGGCACACGATTTCTGCGTGATCTCGCTCTCGGATCGTCTCACGCCGTGGTCGGTGATCGAAAAAAGGCTGGCATGTGTAGCGATGGGAGATTTTTGCGCAGCACTGTATAATCCTTCCTCAAAGGGCAGACCGGATTATCTGGAGCGGGCAGTGCGGATCCTGCTCGAGAATGGCAAAAAGCCGCAGACAGTTTGCGGTCTGGTGCGAAACATCGGGCGGGAAGGGCAGACCTGTCGGATTCTGACGCTGGCTGAATTGGAAAAGACGGCTGTGGATATGTTCACGACGGTCTACATTGGCAACGGCGCAACAAAAATACTGCATGAAAAGATGGTGACGCCGAGGGGGTATCACAGGTGAAGGTAGTTGTGTTTGGCGGTACGACGGAGGGGCGGATCTTCTCAAAACAGCTTGCTGAGCTTGGCGCAGAAGTGGTCGTTAGCGTAGCGACTCCGCTGGGTGCGGAGGAGCAGGGCGAAATGTCCGGCATTACGGTTCATTGCGGACGAATGACCTCGGAAGAGATGGCAGACTTGCTGCGGGACGCAAGACTATGTGTGGATGCGACCCATCCCTATGCTGTGGAGGCGACCCGCAATATCCGTGCAGCTTGTGAAATGGCAAAGGTCGGTTATCACCGGCTGCTTCGTCCGGCGAGTCCGCTTCCGGCAGAAAGCGTAGAAGTGGAAACAGTAGCACGGGCGGCTGAATTTCTGGCGCAGACGAGCGGAAATATTCTGCTGACAACAGGGGCGAAGGAGCTTTCTGTGTTTGCAGGGCTTGACCCGAACCGTCTGTTCCCGCGGCTTCTTCCGACCATAGAGGGAATCACTGCCTGTGAGAAACTCAGGATTCCACACAAAAATATCATTGCGATGCAGGGACCGTTCTCCTATGAACTAAATGCTGCATTGATGCGCCAATTTGAGATCCGTTTTCTTGTGACGAAGGATGGCGGAACGGCAGGCGGCTTTGCGGAAAAGGTGCAGGCAGCGCAGGATTGCGAGGTGAAGCTGGTCGTCATCCGCCGTCCGGCAGAAGAGGGAGAAGGCGCAGACGAGATTCTGACTCGATGTAAGGAGATGCTGAAATGGTAACATTGGTAGGAATGGGCGCAGGTACGGAAGAAACGCTGACCGTTCAAGCCTTAGATGCGCTGCAATCGGCGGATCTGATCCTGGGCGCAAAACGACTGCTGGAACATCTGCCCGAAGGCTGTACCCCGAACCGGAAGGCTCTCTATAAGGCGGATGCGATCGTTCGCTGCATTGAGGAAACAGATGCACAGAATCCAGTGATTTTGTACAGCGGCGACACGGGTTTTTATTCGGGGGCGGCAGGTCTGTCGAAGCTGCTGCGGGAAAAGAAGATTGCGGCAAGGATTCTGCCCGGAATATCCAGTGTTCAGATGCTTTCTGCGGTACTGGAACGCCCGTGGCAGGATTGGAAGCTTGTTTCGGCACATGGCTGTGCCTGCGATCCGGTTGCGGAGTGCAGTGAGGGAAAGCCTGTCTTTTTTCTGACGGGCGGAATCGAAACGCCTGCGACCCTTTGCAGGGAGCTGACAGATACCGGACTGGGCACAGTACAGGCTGTTGTGGGAGAAAATCTCGGAACATCAAAACAAAGACTGATCGAAGGAACGGTCTCCCAGCTTGCGGAACAGGAATTTGCGTCCCTGAGCGTACTGCTGACAGAAGCGATCCCATCCGCGCCGCAGCGTGCGGCAGGTTTTCCGGATGATGAATTTATCCGCGGAGAGGTGCCGATGACGAAGCAGGAGGTTCGTGCGGCTGTCCTTGCAAAGCTGGCGATCCGACCACAGGACATCCTTTGGGATGTTGGTGCGGGGACCGGAAGCGTCAGCGTGGAGATGGCTCTTGCCGCTCCACGGGGAAAGGTTTATGCGGTCGAGTGCGAACCGGATGCCTGTGATCTGATCCGGAAAAATTGGGGAAAATTTGCGGTACACAATCTGATTTTAAAAGAGGGCAGAGCACCGCAGGCGTTGGAAAACCTGCCCGCACCGGATGCGGTGTTTATCGGCGGAACAAAGGGAGGGATGGCGCAGGTCGTGGATGCTGTGCTGGCAAAGAATCCCAAAGCCCGCATCTGTATCTCCGCCATAGCCTTGGAAACGCTGAGCGCAGCCATTGCCGCTTTGACCGCGCATGGACTTTCTGCCGAGGTGACACAGCTTTCGGTCAGCCGGACGAAGCCTGCGGGAAAACTGCATCTTCTGATGGCGAATAATCCGATCTTCCTTATTACAGGAGAGAGAACATGATACAGTTTTTGATTTCTGCGCCACGCTCTGGAAACGGAAAAACAACGGTGACATGCGCATTGCTTGCGAAGCTGAAAAAGTATGGATATGCTCCCGCTGCGTTCAAATGCGGACCGGATTACATCGACCCGATGTTCCATCGGTCGGTTCTTGGCGTAGACAGCCATAATCTGGATCTTTTCTTTTCCGATGCCGAAACGGTTCGCAGATTGTATGCGATGGGTACAAGAAATCACGATGCTGTGATCTGCGAAGGAGCAATGGGCTTTTACGATGGTCTGGGCGGTACGAGCGATGCAGCGAGCGCATGGAGAGTGGCGGATACGCTTGATTTGCCGGTTTTGCTCGTTCTTCCATCAAAGGGGGCGAGCCTGACGCTGGCGGCAGAGGTCAATGGTCTGAAAAGCTTCCGGACGTCCAGCCATATTTCTGGTATTTTGCTCAATGATTGTTCGCCGAGTTTGTACAAAATGCTTGCGTCGATGTTGGAACGGGAAACGAAGCTCCCCGTATTGGGCTATCTGCCGCATGTGTCGGAGGGGACATTCGAGAGCCGTCATCTCGGGCTGAAAACAGCCGGAGAAATCGTCGGTCTACAGCAAAAAGTAGAGGATCTGGCAGAGGCTCTTGTGCTGGATCGGTCACGATTTGAAGAAGTGTTTGACTGCCCTGCGCCGTCTGTGCCTGTTTTGCTGACGAAAAAACCTACAGTCCGCATTGCGGTCGCTCAGGATGAAGCCTTCTGCTTCACCTATGCGGAAACACTGGAGGCTTTAGAGAGCGCGGGCGCAGAGCTGGTACGGTTCAGCCCACTGAAGGATGCCGCTTTGCCTGAAAATATAGATGGGCTGTATCTGCCGGGCGGATATCCGGAGCTGTACACAAAAGCGTTGAGTGAGAATCAGCCGATGCTGAACTCAGTACGAACCGCCATCGAAAATGGACTGCCGACGGTAGCGGAGTGCGGCGGATTCCTGTATCTGGGAAAATCGTTGGAGGACGCAGACGGACAGAGCTTCCCGATGGTCGTTACCCTTTCGGGAGAGGGCTTCAAGGTCGGACGGCTGGTAAGATTCGGCTATGCGAAGCTGACAGCACGGGCGGACAGCATGCTCTTCCGTGCCGGAGAAACTCTGCCGGTGCATGAGTTCCATCACTGGGATTCGACGGAGAATGGCACGGATCTTTTGGCTGCAAAAGCAAACGGAACACAATGGAACTGCGGCTTTGCCAATGCGCATTTCTATGCGGGATTTCCGCACTTATACTGGGCGGGCACGCCCTTGCCGGAACGATTCGTTGCGGCGGCGAGACAATATCAAAAGCAAGGAAGATAAAAAATGACGGAAACAGAATTAAAAAGACTGCTGTCGATGGTTGCACCTCCGGACGAGACGGCATGCGCTGCCGCTCATGCGCATTGGGCAAGTCTTGCGAAGCCGCTGGGCGGTCTGGGTGCGTTGGAAACGCTGCTGGAGGATGTTGCCGCGCTGACAGGTTTGGAGAAGATGGATTTTTCGCATAGGGCAGTGCTGGTTCTCTGCTCGGATAACGGCATAGTGGCGCAGGGTGTCAGTCAGACCGACCAGAGTGTGACCCGCGCGGTGGCAGAAAATCTTGTTGCCCGTCGGACGAGCGTCTGCCAGATGGCAAAAATTGCTCATTGCGACGTGGTTCCTGTGGATATGGGAATTGCGGGCGAACCTGTGCCCGGTCTGCTGAACTGTCGCATTGCCGCAGGAACAGCGGACTTTACGGCTGGTTCGGCCATGAGCCGGGAGCAGGCAGTGGAAGCCATTGCGAAAGGAATCGAGCTTGTCCGGAGTCAAAAGCAGCAGGGCGTTACCCTGCTTGCCACGGGCGAAATGGGAATCGGCAATACCACGACTTCCAGCGCAGTTGCGGCGGTTCTGCTGGGGCAGCCCGTCGAGGCGATGACCGGACGGGGTGCGGGACTTTCAGATGAAGGGCTTGTGAGGAAGATCCATGCGATCCAAAAGGGCATCGAGATCAATCATCCGAACGCAGATGATCCGCTGGATGTCCTTGCGAAACTGGGCGGTTTTGATATTGCCGGTCTGTGCGGTGTGTTCCTTGGCGGTGCGCTGGAGGGTGTGCCTGTGCTGATGGATGGTTTTATCAGCGGTGTGGCGGCACTTTGCGCGGTCCGGCTCTGCCCGATGGCAGAAAAGGCGGCTTTTGCAAGCCATTGCTCGACAGAGCCTGCTGCAAAGCTGGTTCTGGAAGCACTCAAAAAACCGCCGCTTCTGACGGCAAATCTGCATCTTGGTGAAGGGACTGGCGCAGTGGCAGCGATCCCGCTGTGGGATATGGCAGCGGCGGTTTACAACAACTGCTACTCCTTTACGGAGGGCGGCATCACGCCGTATACGCCGCAATGCTGACGCTGGTTTTGGGTGGTGCAGCCAGTGGGAAAAGTGAGTATGCCGAGAGCCTTGTGCTGAAAACATCGCTTCCGCGCTATTATCTGGCGACCATGCAGGTCTGGGACGACGAGTGTGCCGCTCGGGTTGAAAAGCATCGGAAAATGCGGGCGGAAAAGCAGTTTCAGACCATCGAGTGCCCGCTCCATCTTGAAAACGTGACCTTTCCGCAGAGGGGAACGGCTCTGTTGGAGGATCTCGGAAATCTGATTGCCAACGAGTTTTATGATCCGGATGGCGCAGGCAAGAATACGGCACAGGCGGTTTTGTCCGGACTGGAAACGCTGGCAGAGCGGTGCGAAGAGCTTGTGATCGTTTCGAATGAAGTGTTCAGCGGCGGCGTGGAATATGCCGGAGACACTGACTTTTATCTTCAGATATTGGCGCAGGTCAACAATGGGCTTGCGGCGCGCGCCGATGCGGTAGTACGGGTGGTCTGCGGTATCCCTGACTATTATAAAGGAGAGAAGCTATGATCGTTTTCCAGACCATCGCGGTCGCATTCGCAATGTTTTCGGCACTGCCCGTGCCGCAATTTGAGTGGAACACAAAAAATATGCGGTACGCAATGTGTGCGTTTCCGCTCATTGGGCTGGTTTGCGGCATTCTGTGGTGCGTCTGCGGAGTTCTGCCACTGCCTACGCTGGCAAAGGCGGTCGGCTTCTGTCTTGTTCCGGTCTGGGTCACAGGCGGCATCCATCTGGACGGCTATGCGGATACCTGCGATGCGCTGTCCAGTTACGGCGACCGGGAGAAGAAGCTGGAGATCCTGAAAGACCCGCATTGCGGGGCCTTTGCGGTGATCCGGCTGTGCAGTTATTTTGTGGGTTATTTCGCGCTCTGCACCTGTGTGGAG
>CAVEGP010000030.1:0-21775 GCA_963615155.1 Bacteroides uniformis | reverse complement strand
GGGTTCTTTTTATTTCAATTCGCAATTTTTACGGATTACAGGAATGCTCCAATATCATAAAAAGCCCGCCGCCGCGCCCCTGCGCGGTCAGCTCACGACCTCTGAATGCGTCTTACCCCGTTTCCTGAGAAAAGGAACTGCTTTGATTGTACCGATTCCCGCCCCATTTGTAAAGAGGAAGTTCCCGCCAGACGCAGGTCACACATAAAGAAGTTCTAAAAGTTCTTTCGTTTGACTGCACTTTTGCTCTATTTCATGCGCAAAGCGCACCCATCCGACGCAGTCCACCTCGCACGGCATGGAGATTTTTTGTATAAGACTCTTGCTTTTTTTCTTTAAATATGGTAATATTATTCGGCAGTATCGTGATACTGTCTGTTTATTATGATCTGCGCTCGTAGCTCAGTCGGTAGAGCATCTGACTTTTAATCAGAGGGCCAGGGATTCGAGTTCCCTCGAGCGCACCAAAAACCCACGAAGAATCGAAAGATTCTTCGTGGGTTTTTCCTTTTTCTGGAGGTCTGCACACCTTTGCACACTTTTTGCACACCGGCGGGAAAGCCGTGTTTTTCTTTGCATTGTCTGCATTCTGTGCATCGTGAGCGATTTTTCCATAGTTTTTCAGGCAAACAGCAGTCGCGTAAACTCGCGCCGCTGTTCGGGGTTCATCTGTCGGACGACCGTCAGCATCACTTCAGGGGTGATTTGAGCGGCATCCGGCAGATTTTGTTTTTCCGGCGCAGAACCGGGCTTGCTGCCGACATTCTGCGAATAGAAGTCGGCTTCGATCTTCTCTGCCAGCTCCAACCGGGGCTTGTCCTGCGTGTGGGCGTAGGTGTCCATCAGGATGCCGGTGGTCGCGTGGCCTGTATTGCCCTGCACGGCCTTGATGTTGCCGCCAGATTCAATCAGCTGGTAGGTAGCACTGGAGTGGCGTAGACCATGAAATACGATCTTTTCAAACTCCGGGTGCTCCGCGCGCCAAGCTCGATACCATTTAGAAAGGGCTTCCGGTGCAACAGGTAAGCCGTTCGGCAGACGGAACAGCTGGCCGCAGTTGCGGTACCTGCCATCCATGGCAAGCTCGTCCTGTTTGAGCCGTTCCAGCCAAGCCAGCAGTTCCTCTTTCAAGGGTTTCGTCAAATAGAGGGTACGGCTGGATTTCTTGGTCTTGGGCTTTTTCAGAACCAGTGCGGAGCTGCTGCCCTCGCGCTGGTCAGGGAAGATGTGATAGATTTGATTCGGGTCAGTCTTTTCCAGTGCGGCCTTTTCCGTGCGCTGCAAACTCCGGCCAACTGTGATGGTTCCGCGCCCATCGGCTGCATCGAAGTCAATATCTCCCGGCTGCAAGCCGAGGATTTCTCCGACACGCAGCGAGAGGATCATACTCAGGTGGACAGCAAGATGGAGCGTAGGGTCGGTCATGGTCTGCAACGCCGCAAGCATGGTCTTTTCATCCCAAATGGCACGTTCTTCCGAGGTGGCCTTGGGAGCTTCCCTTGGAATCGGTGACTTGAGGAGCAGACCCCACTCAACGGCATAGGAGAAAGCAGTCTTGAGCATAGCATGGACTTCCCGGATGGAAGCACCTGTCAGGAACTGCCGCTTCTGCTTGTCGGTGAGCGTTTGCTTGACACCCTGCTTATACAGGCCGCGCGGTGTTCGGCTCAGAGTGGCGTAGAACTGTTCAAGGTCATACGTCTGAACCTTCTGAATCTGCTTCTTGCCGAGATAAGGCACGACAAGATTCTGAATCATGGCTACCGTATGGGTGTAGGTTTTGGATGCCCACTTGTGCTTGCTGGACTGGATGGGGAGCCACTTGTACAGCATTTCCTCCACCGTCATTGCATCGGGTATGAGGAATGTACCGTCTAAAAGTTCTTTCTCCACCGAGATTTTGCGGTCTTGCGCTTCCTTCTTGGTTTTGAAACTCTCCCAGCCTTCACAGATTCGGCCAGCATGGTCTTTGTACTTGAAACGAACGGAGTAGGAATCTCCGCGCTTGAGGATAGATGCCATAGATGTTCCCTCCCTCAGACCGCTGCAAACCAATCATCGAAGCTCTGCTTGCTTACCCGGATGCTGGTACCGAGGCGGATCACCTTGAAATCTTTCGTGGTGTTACACAGGTTGTACGCAGCGCGGTTGGAGATCGCCAGCAGTTGGGCAATCTCATCCACCCGGTAGACAAGCGGCACGAGCTTGGCTGTTTGAGTCTGGTCAGAAGGTTCTACGGCAGGGGTTTTGGACAATTCCATTGTAGGGGATTCGGGCACGATTTTCAAGTCTTCGCGGGTCAGTTCAGTCGGTTTTTTGCGGACATTTTTCATAGGCATGTCTCCTTTGCACTTCTCCAAACCCGGCGCAGCTCCCTTTGAGCTGCAACCTTCATGGGCTGGTAATATGTAAGGGTCTGCTGCTCCTGACCCGAAGCAGCAACCCGTAAAAAGTGCGAAGAACTTGAAATTACGCGCCCCACGCGCCCCAAACTACACAAAAGTACCTTTCTATGTTGGTTTTACAGGGCGCATGGCTGGATTGTACGCGCCCTCTTGGGGCGCGTCTTGGTTCATCTCGCGCCCCGAAGGGCGTGTTGCCGCCCTACATCCGCCCGGAAAGAGCAGATACGCGCCCGAAGAAAACAGCGATAACAGGTCGAAACCACTGATTTGGGGCGCGTAGGGCGCGAGATTTTCACTTTTCGTGTGTTTTTTAAGCAGCGGCAAAGGCGGGGTGGACGCATACACCCCGGAAGCCGCGATACTTCCCCTCGATGTGCTTGGAGAAGATCAGACCATACTTCCCGGAATTTTTCAGCAGAAACTGGCTGAACTTCTTTTGCGGAACAGGCGATTCCAGATTATCCTCGCACCATTTGGTGTAGGCTCGGTAGAGATAGGTGGAGCGTTCCTCGGTGTCGGGCCTGAAGCGGACATAGGCACTGGCCTGCATGAACTGGGTCAGGTTGTCGCTGTCCGCCATGGCTGCTTCAAGGTTCTGGATGGAGCGTTCGCTGATGGTAAACTGGTAGTTATTCGCCAGCAGACGCTTCAGGCCTTCCAGCATCCACAGCAGGATGCCGGGAAGTTCCTCGGACAGCTTTTCGATGAGGAACGGGTCATCTACGCGGGCAGGGTCACGGTCTTTTACCGTTATCAAAATCTGTCTGCGCCAGAAACCGTCACTATCATCGTGAGCAGCCACAAGGTTGCCATTGCCGAAGCAGAGGAAACGAACGTACAGCAAGCCTTGGACAGCCTGCTTGTTCTTCCGCTCGATGCACAGACGGTCTTCGGCGGTGACGATGGACTTGATGTTCCGCGTTTCGGGCAGAGCCACCATGTTCAGATCATCATCGACCATGACCAGCTTGTACTCCAGATTTGCACTGGCAAAGCGGTTCGTTTCGATACGGAGGATGGATTCGGAGTGAGAGGCTTCCCCGAACAGCTTCTTCAGCAGCAAGCCGATTCGGGATTTGCCCTCGCCGCCCTTGCCAGTCATGACCAGCATCTTCTGCGCCTTGGTAGAGGGAATCAGAAGATAGCCAAGGTATTCCTGCAAGGTCAGAATGTCCTCCGGGATAAGCAGACCGTCCAGAAATTCCAGCCATTTGGTCGGTGCAGGGGCATCGGGCTGGTATTCTACCGGGAGCCGGTTCAGGCAGAGTTCCTTCTCCGGCACAAAGCCGCGCTCGTCCAGAAAATACATTCCGTTCTGGAGGTGAATCCGGTCAAGCTGGGGCTTCCAGTCTGCGGTATAGGTTTCGATGCGGAGTGCGTCCAGAACCTGCTTCTCCTTCTTGGCAAGGTTGTTGGTCACAAAGTCGCGGAGGTCGCTGTGGACTTCGTAGAGCAGTGCGTCCTCGTCTACCTCGCCGTTCTGGTCGAACAGCTTCTGTTTCAGACACATCATGGGGTGTTTCTCTAAAAGATACTGGCAGTAAGCGGATTCGCGTACCTTGCCCTTGCTGTCTACCCAAGGGCATTCGCTTTCTTCCTCTTCTTCCAATTCGTCCTCATCATCACGCCAATCTTCGTTCTTCTTTTTCCAATCGCTCATACAATCCCTCCCAATACTTCCGTAGTTCGTTTTCGATCTGCGGGTCGGGAAGCACAGAACAGTCCAGAAGATACTTCACATAGTCCGTATTCTTCAAGGCTTCAAGGAAGCAGGGGTGTAGTTCTTCTGTGGGTGACTGCGGTGCATACCGTACCCGCCAGCGTTGCAGACAGCGGTAATATTCCAGCAGCCTTTGCCGGACGGTGGGCGGACTGCGGTTTGCAATCCGCACCGTGCCACCAGCACAGGCAATGCCAAAATCTTCCGTCAACTTTTCCACCGCCTTGCGGGGAGAAAGTTGAAAAAGTCTGCCGACAAAATCAATCACATCGCCATCAGCCTGACAAGCGAAACAGTGGAAACGGCTATCCACCTTCATGCTGGGGTGTTTATCCCCATGAAAGGGACAGCACATCATGCCGTTCCGGTTTACGGTGAAGCCGTACAGCTCCGCCGCCTGCCGGGTCGAGATGGCGTTCTTTACATCTGAAAAGACAGAGGTGTTACCCTCCGTCCGAATGGGTGGGGTACAGTCGAAAGGTCGAAGCCCGGTAAAGGGCGTGGGTGAGGTTCGGGTCTACACATCTATCGGTCAGAGTTTCGTTCATTTGACCTCCTGCTTGGGGCGGTGTGGTTGCGTTCTTCCTTGCGGAAGAAGGCTTCCACGTTTTGCTGGGCATTGCGAAGTTCGCGCAGCTCCTGCTGTGCTTGCTTGTAATGCTGGTAGAATCCGTTCTTCTCCGAGGAAAGTTTCCGGTATTCGGCATCCAGTTTGTCAGTGTCAGGCAGGTCGGATACGGTTTTGATTCCGTTGGCCTTGAAATAGGCGCGTGCCGCCTGATAAATGGTCAGTTCTGTGCGGTGCTGCTCCTTGAACTTGGCGGGATTCCGCACAGTTTGGAGCTTCTGCGCGAGGGGCTTGTACTGCCGATACACGGAAAGATGCCCGCGCAGTTCCCTGATGGAATCCATGCGGGCATCCATATCTTTGACCACTGCCAAAGCATCGTCATACTGCGTTTGCAGTTCAGCAATGCGCTGGTTCAGAGCATCTTCGGTGAGCAGTCCCTTCTCCTGCAAGAGAAGCAGGGTCCGCGACCAGCTTTTGAGGTTGAACTTTTTCGCCCAACGCTCATAGCCGATGCCCTTACCCGCAGCAACTTTTGCCTGAATGTCAACCAGTTGTCTGATCTTATCCGGTTTCTTTTTGCTGCTGGGCTGGATGGTCGGAGTGAACTTGATGTTTTGGGAGAGGGCTGTCAGCACCTGCTCCTTTTCCAACTTCTTGCTCAGTTTTTTCGCGGTGATGAACTTTGTCCGATTGGGCGGACAGTAGCTTAATCGCCCACGGCTCTCTTTCACGGCAACGCCGTGTTCCTGCATGAGCAATGCAGAAAATTCCTCGAAGGTGGTGGCCTTGTTCAGCACGGAGTAAATTTGCTGGCGCAGCTTTTCCAGTTCTGTCTGATAGACGGTCTTGGTCGGCTGCTGCCCTTCGGCGGCAAGTTTCGCGTTTGCATAGTCGAGGCGGCGTTGTCCACGCCGCTGCGCCCAATACTCGCGCTCGGAAACATGATCGCCTTGGGCTTCCAGCAGATTGATCTGGTTCAGGTCGGCGCGCTCGCACATCTCCATGACCGCGACACGAAGATGCCGGAGCATGGCGGAGGTGCAGCGGTGCTTCTTGCCCGCTTCCCAGTCGCACGGCTTGTCCATGAAAGGCTGCCGCTCCACGGTGCGGACGCGCAAGCTGCCGATGACGATGTGGACGTGAATGTTCCCAGCACTGTTGTGACCGTCCGGGTGGGTACAGACGATGGCGGGATGACCGGGAAAGTTTTCTTTGCAGAACTGCAAGCCGAGGGCTTGTGCCCTCTCCATGGTCAGGCCGTTTTCTACCGCGTCCTTCGGGTCGAAGCTGATGATATAGTGGTGGGTTTTCACGTCCTCCCGCCTGCCGTTCTTGCCGTACTTTCGGTTGGCGATCAGGCAGGCCATAGCGAACGAGGATCCGCCGCACTCAAGAGTGTCGAGCAGGTACGAATCCCGCAGCTTGGGTCTGCCCTGCTCGTCCAGAATGGGCAGACCGGTATACTCGTTGTGCTGAAAGGTTAGATAGCTTTCTGCGGCGGCATAGTTAGAGTTCTTCGAGACTATGCTGATTGCAGCTGAAAGCTGCCTACATTAAAAAAATCACGCAGGTGATTTTTCACAGCCAATTCGGCACAGCCGGATTATTGCTTGATGGTTGCCATACAGTTCACCAACCGTTTCTTCGGCTTTCAGCCGAAAGTTCGTGAGTGCGGACAGCTCTTCCAGAATTTGCGCCCGGAGCTGCTCTGTGTCTTTGCCGCCAGAGTTGAAGTGCCGTGCAAGCTGGTTGAGGTTGCTTCCCACCTTGCTGCACTGGGCAGACAAGGCGGCGATCGCGGCCAGTGCGTCCTCACCGCCCTGCGCTACCACTACGGTGTGTTTGACGTTCACACCGTACAGGACGCGGCGGACGAGTGCGGACTGGGTGAGGTGGAGTTCTTTGCAGGCGTGTTCAATGCGCAGTTTTTCTTCTGCGGTCACTCTGACTTTGATGATGTGTGTCTTTCAATTTCGCGGCGTGTCGGTGCGGTTCTCTCGTGCGTGTACGTTCGGACTTTTCATTTCAGCCATATTAGACCTCCTGTGAAAATAATAAATGCCCGCTCCGGGATGGAGGGGCTATGTAAAACGACACGCCGCTTTCGCGCTGTAAGCCAGCGCAAAGCTGGAGCAGGGTTTGGGGAAGGCACTCCCCAACAAGGAGCAGACCATGTGACAGAGATTTTCAAGAATTGAAATTTGTGGTCACAGGTCGATACTTGCTTTCGCCTTTTCCGTGCAACACTGAAAATTCCAGTGAGCGAACCGCGCAGCACACTGACGAAAAAGCAAGCCCAATGTGCAAAGCACACTAGCCGCCCCTGCTCTGGTCGCCGTTCACACCGAACGCAGTTCCTGCCCCTGTTTTGCAGCGGCGTATTTCTCTGGCTCGCTGCTTTCAAGGCAGGTCATGGCACAGTATCGCTGTTCGGACGGCTTATGAAGGATTCAAGGTGCGTGCATCAAAATATAGCTCAAGAAATTGAGATATATTTTAGCGATATAATAGCACAAGTACGATGATGCGTCAAGTGCAAAAAGAAAAACACCGCCCACGCAGTACAGGCGATGGATTTTGTCGGGTGAATCGGCGGCAAAATGAATCGGGTGTGTTGCGGGGCGGTAAAAATCTTCATGGAGAATAAACCCGCACCGTGCAGTCATCTACGGCTAACGCAGCGGGATTTGCGATAGAGGGTATCATGGATTACAAGGTGCGTCAAGATGGTTTTGCAAATTTTATTGCAGTAAAGCGGCGATAGTAGGACTTATATAGAACATTGAGAAAACACACTATCCCTCTTTCGGTGTTTCTAGCATCCAGTCCTCGAAGGTGCAGATGCTGGGGTTCTGTTCAATAAAGGTGTCCAGTTCGGCATTGAAGCAATCAATGGCCTGCTGATGGCTGCTCTTGGGATAGCGGTTGATAAGCTGATAGCAAATGCGCGGGGCGGGGCTTTCCTGCATCCGATACCACGCCAGATTTCCGCTGCGGCTGATGACCTGCACCACTGACATGGGGGCAATCGCCCAGCGACCCGGTTCGGTCAGGTAATGCTTGAGCATGGAGCCAGTGTTCACCGTGATGAGCGGAAGTTCGGAAGGATTCCAGTAGCGGTCATGCCACTGTTGGTAGTCCTGCCCCCAGCGCAGAAAAACTTCCTTGCCGACATCCAGTTCCCGTGGATGGATGCCCTCATAGTAAGGGCTGTCCTTTTGGCAGACTAAGTACATGAGTTCTCGGTAGACTGGGCGGGAAATAACTTCCGGGTAGCGGATGCGCTGGCTGAATACAAAGCCCATATCCACATCCCGGCTCTGTACCCGGCTGTTGATCTCGCTGGAATGGAAGGTGTTGATGGAGAGCCGGATGCTCGGATGCCTTTCCATGTGCGTCCGATAGAGCGGCAGAAATGTATAGTTGTTCACAGCATCCACGCCTGCGATGCGGAGCGTTTGCAGGTCAGATTTGTTTTTCAGGTTCTGTGTTTCCTTCCACAGTGATGCCCATTGACTTGCCAGCGGCACGAACTCCTTGCCGTAGCTGGTCAGCTCAATGGTGCGGTGGCCTTTGTGCCGGATGAGCAGCGGGATGCCCAGTTCCTGCTCCAGAAGCTGGATGCGGCTGCTGACGGTGGATTGGGAAACAAACAGTGCTTCTGCGGCTGCAGAAATAGTGCCGCCGGATACAGCTGCAAGAAAGGTTTCAACTTGTTCGTAGGTCATACCGCACTTCCTCCTGACAGGGGTTTCAAATATCGGTTCTGGTGATATTATATAGTTTTATAATTCGTTTTACAATATCTTCTGGGTATGTTATGATAACGGTGCAAGGAAAATCCGATGTGCGCACAGCGGAAATCATTCGTAATCGTGAGGTATTTCATTATGAACATTGGCTACTGTATCAAAAATGATTTCCCGCGCCCGTCTGCTGAGCTGCTGGCAAAGTTTGACGGCATCCCCATTCCCAACATCGGTGATGCCATGAACCGCACCGCTGCGATCTCGGCACAGATCACCCCGGTGAACAACGTCCGGCTCACCGGAACGGCCTACACTGTCCGCGTTCCGGCAGGCGACAATCTCCTCTTCTATTACGCCATCGACAACGCAAAGCCCGGTGACGTGATCGTGGTCGATGGCGGCGGCTTTGAGGAACGCGCCCTCTGCGGCGAGATCATGGCGACCTACGCAGCAAAGCGCGGCATCGCAGGTTTTGTCATCAACGGTGCCATCCGCGACAAGGTGGAACTGTCCGGGATGAACTTCCCGGTGTTTGCAAAAGCGGCTTGTCCGAACGGCCCGTACAAAAACGGCCCCGGCGAGATCAATGTCCCGGTCAACATCGGCGGACGCATCGTCTGCCCCGGTGACATTCTGGTAGGCGATGGCAACGGTCTGGTCGTCATTCACCCGGAAGATGCAGAAAAGGTTCTGGCTTCTGCTCATGCCGTGATGAAAAAAGAAGCAGGCATGATGCAGGAAATTGAAGAGCAGGGCATGATGAGCCTTGGCTGGATGTACGAAAAAATCACCAATGACCAGTGCAGCATCATTGGCTGAAAAGAGGAAGGAGAACATCATGGATCACAAGAAAACGGCACTTGACCTGATCGAAAAGGCGGGCGGTTACAGCAACATCAAGGCTGTGGGTCACTGTGCGACTCGTCTGCGCTTCACCCTGATCGACAAGGATGCCGCCGATCTGGACGGCATGAAGGCTGTTCCCGGTGTGCTGGGCGTGATTTATGCGTCCGGTCAGGCACAGATCGTGGTGGGCAAAGAGTTGGTTCCGCTCTACAATGCGGCACATGAGTTGTACGAGCAGAACGCTCAGCCTGCATCCAAGGCAGCGGAAAAGAAACCGGCTGCTGCAAAGGGCAAGAAGGGGCCGAAGGAATACTTCAACGATGCTGTCAGCTTCATTGCTGGTGCCGTGGCTCCCACCGTTCCCGGTTTGATCGGCGGCGGTATGCTCAAAGTCCTGCTGCTGCTCATTACTTATGCAGTACCCGCTTTCAAGGACGGCAACACCTACATGGTGCTGAGCTGGGTGGCCAACGCACCGTTCTACTTCATGCCCATCTTCGTGGCCTACGGCGCAGCCAAGCAGCTGGGTTCCACGCCCATCTACGCTATGGCAGGTGCCGCCAGCCTGCTGACCCCGGCCTTTACTTCCATGGTCGCCAACGGCGAAGCACTTACCCTGCTGAATCTGCCGGTCAAGCTGGTCAAGTATCAGCAGCAGCTTCTGCCCGCTCTGCTCATTGCGCTGGCTTGCTGCTTCTTTGAAAAGCTGCTGAACAAGATCGTTCCGGGCATCTTCAAGTCTATCTTCGTTGGCATGGGCACCATGGGCCTTTCCATGATTCTCGGCTTCACCGTGCTGGGACCTCTGGGCAGCTATGTCGGTTCTGCCATCTCCGGTGTGTTCGTCTGGCTGGGTGCCAATGTCGGCCCTCTGGCAGTCGGTATTCTGGCTGGTGTGATGCCTTGGCTGGTCATGACCGGTATGCACCATGCAATTTCTCCTTTCATGGCACAGTCCATTGCAAACCCCGGCTATGACCCCATCTTCCGTCCCTCTTTCATCCTGCACAACATGGCCGAAGGCGGTGCCTGCCTTGGTGTTGGTCTGCGCAGCAAAAACCCGGCCTTCCGTTCTGAAGCGTTCAGCCTTGCCTTTGGCTGCATCGTGGCAGGTGTGACCGAACCCGCTATCTACGGCATCAACTTCAAGCTGAAGCGTCCCATGTATGGCGTGATGGCCGGTGGTGCTGTGGGCGGTATCGTGACCGGTATTCTGGGCGCAAAGGCTTACACCATGGGCTACTCCACCATTATGGCTCTGCCCATCTTTGAAGATACCATCCTCGCAATGCTCATCGGCATCATCGTAGCAATCGTTGTGTCCGCAGCTGTGACCTTCGTAGTAGGTTACGACCCGGCAGACGAGCCGAAAATCGCAGAATAACAGGAGGTTTTGAACATGGAACTCCATTCCAAATACCGGGACACCTTCCCGGAAGGCTTCCTCTGGGGCGGCGCAATTGCTGCGAATCAGGCAGAGGGTGCATGGCAGGAGGATGGCAAGGGCTGGGATCTGGCCTGCTGCTTTTCCAACGGCGTTCACCACAAATTTCAGGGTAAGCCCGTTCCGGGCAGTCAGTACTATCCCCACGAAACTGCAATCGACTTCTATCACCGCTATAAAGAGGATATCGCGCTGTTTGCCGAGATGGGCTTCAAGGTGTTCCGCACTTCCATTGCATGGACGCGCATTTTCCCCACTGGCACCGAAACCGAACCCAACGAGAAGGGCTTGCAGTTCTACGACAACCTGTTCGATGAGTTGAACAAGAACGGCATCCAGCCGCTCGTCACCATCAGCCACTATGAAATGCCGCTCTACCTCGTGGAAAAGTACGGCGGCTGGCGCAGCCGGGAGCTGATTGGCTTCTTCGAGAACTACTGCCGCACCATCTTTACCCGCTACAAGGACAAGGTGAAGCTGTGGCTGACCTTCAATGAGATCAACAATATGCGCCGCAATGCGGACTATGTGGCAGGCGTGATTTTTGATGGTACCGAAACGAACCATAAGCAGCTGATTTATCAGGCCGCACACAATATGTTTGTGGCCAGCAGTCTGGCAAACAAGCTCTGCCATGAAATCATCCCCGATGCAAAGATCGGCTGTATGCTGTCGTTGTCCAACATCTACCCCTACAACTGTGACCCGCAGGCTGTGTTTGAAACCATGGACATTCGCCGCAAGTCACTGTTCTTCAGCGATGTGATGGTGCGCGGCTACTATCCCGGCTATATCTACCGTCTGTGGGCAGAAAACGATGTCCATATCGAAATCGAACCGGGCGACTTGGAGCTGATTCATCAGTACCGCAGCGAGTTTGTGGCGTTCAGCTACTACCGCACCTCCACTCACGAGGCCGGAAAGCCCTCTTTCTTTGACACGGGTGGAGAGTACAGCACCCCGAACCCCTTCCTGAAAACCAGCGAATGGGGCTGGCAGATCGACCCGGTGGGTCTGCGCTACACCCTGAACGAGATCTACGACCGCTATCAGGTGCCGGTATTCCCGGTGGAAAACGGTCTGGGCGCACAGGATGTGGTCGAGGACGGTCATATCCATGACCCTTACCGCATCGACTATCTGCGCGAGCACCTTCTGGCCGTGCGGGATGCCATCCGGGATGGCGTGGACATCATGGGCTACGCCTACTGGGGTCCCATCGACATCGTGTCGGCATCCACCGCAGAAATGAAAAAGCGGTATGGTTTCATCTATGTGGATAAGGACAACGAGGGCCACGGCACCTTGCAGCGCATCAAGAAGGATTCGTTTGCATGGTATAAGCACCTGATCGAAACCAATGGCCGCAGTCTGGATGAAGCCTGATTTAGCAGGAAATTGGGCTTACTTGGGAAAATGATAAGGAGAAGAAAATGAAGAAGTTCAGCTATACCGTTCAGGATGCAACCGGCATCCATGCGCGTCCGGCTGGTCTGCTGGTAAAAGCAGCCAAAGCATTGGACAGCACCATTACGCTGGAAAATGCCGCAGGCAAGTCCGCAGTGGCAACCAAACTGATGGCAATCATGGGACTGGGTATCAAGCAGGGAGATACCGTCACCGTGACCGTTGAGGGCGGTGATGAGGAAGCAAACGCCGCCGCCATGGCGAAGTTCTTCAGCGAAAACCTATAAATAAACAGTGAACCGCCCATCTGTTGTGCTGATTGACACAGTAGATGGGCGGTTCGCTGTATAAAAAGAGGTAAAATAGAGAATGTCAAGATTTGTGTCGGGTCAGCCAGACTTTGCAGCTGCCCCAGAAGGTATTGCCGCACAGCCAGCCAAGGCCGGTGGCGAGAGCGACTGCGTTCAGGCCCATGTGCGGAAACAGCACCCACGAAAGAACGACACGGATGCTGATATGCCCCAGCGCACCGATGAACGGCAGCATGACCCGGCCTGTGCCGCTGTAATAGCCGGTGAAGGTATTGCCGGTAAAGCAGAAAGTATAGAACACTGCCACGAACCGCAGATAGGAAACAGCAGCCGTAAAGGCGATGCCTTCACTGGTTCCCAGCATCAGGGTGATAGCGTAAGGGGCAAGCAGGAACATTCCGATACCCGAAAGCGTTCCCAGCACGGCCATCCAGCGCAGACTGCACCAGAATGTGCCCTCGACCCGGTCTTTCCGAGATGCGCCGTAGTTTTGCGCTGTCAGAATAGAAGTGGCGGTGGAACCGCTGCTGCCGAAGGAGTTGGCAAAGCCCTCGATGCGTGTACCGGCGGTGTAGGCGGCAATGACTTCTGTGCCTGCGGTATTGACCGCACCCTGCACGAACATCTTACCAAGATACAGACTGCATTGATGCAGGCTGCTGACAAGACCGAACTTCAAGGTCGTACGCAGACGGGCAAGTTCCAATTTCCAATCCGCACGATGCAAAATCAGCTCCCGGTGGGTACGATGAAGATATCCGTAGCAGACTAGCGCGGAGAACACCTGTGTCAGTGCGGTGGCAATGGCTGCTCCCTCGATGCCGCCGGAGAAGCCAGCCACGAACACAAAATCCAGCACAAGGTTTGCGCCGACTGCCGCAGCCAGCACCAGCAAGGCCGCTTGCGTGTCACCCGAAGAACGCAGAAGAGATGCAAACAGGTTATACAAAAAGGCAGCAGGCAGGCTGAGGAAAATCCAGCGCAGATACGCGGCAACGTAACCGCGCAGCGCGTCCGGCGTCTGCAAAAGGGTCAGCAGTGGACGCATCCCGGCAAGGCCCAGCATCATCAGAACACCCGTGCAGGCAAGGCCCACTGTGAGCGCAGACACTTCCTGCTGGTGTAGGTCGTCCATGTCATTGTGGCCGTAGGCACGGGCGAACAGCACTGAAAATCCGGTACAGCAGCCCACCAGCGCAAACAGAAACAGGTTCATGACCGTGCCGGCCACACCGATGGCGGCAAATTCTTCCTGTCCGGCAAATCGTCCAACCACAAAAGCATCGATGGTATTATAAAATTCTTGCAGGATATTTCCGAACACAAGCGGCAATGCCAGTTTTACCAAGTGGCGCGAAAGGTTGCCCTGTGTCAAATCCTGCGTATGCTGTACTGTCACATTTAACGTCCTCTTTCCTTCCGAAGCATTGACAACAGCATAGCACAGGTGTACATTTGAGAAAAGCGAGAATATCTCAAATAATCCTTGCGGTTTTGTCAAAGAAGGAAGAAAACTATGGATACCGAACACTGGAAAATCTTACTGACTGCCATCGACAAGGGCAGTCTGTGCGCAGCAGGCGAAGCACTGGACTACACTGTTTCCGGCATCAGCCGCAGCGTAGCGGCGTTGGAAAAGGAGATTGGCTTTCCTCTGCTGTACCGCAGCAAACAGGGTGTGACCCCGACCCCGACCTGCGAGCAGCTTTTGCCCAGCATCCGGGAATTGCTGTTTGCACAGGACAAAATCGAGCAGACAGCCGCCCGCATTCTTGGCCATGAGCAAGGCACCATTGGTATTGGCACAGCCTACCGACACTATTATCCGTGGATCACCGAGGTGACCTCCCGTTTCCACGAACTTCATCCGGGCGTACAGTTTCACATTGTCAATGGAACCAGCACTGACCTTGTGCAGCAGCTGGAGCATCATCAGCTGGACTTTTGCATCGTCAGCGCGCGTGAGGGTGTGCATGGATGGCTTCCACTCTGCCAAGACCCTCTGCTGGCCGTTGTTCCGGCAAAGCATCCGCTGGCAAGCCGGGAAAGCGTGCCGCTGGAAGAACTTCTGCCGGAACCTTACATCCAGACCTGCCCCGGAATGGACATTGACAGCATCAGGTTCTTTGAACACCGGGGCGTAAAACCCAATATGCAGTTCTCGACCATGGACATTCAGGCCACCTACGCCATGGTGGGTGCAGGGCTGGGGTTTGCTGTGAGCAACCGCATCAACAGTAACTTCCATGACACAGCAGTGAGGCATCTGCCCATTGACCCGCCGGAGATCATTGAAATTGGGCTTGCCTATCAGAATGTACCTGCTCCGGCAGCAGAAGCATTTTTTAAATTTATCGAGGAACAGCTGCCAGCGGATAACTAATGAGCCACATGGCAGATATATAATGTGTCGGGCGTTATTTGCCTTGCAATACTATGCCGGAGGTGTATAATATTCACAGAGGATAGCGGCATTGATCGGCTATCGGTGGCATTGAAGCAGTAGACTGGTTCGGCATCAGCCTGTTGTGGAGCCAAACCATGGGTTAAGCGATAACCACAAGCCGAATAGGTTCACATGAACCGAAAGAAAACGCAAAATGCCCGCTCACCGTGGAGATTCAGTTCCATCGGTGGGCGGGCATTGTTTTGTTATTCGGTGGTGAAGCGAACGGTGACAATATAAAAAGGACACCTACAACACCGTAGTGCTGTTCGATGCCCCTTGTGACTGATTTTATCGTTGTCCGCCAACCTCAGGCTCCTATGTCCTGCATCGCTTTCGGGTTTTATCGCTGCCCGCCAGCCTCAAGCCCTTACGTCTTGCATCAGATCGGATTTTAGGTGTCAGCCACACCAACGGAATGACGTCCGCTGTCCTATTTACAGTATATTCGATTTGCGCTCAAATGGCAATGGCCTTTCCTATCAATCTTCCAGTCTGCCGTGGTCGCAGCCGAGGGAAAGATAATGCTCAATTTCTCCGCCCAGTACAAGCTGGGCGTACTCCAAGGGCTTGTTGTAGAGCAGCCAGTCCAGCTCAGCCCGCTGTGCCGGGGTGTTGCCGTATTCATCCTCAATGGCGATGCAGTCGATGGCAAGAGTAGAGCCATCCGCAAACCGGGCTTCTACCCGATTGGTGTCCATATTGAAGCGGCAGGAAAGCAGTTTGTTCATGGTGAACCTCATTTCTATATCAAATGGTGTCTGTTCGGATGTCCTAAACCCTGCCATAAAACCGATGATTGATTTGTCCATTGGGCTTTGTTTTGCCCGTCTGCACATTTTTGCACACTTTTTGCACACCTGAACTGCTGGATAACCGTTGCAAAGTATTACACTATATGCAAATAATGCAGAGGATTACAACATTAAAATAACGGCGATAAATTAAATATAACGATTCTGCGTAAATTTGAAAATTGACAAATGATGCACCTCGGATTCTTTTAATCAGAGGGCCAGGGATTCGAGTTCCCTCGAGCGCACCAAGAGAAACCCACGATTAGTCGTTGAGAACGCGACTTGAATCGTGGGCTTTTTCGTTTTTACATGCCAAAAACAGGCCGGAAAATGCAACAAAAACGCGACAAATCCGAAAAAATTTAGGAAGCATGACCTCGTTTACAGAGGCAAGGGCCTGCCAACCATTTTTGATGTGAACTCACAAAATAGCTGATGGGGTCGTGCAATGATAATGAAAATTTTTGCAGGAGAATATAAAAAGAGCGCTGCCACCCTGAAACACAAGATGGAGCGCTCTGAAAGGCTGATCAGTCGCAAGAGGTCGTAGACGACAACATTTTGGCGGTGTAAAATTGGCGCTCGCAAATCGCTTACGCACGCTAAATTCGCATAGTCAAGATTGCTCCGGACCGACCTTGTGCGGCAAATTTTGTACTGTAGTTTCACGATGATACGTCGATTCCAAAATCAAGGATACTGTGCAGAATCCACACTTATATACAACATATTGCCATCTATATTGGTTTGGTTAGGGAGTCTCTAACCAATGAAAAGAGAAGCGATAGTCGTTAGGCGTTCGTGTGTTTCGTCCAGATTGAACCAGCTCAACAAAGCCAGCGTCTATAAGCTCCTTGAAGTGTTTGCGGGCGGTTCGCTCTTTCATTCTAAGGGCTTTCATCTTGAGCGCAGGAAACTGAAAATCACGACTTCCAGCTGCTTCATTGGCGGCCAGAATGTACAGATATCGTGCTCCAACGCTCAAAGAGGTGAATTTCTTATCGAACAGGAGCGTATTACCAATCCGAACAAAACGCTTCTCCCTGCAATCAGAGGATGCCGTCAGCCATCGCTTTAGTGGTTTGGAACTTTGACATTTCGCCATTTAGACCTCCCTATTACAATATATTTTGAACCGGAGTGAACTGGCTAAAAGGCTTGGAATTTCCTATGTGGGCGTTGCGCAATGGGAAAATTGCTCCAGAAATCCGAAGCTCGAAACACGGCAGCGAATTGCCGTATCCTTGAGCACACAAAGAGAATAAAAAGCTCCCCTTTCCGATTTCATGTACAAATCAGAAGGGGGAGCTTTTGAATGGGATTGTGGTCGGCAGCACAAAGACCGTGAGCTTTTCAGGAGAAGAGGTGCCGACCCGTTAAAAAGGAGGAGAATGATAGTTGGAGAACACGCAATACTTATTTATATTGTGTGGGGGTTGGCTTAGTGCTTGCAGGGAGTCTCCTGCTCGATGTGGATATGGTGACCGCTGTAGTTGCCCGGGATGTTTGCCGCCTGATACTTGGCAGCGGCCAGCACCTTGGAGAACTCGATGCCTGTGTCACATCCCATCTCGTTCAGCATCCAAATCATGTCCTCGGTGGACAGATTGCCGGATGCGCCGGGGGCGAAAGGACAACCGCCCAGACCACCCAGAGCGGACTGCACTTCGGTGACACCGCTCTCGATGGCGGTCATCGTATTGACCATGCCGAGGCCACGGGTGTCGTGGAAATGAACCTGCAAGGTCAGGGCAGGATATGCTGCCTTCAGTGCGCCGATAACGTTCTTGACCTGTGCGGGGTCTGCAATACCGATGGTATCGCAGAGGCAGCAGATGGTCATTCCTGCGTTGATGTAATCCTTCAGGAAATCCACCACGACCTGCGGGTCGTTGTACTTGCCCTCAAACGGACAGCCGAACGTAGTAGCAAGGTCTACGACAATGTTCAGGTCCGGATAAGCCGCACGGATCTCTTTATAAGCTTCCAGCGACTGCTCATGGGTACGGTTGATGTTGGCTTTGTTATGGCTCTTGCTTACCGGCTGGTGCAGAACGATTTCCGCTTCACGGTCAGCGAACGAGCCGCCGCCAACGTGGACACCATCAAGCGCAGCAGCAACAATGTTATCGACTTCATGGAATCCGAGGGCTATTTCCGCTTCAAGGCGGACTACTCCATCAGTTCCAAGGATTTTTACGAGATCTACAAACTGTGGTGTGAGGACAACGCCTGTCACAGCGTATCTGCCATCCGTTTCAGCGCAGAACTGCGACAGAACGACCGCCGCTATAACCTTGAAGTCACCAACAACATCTACCTGCCCGGTGGCCGCAGGGTGCGGGGTTTTGTAGGCATCGAGCCGCTTGTCCACCCCTGTCCGTAAAAAGTGCATTTTTTTCACGGAAGAAGTTCGTACAACCTGTACGGTCTGTACTTGTACGCACCTGTACGGCAAAATGAAGCAAATTAAAACGTTGTATCGTTTATATTTTGGATTTCCGTACGCCGTACAGACCGTACGGGTTATTTGAAGTCCGTACGCGATTTTTTCGGATGCGTACGGAGCAATCAAATTCGCATTGTGCGAACTTGATCGTAGCTCTCCCGTAGGAGACGCTCCCCCCTCGGAGAGTCCTCGAAGAGCCCACTACACTTTGCAGCCCATAGGGATGAAAGTGTCATAGTGGGTTATTACACTTCCGCGGAAGTGCATCTTCGTTCCCCGTCACCTCTCGATGAACCTTGAAAGGAGAGATGCCCTTGGCAAGAAATGATGGCATTGACCGCACCAGTGTCCGAAATCTCGCCGTTTCGGATAAGGCTGTTGGCAACACCCAGCAGCACAACGAGCGTGAAAAGGACAGCTATCGGAACCCCGACATTATCCCCCAGCGCGCTGCATGGAACGTCCACTTCAAGAAGCCAACCGCCAGCTATACTGACCTGTTCGCCCAACTGGAAGCCACTGGCACGATTTCCACGCGCGGCCTGAAGCCGGATGCCACCCACTACTGCCAACTTGTCTTTGATGTCAACTCGGCCTACTTTGACAACCACGGCGGCTATGAGTTCGCCAAACAGTTCTATGAGGATGCCTACAAAGCTGCTGTGCAAATCGTGGGCGGTGAGCAGTATATCCTCTCGGCAGTCATGCACGCGGATGAGATCAACCGCGCCATGACCGAAGCACTAGGCCGGGAGGTCTACCATTACCACCTCCATGTGGTCTATGTACCTGTGGTGGAAAAGCAGATCCTCTGGTCGAAACGCTGCAAGGACAAGGCATTGGTCGGCACAGTCAAGGAGACCGTCATGCAGGTCAGCCGAAGCAAGAAATGGGCATCCAAGCCCCTGCTGGATGATGCCGGAAAGCCTGTCCTTCAAAAGAACGGCAAGCCTGTCTTGAAGAAGTCGTACAGTGTCCTGCAAGACGATTTCTTCCACTATATGCGCGGGTATACGGATGTAGAGCGCGGTGAGCGCGGCAGTACCGAAGAGCACCTGACCGTCACCCAGTTCAAAGTCCAGCGGGAGCAGGAACGGCTGGACAGCCTGACCTCTCAAATCGACCAGAAGGAACAGTCGCTTGCTCAAACCAACGCCGTTTTTTCCAAAAAAGAGCAGGAACTTGCTGCTGTTCAGAAAAAAGCTACGCTCACGAAAGAAGCCCTCATTCATGTGCGCGATCTGGATTATATTGGCAAGCGCACCTTCCTCGGCAACTATTCGCTGACCGAGGAAGAATTCTCCAAACTGAAAAAGCAAGCCGACCACGGCTATATGATGGACGTGGAGAACCGCCGCCTGAAAGAAGAGCTTTCTACCGCCAAGAAAGAAGCCGTTCGTTGGAGTAACAAGTACCACGACCTGTGGTACGATGTGAAGCCCTATCTGGATGCTCTCCACCGTGCGCCCGAACTGGTGCGCGGCTTTCTGGAAAAGGTTCTTGCCCCCGAGCAGGAGCGCGCTGTGAATGCGCCGCAGAAAAACCGTAGGCGTGGGCAGGATGTAGAACTTTAAGATGAATTTTTAGATGATATGACAATATAAGGAGCAATGCTTATGGATTTTGACCGTAATTCTATGAACGTCCCTGTGCAATCTTCCGATTATACGAAAAAGTTCTTGCAAAAGAACTCGAATCCCACTACAATGGAGATGGTCACCCAAACCAATGCCGTCAAGTCTCCGACTGACAGCCCGGCAACCACAAAGCTGGTGTACACGGTGGAGGAAATTGCGCGGATGCTGGCCATCAGCCTGCGCTCTGCTTACAACCTGTGCAACAGCACCACCGAATTCCGTGTCCTGCGGGTAGGCGGAAGCATCCGCATCCCGAAAGACAGCTTCGATGCGTGGCTCAACCGGGCAGCTTGATAAGGAGGCAACAGTATGGCATATATTACGAAACGTGGCAACTCTTACAGCGTCCGGTACACCTACAAAGATGAACACGGCAAGAGTTGCGACAAATGGGAGAGTTTTCCCACAAAAGAGGAGGCAACGAACCGAAAGAAACAGATCGAGCATGAGCTGGCAGCTGGCACTTTCCTGATCCCGTCCTCAGTGACGGTGGCAGAGTTCCTCATGGATTGGCTGCCCAAGCAGTGCAGCAAGCACAAGTGGGCACCCAAAACCTACGAATCCAACCTTTCCACCATCCAGAACCTTATTATCCCCTATATCGGCAGCATGGAGATGCAGAAACTCAAGCCCTACCACATGGAGAACCTCTACACGACCCTGAGCAAAACGCCCTGTGGTTCGTATATCGAGGGCAAGAAGCAGGAACTGACCGAAAAGCAGAAGCAGCGGTTCCTTTCCGGCACAACAATCCATGAGGTGCACCGGCTGCTGGGAACAGCCTTCCAGTATGCCGTAGAGTGGGGCATTCTCGTCAAAAGTCCTGTTCCTGTGGACAGCCCCAAGAAGTCCACGCAGGAGCGCACCATCTGGACGGTAGAGGAAATGCGGGCGGCTCTGGACAGCATGGAGGACCCCATCCTGCATCTGGCCGTCCACCTCACATTGGTGGGCGCACTGCGAGAGGGCGAGATCGTAGGTCTGACCCCGGAGGATCTTGATTTTGACGCAGCGGACGGTATCGGAACATTCCGTATCAACAAGTCCATGCAGCGGGTGCGAAAAGAAGCCCTGAACCAAGTGGACGATGGCTGCATCATCAAGGTATTCCCAGACAAGCTGGAGCGCAGCACCACTTCCCTTATCCTGAAAAGCACCAAAACCGCTTCCTCCTGCCGCACCATCTTCATGACCTCTGCACTGAAAGAGGAATTGAAAAGGTGGCTGAATCAGCTGGCGGCAGACGAGAGGAAAGACCCAGCACGCTACCATGACAGTGGAATGCTGTTCCGTCTACCCAACGGTCTGGCGGTGGAGCCAGTGCTGATCCGCAAAAAGTTCCTCAAATGGCAGGATGCACACCCGGAGTTCCCCCGCATTGTCTTTCACGGTCTGCGGCATTCCAGCGCAACCTATCAGCTGATGATCTCCGGCGGCGATGTGAAGGCAGTTCAGGGCACCACCGGACACGCTACGGCGGATATGCTGGTGAACACCTACGCCCATATCCAGCAGTCCTCTCGTGTAGAACTGGGTAAGAAGTTTGAGGAAGGTTTCTATGCCAAACAGGAAAATTCCAGCCCGCAGGCTGTACCCGCCGCAGGCGAACCGACCATCTCTATGACCGCTCTGTTGAAACTTCTGAAGAATGCAGACCCCGAAGTAAAGGCGCAGCTCCGTCTGGCTCTGCTGATGATGCAAAATTTACCACGCATTTCAAAGCAATTCCAGCCCATGCAGAGGATTCCCACGAAAAAGCCGACCGTGCAAAAACCGTGCATTGACCGTGCAAGCCCCGAATTTTCGGGGTTACATAGCGAAAAAGAGCGTCAAATCTTACAATTCAACGCTCTTTTATTGGTGCACCTCCAGGGACTCGAACCCTGGGCCCACTGATTAAGAGTCAGTTGCTCTACCAACTGAGCTAGAGGTGCATATTGGTGACCCGTACCGGAATCGAACCGATGTTAAAGGCGTGAGAGGCCTCTGTCTT
>CAVEGP010000029.1:0-22452 GCA_963615155.1 Bacteroides uniformis | reverse complement strand
CTGCTGGTGCAGCTCATCGACTGCCGCCATGCCCCCAGTGCAGATGATTTTCAGATGCTGAAATATCTGCATTATCATCAGATCCCCTATGTGGTCGCACTGACAAAGGCCGACAAGCTAAAAAAGAGTCAGCTGGCAAAAACACTGGAAGAGTTCGAGAACATCTGCCGTCCGTATGGCTGTCAGAAGGTCGTCCTTACCAGCGGTGAAAACGGCTACGGAATTCCGGAGCTGCAGGCTGTTCTGAACGCCGCTGCTGCGGAGGAATTCCATGGCTCTGAGACCGACGACACGGAGTAACGAGATGGCTTATAACGAATTTGCCTATTTTTACGATGAATTTAACGGTGAGGCTGATTATGACGCCCTTTATGCCCAAATCAAAAAGGAGCTGGACGCCCATAGCATCCAGAACGGCATCCTCGCCGATTTAGGCTGTGGCACAGGGGAGCTGACCTTGATGCTGACGCAGTCGGGCTATGATATGATCGGCATCGACCAGTCTGAGGAGATGCTCTGCGTCGTCCGAGACAAAGCAGAGCAGCTTGGGCTTTCAGGACAGCTGCTTCTTCTGCGTCAGGACTTGCTCAAGCTTGATTTGTACGGCACGATCCGGGGTGCGGTGTCAACCTTCGATACCTTCAACCATATCCCGGACTTGGACACTGCCATTAAGAATGCGGGCTTCTTCATGGAGAAAGGCGGTGTGTTCCTTTTTGATATGAACACGCCCTACAAGCACCAGAAGGTTCTGGGCGAAAACGTCTTCACTTTCGAGGAAGAGGATGCCGTCTGTGTCTGGCGGAATCATTACAGCGAGTCTGATTGCAGGGTCGAGATCAATGTGGATATCGACTATCAGGAGACGGGCGAACACTTCCACGAGCAGTTCTATGAGTATACCTATGACTTCGAGACGATCCGTGCCGCCTTGGAAAAGCACGGCTTTGCGCTGGAAAGTGTCTGCGATGGCGAGACGTTCGGTCCGCTGACCGACGAAAGCGAGCGTTACTTCTTCTGTGCGGTCAAGCAGTATACCCAATTGGAGGAAAACTAATATGTCACATCTGATTCGCGGTCTTTCCGAAAACGGCGGCGTGGTGTTTGCCGGAATGGACTCGACCGATATCGTGCGCATGGCGGAAAAGCTGCACACCACCAGCGCAACCTGCAGCGCGGCTTTGGGTCGTCTGCTGACGGGTGCGGCTCTGATGGGCTCGATGCTCAAGGACGACAGCGATACCATTACTCTGCGGGTTTCCGGCGGCGGTCCGGCGGGTGTCGTCATTGCCTGCACCGATAAGTCGGGCAATGTCAAGGGTTGCATCGACAATCCGCTGGTCGAGCTTCCACCCCGCTCCAATGGACATCTGGACGTTGGCGGCGCAATCGGTACGAACGGCGTTTTGACGGTGATCCGTGATAATAGACTTCAAAAAGAGCCGACTGTCGGTCAGGTTCCGCTTGTGTCAGGCGAGATCGCCGAAGATATCACCAGCTACTATGCGTACAGCGAACAAGTGCCGACTGTCTGCGCACTGGGTGTTCTGGTCGACAAAGACCTGTCTATTATCTGTGCGGGCGGCTATCTGCTCCAACTCCTGCCCGGTGCGACCGATGAAGAAATCACCCGTCTGGAACAGAATATCGGCGCGATGCCTTCCGTCACCGAACTGCTCCACAGCGGAAAGACCCCGAAGGACATGATGGAGATGGTAATGGCTGGTTTTGATCCGCAGATTTTGGACGAGCGCGATGTCCACTATCAGTGCGATTGCAGTCATGAGCGCACCGAAGAGATGCTTCTCAGTTTGGGACGTAAGGAATTGGAAAAACTCCGTGATGAGGATCCCCATTGTGAGGTCGTCTGCCATTTCTGCCACACCAAATATGAGTTTGACCTGAACGACCTTGTAAAAAAGGCTGTTGAGCGTTCGGAGGCAAAAGCTGTCGATGGTAAATAATTGAATTTTTGAGATGATCAGGCATCCCCCAACTGGAATCCATTGTGATTTCAAGCAGAGGGATGCCTGTTTCTTTATTTGCAGATGTCTGCAATAATCGTGTATACCACTGTATAATGTAAAGCATTGTCTACCACCGAAGCATCTTCTTTTCGGGCGATTTTTTCCGCGTCGGGATAGTCGGCATAAAGTGCCTGCAAGCTGTTCATCCGGGCAAGAGCAAGAGCTTTCTCTTTGGTGTAGGTCAGTTCTTCAATTTGCTGAAAGTAGCGAGTCGTTTCCTCCAAAATGACCGGAATCGGCAATCCGAAGATCTCTGGCTGAACATACCGCAGAACGGTTTGACTTTGCTCTGCATCTCCAATCCGAAATGTTGGAATTTCCGGGAGCGTCCAGTGCTTTCCACCGAATTGTAAAACCAACTCTGTCTGACGCTCTCCGGTGTACTGTTCAATGGAAGCGGAAAGGGAAATGTTCTGGGTGTTCGTCCAGTCGAATTGTGCCCGCACCGACCCAGCGGCAGGCTGAAAGATAAGCGTGCCGTCCCGCTCACTCCGTGCTGTGCCGATAAGTCCTTGTCCGGCCTCGACCTGCTGACCGGGAACGACCAACATCGTGCCGCTTATCAGATTGGTGCTTACAATGGTTCCTGCCATTTTTGCCCGGATGCCGTGCAATGTCCCGGCGGCAATCTCCGGAACAGGGTTTGCGGCGGCAATTTCGACCACGAGACGCCCCTTCTGAAAGTTCAGGCTTACCCACGAAAACTCGCCACTCTGCAAGAGGGCATACTCTCCGGCGGTGAGAACTTCTTCCGAAACCAAATTCCCGGGCGTCAGAGGAACATCCCGCAGAATGACAGCAGTGCGTGCCTGCTGTCCGACTGTCATTCCGCTGAGATCCACCACCCAGACAAATCTCTGCAACCAGAGCAGTATCGGCACAAAAATCAACAGACCAACCCAAAGCCCTGTCCGGCGGAGCAAAGGTCTTAGGCGAAAAAACAATCCGGTCCGTTTCCGGATGCGCAGGCGGACATGCTTTCGCCGCACCAGTACGGAAAGCGGTCGATAATACCACGCCGCACAGGATGCCGTAAACCCGCCGGGGCAGGGGAGTACATCCGATAAGTGAAGCCCTTTCTGTGTGGCTTCGGTCAGCAAACCGTTGGTATCACCGTTCTGTGCCTGAAACCGCACGCCTGCCCAGAATATTCCTGTATCCATCCGCTTCTCCTAATCGTCTGAAAAATCGGTGCGCAGAACATCGCCCTTCAACGTGATGCGGTGCGCCGCAAGCATCTCGATCCTGAGATGATCTCCGTAGACCGTCAAAAGCTTTTTTCTGAATTCAAGGCAGAGCTTTTCCTCATCGTAAGAGCGTATCCTCCGGAAATGCTCGATCTCCAGTGTCTGACCGCTCCAATAGATGCAAGGCTGTCCATAAAATCCAATGGACGGCTGTCGAAAGATTTGCCAAAACCACTCTTTCCGGGAGAGCTCTCTTCGCTTTTTCGCCACGCATCTCCCTCCCTGTGTCGATGTGTACCCGCTGGCAAATTTCTGCCGAACGATACATATATATGGAATCGGAGGGTGTGCATATGAGTCGTAAACAGAAATTTTCAACCGTTCTTTTTCTGGGGCTGACCGTTTTTACCGGATCTCTGCCGTTTGCTCTGCCGCAGACTTGTCTGCAGGCGTTGCAGGATGGACTTGCGCTGTGCGGCGGTTCGCTGCTGCTGTCATTGTTTCCGTTCCTGATCGTTTCATCGTTGCTCATCCAATGTCCGGTAGGGGATCTGCTGGGGCTTCCATTTTATCCGATCGTGCGGATACTTGGAATGAAAAATCCATGCGCGGCGCGTGTTCTTATGATCGGCTTTTGGGGTGGGTTCGCACCTGCCGCCAGTGCGGTATCGGAGGCTGTACGCACCCATCAACTGACTTCTGACGAAGCAGACGCTCTTCTTCCAGCCTGTGTCTGTTCCGGACCGTCCTTTGTTATCCTCACCGTGGGGCAATATCTGCTGAACAGCGTCGAGCTGGGCGTCTGTCTGTTTGCGGCGCAAATTCTGGCGGGGTATCTGTCGGCGGCACTGCTGTACCGTTTACACTTGCACGCAGATCATGATACTCCTTCTCCGCAAGTGGAATGTTTGCCCGTATCGCCAGTGCGGTTGGACAGCATTCTTACCTCTGCCTCTCAAACTTATCTGAAGATTTGCGGGTTTATACTCTATTTCCGGATGCTTGCAGCCGGAGTAGAAAAATTGTTCCCGTCGTCGATCGGAGTTTTCGGCGCAATGCTTCTGGAAGTCTGCTCCGGATGTGCGTTGGCATCTCAGACCGGATTCTGGGCAAGCAGCCTTTGCTGTATGTCACTCAGCTTGCAGGGGTTGTCCGTCTTGTTACAAATCCGCACGATCTGCCCGCCCGAAATGACACTTCATCCGCTTTGCTACGCACGGATGTTCCATCTTCCGCTTTCGCTTGCGATCTTTTATCTGCTGATACCGGATGGAGCGCAAAGCGTGTTTAACACCCTTTGTCCGAGAGTGATCGCAATAAACCACCGTCTTCCTCTGGACTGCGCACTACTGGTGTTTGCCGCATGCTGTATCACGGCTGCAGAGCTGTCAAAAACGCTTCAACGTCAAAAATTAGAAAACCCTGAAAATCGTTTACAGGACCGGAAAGAATTTTCGGATTTTGCTTGACAAAATGATGCATCCATGATAGAATATACCACGTTGCAGAACTTAATAAATGCTACTGTGGCTCAGTCGGTAGAGCAGCTCACTCGTAATGAGCAGGTCGTCCGTTCGAATCGGATCAGTAGCTCCATAAATCCCACGAATTTCTTGGTTTCAAGCGAAAATTCGTGGGATTTTGTTTTGGAAAAAAGCGAAGCTGGAGCACCGATCAGGCAATTATACGATTTGTAATATATGCGTGTTGACTCTGAATCAACGCATGGAAATGATTCCAGTGAAGCTTATTTAAAAAAGCATACAAATCGTATAATACTCTTTTATTTGATGGCAATACATGATAATATATAAAATATGATAGGAGAGTGAAGTGTTTGGAACTGGAACAGGCTCGAAACCGCATAGAGGAACTTCGTGCGGTCATCGAAAAGAATAATCGGCTCTATTACGATCAGGATGCCCCTGAGCTGGAAGATTACGAATATGATGCTCTGACGCAGGAATTGAAACGCTTGGAGACTCAGTTTCCGGAGCTTGTTACACCGACCTCGCCAACACAGCATGTCGGCGGTACACCAAGCGGACGCTTTGCGAAGGTGACGCACGCTGTCAAAATGGAAAGTTTGCTGGACGCCTTTTCTTATGAGGAACTGCGTGATTTTGACCGTCGTGTGAAGGAATCTGACGTCACGCCGGAGTATGTTGTCGAAATCAAAATTGATGGTCTTTCCTGTAGTCTTGAGTATGAGAATGGGGAACTGGTACGGGCATCGACCCGTGGCGATGGCGTTGTTGGTGAAGATGTCACAGCCAATGTTCGGGCAATTCGCGCAATCCCCAAAAAACTGAAAAACGCGCCGGAATTTCTGGAGGTGCGCGGTGAAGTCTATATGCCGCACGAAGCCTTTCGGAAGCTTTGCGCAGAGCAGGAATTGCAGGGATCTGCTCCTTTCAAAAATCCGCGCAATGCGGCTGCGGGCTCTCTGCGCCAGAAGGACGCTAAGATCACGGGAAGCCGTGGACTGTCGATTTTTATTTTTAATGTCCAGCAGATCCGTGGTCATGAGCTGATGACACACGCCGAAAGTCTGGACTATCTCAAGAGCCTTGGTCTGCCCGTTTCGCCACGGTATCATATCGTTCACGACATCGAGGATGCGATTGCTGAGATCGAGCAGATCGGGCAGAATCGCTCCAAGCTGGATTTCGATATGGACGGTGCGGTTATCAAGGTCAATCGCTTTGCAGAGCGTGAGCTGATGGGTTCGACCAATAAATTCCCACGCTGGGCTATTGCGTTCAAGTATCCGCCGGAGGTTAAGGAAACGACTCTGCGCAGCATTGAGATAGCTGTCGGACGGACAGGCGTTTTGACGCCGACGGCCTGCTTCGACCCGGTTTTCCTCGCTGGAACGACCGTTGCCCGCGCTACCCTGCACAATGAGGATTTTATCAGGCAGTTCGGCCTTTGCATCGGTGATACCATTCAGGTGCGCAAGGCGGGCGATATCATCCCGGAGGTCATTGGAGTCACCAAGCACGCAGAGGATGCCGCACCCTACCAGATGCCGGAGATCTGCCCGTCCTGCGGTGCGCCTGTGGTGCATTTGGAGGATGAAGCCGCGCTTCGGTGCGTCAATCCGGAGTGCCCGGCGCAATCTCTGCGAAACATCATCCATTTTGCGTCCCGTGACGCAATGGACATCGATGGTCTTGGAGTGGCTGTGGCAACGCAGCTGGTCGAAAAAGGACTGGTGCGTTCGGCGGCAGATCTCTACGACCTGACAATGGAGGAGCTTCTCACCCTCGAAAAGTTCAAGGAAAAGAGTGCCGCCAATCTTCTGAACGCAATTGAGAACTCCAAGCAGAACAACCTTGACAAGCTTCTCTTTGGCTTCGGGATCCGGAATATTGGTGATAAGGCTGCCACATTGCTGGCGGAACATTTCGGCTCGCTTCAAGCCATTCGGGATGCGACCATCGAACAGATCAGTGAGATCGATGGTTTCGGCGGTGTGATGGCGCAGAGCGTTGTGGAATTTTTCGCGAAGGATGGCACGACGGATCTTGTTCATCATCTGGCAGATGCCGGCGTGAACATGCAGTGGAAAGGAGAGCCGAAGGGCGATAAGCTGGCGGGAAAAACGCTGGTCGTCACAGGCACGCTCGAGACTCTTTCCCGCAGTGAGGCGGAAGCCCTTATCGTTAAGAACGGCGGCAAGGCAAGCGGATCGGTTTCCAAAAAGACAGCTTATGTCGTAGCGGGTACGGCGGCAGGCTCGAAGCTGACAAAAGCGCAGGTGTTGGGGGTTCCGGTTCTGACCGAAGCGGAATTTCTCGCTATGATCGACCACAACTGATTTCTATTATGCGATTATAGGCTCATGCAGAGCAGCGAACACGCTCTGTGTGGGTCTTTTTTGTTCGCAACCGTTCTAACTCAGTTCGTTTCGCATACATTGATGGCAAGAGAACCAAACGGAAGGGGAAGAAAAATGGACGAGTATTATCAAGCGGTACGTTTTCTCCCGTCGTGGCTGGCGCATTCCTTGCTGGAGCTGCCTGCGGAACAGGCAGGACGTGTTCATGAGATCCGGATGCGGGTCGGCTGTCCATTGCTGTTCACGGTGGATGGTGAGGTGCAGACGCTTCAGGAGTTGACCGGAAAATACAAGAAGCTTACACAAAAGCTGAATGCTCTTCAATTGGAAGAGATCTTCGATACCCTCTGCGGCGGGTCCGTCCACAGTCACCAGAATGAGATCGCAGCGGGCTACATTGCTCTGCCAGGCGGATGTCGTGTCGGGATCGGGGGGCGATTCCTTGAGCATCCGGAGCAAGGGATCGTTTTACAGCAGCTTCGCTCCCTGAATCTCCGGATCGCACGGCAAAAAGTTGTTTTTCTACCGGATGAGCTTCAAGGTCTGCTGAACAGGTCGTTCACGGGGATGCTTCTTGTCGGCGAGCCGGACAGCGGAAAAACGACCCTTCTGCGCAGTATCGCGCAATATCTTGTCCAACAGAAACGGCAGACCACTGTTATCGATGAGCGGGGAGAACTGTTCCCAGAGCAGATTTGCCTGGCTGCGCAGAACACTGTGATGTGCGATGTCATTTCCGGTGTTGTAAAGGAAAAAGCTATCCAGATGGCACTGCGCGCCCTCTCGCCACAGGTGATTTTGCTGGACGAGCTGGGTGGTATATCGGAGGTTTCCGCATTGGAGCAAGGGCTTTTCAGCGGCGTGGATTTTGTGGCAACGCTCCATGCGTTTTCGCTTGAAGAGGCATTCCGCCGCCCGCAGGTTCAGGCTCTTCGGGAACGGGATGCGCTTCGCGCGCTGGTTCTGCTGCGAGGGCGGCATTTTCCCGGGCAAATCAGCGAGGTGTTTGCCCTGTGAGCATTCTTCGGGTCATTGGCGCGTGTTTCTGGGTCGGGTGCGGTTGGTTCGGCGGAGACTTTTTCTGCGTTCGCGCACAGGAGCGTCTGGAAGAGTTGGACAAGACCCTTCAGCTTCTTCGCCGTCTTGAACAGGAAATTTCCTGCCGTCGCACCGACTTGAACATGTTGTACCAGACCCTCTTTCGGGAAAAGCTGTTGTTCGGTTCGTGCGACCTCAAAGGAAACTTCCGGGAGCTGAACGCCCCATTGTCCTTCTCAGAAGTGGAAGTCGAATGCTTTCGGGAATGCTTTTCGGGTCTGGGGCGGACGGAAGCTGCGCAAGAATGCGCACGGCTCAGGCTTTACTTACAACGGTTTGAACAATTTCGGGCAGAAGCCGAACAGACGGTGCAGACCAATCGGATGCTTTCGCATCGGCTGGGACTTGGCGCAGGATTGGCGGCGGCGATTTTCTTTTTGTAAAAACCATTCGGAATTGATATTCGGGAAAGGGATGGGTTCAAAATGGACATTGACCTGATCTTTAAAATTGCGGCCATCGGTATTATCGTTGCGGTTCTGAATCAACTTTTGATTCGTTCCGGTAGGGAGGATCAGGCGATGATGACAACGCTCGCAGGGCTTATCGTTGTGCTGTCGATCCTCGTCAAACAAATCAGCACTCTGTTTGTCACCATCAAGGCGTTGTTTTCCCTATGAATGGGTCATTTTCGGTCTTTGGGATCCTGCTGATCGCTGCCGCACTTTATGCCTTGCTTCAGAAGTCCTCGCCGACCTTCGCACTGACGATCTCATTGGGTGCGGCGGTTGTTTTACTGATGCGGGTCGGATCCGCATTGGAAACGGTTCTGATCGGATTGCGCCAGATGGAGCAGCAGGCAGGCGGCGCAGCGTTCACTTGTCTGCTTCGTTGTACGGGAATTGCCCTCCTGACGGATTATGCCCGAGCCATCTGCGAAGAGGCGGGAGCAGAGTCTCTTGTATGGTGCGCCGGATTTGTCGGACGCTTTCTGATCCTGGCGGCGGCATGGCCGCTTCTGGAAGAGGTCGGTCAGCGGATATGGAGCATTGCGGGATGAAGATGTTTTTGGGGGGTATTTTACCGGGCGAGTCGTTTTGGCGTCCCTATCTGGAACAAAACCCGATCTCATGGGAGCGTCTTGCGGACGAGCCGTTTGCAGTTCTGCGCAGCTTTCTTCCGGAGTCTTTGACAAAGCTGTTGCGTGATTCACTCGAAGGGTATGCGGTCGTCCTGCTGTTTCTGTTGATGTCCGCGGTGCTGTCTGTTTTTCTGACCGGACAGACCGACCGTGAGTTGGTCGAGCTTTTGACCGTGGGCGGATGCTGCACGCTTGTCTGGAGCAATCTGCTGGATTTTTTGGATGTTTTTTGCGAGAAGATCGCCGCGTGGCAGCGATACCTGATGAACTTTCTGCCCGTATATGCAGGCGTTCTCACAATGGGAGGCGAGTCCGCCGCTGGAGGCGCAGCCAGCGGGGGCTTTCTGATAGCACTCTGCGTTCTGGCACAGCTTCTCTGTACCCTTCTGCCGCCGCTGCTGGAATGCTATCTGGCACTCAGCGCAGCCTGTTGCATCAGCACGGAGAACAGTCTGTCTTTGTTCTGCCGCTCTGTCGGGAGACTGATGACGCAAGGTTTGTCTCTTGCCGGAAAAGTCCTTGCTGCGCTGCTGGGGCTGCAACGGTTCTCTGCGATGCAGATCGATCGCTCCACTCTTCGGACAGGACAGCTTCTTATGGAAACAGTTCCCATTATCGGGCAAACCCTGGGTGACGCATCGGAGACGATTTTCTCTGCCGTTCAGCTTCTCAAAAGCGGATTAGGCTTGGCAGCTATCTTGTTTCTGGCGGAAGAATTCGTCCCATTTTATATCGGGACGTTGATCCAATGGGCGTTTTTATCCGGCTGTAGCTTGCTTTGCGGTGCGACAGGGTTTTTGCGGTGTCAGACCCTGTTGGATTGTCTGGCGGCTGCGATCCGGTGCATGGCGGCTGCGACGATTCTGTTCTTCGGGATCGCAGTGTTTGGCACAGCTCTGCTTTTTCTGGTGGGAGGTAGTTGAATGCAGGGGGTAAGGCAATCAGCGGCGGTCTTTTGCATCGCCTGCATTTGTGCCGAAATTCTGGCACAGATGACAGAGCGCGGATGGACAAGAGACTGCATAAAAACGGTGGCAGGACTATATATTCTACTAGTGTTTTGGAATGCGCTTCCGAAATTCCACACGCTTGCGCAAAGCCTGGAGCTTCCGCAAACAACGGCGGTCGAGATGGGTTCATGGGGAGACCTTGTCCGGACACAGACTGAAATAGAGCTGGAGCAAACGCTCGCCGAGCAATGCGTAGCGGAACTGGGAGTTTCCGTTCAATTATCCATCACATTGGAAAAAACTTCTTCCGGAGAAACGGCGGCGTCGGTTCAGGTGATCCTCCCGGAGGAATGCGACGATTCGGACGCGGAACAGGTGTCGGCTTTTCTTGAGGAGATGCTTCACGTTTCGCCGACTCTTGTTTGGGAAAGTGAAGACAGGGGGGCGGCGTCATGAATGCGGAAAAAAGTCCGACGTTTTTGTCGTCATGTTTCAATCGACTTTCGGCGAAAGAAAAACGTGCAAGACTTGCCATTCTGTCCGGCGGCATTGCGATGCTGTTCATTCTGCTGTCTGAGCTGCTCCCGTCTTCGCCGGAAACAACGGCGGAACAGACCATTCCGGCGGACAATGCCGCCTATCGTGCTCAGTTGGAACAGCAGCTTACCGATCTCATCGAACAGATCGATGGAGCTGGAAAAACGGTGGTAATGCTCACGCTTGAAAACGGAGAGGAGACCGTATATGCTTTGGACACGCAGTCGGGACAGACCCAAAGTCAGGAGACCCACGTTTTGTTGGAAGATGGCTCTGCACTGGCGCAGACCGTTTATCTGCCAAAGATCTGCGGGGCGGCTATTGTATGCGAGGGCGGCGGAGACGTCCGGATAGCGGCACGGATCACCGAACTTGTCAGCGCACTGCTGGATCTTTCATCCAACCGAATTTGTGTAGAACGGCGCAGAGGATGACCGAATGATTGAAATGGGAGGAGTTCCGATGAGAACCAACGCAAAAAATACCCGAAGGGCGACTGCGGTTACACTGACGGCGGCACTTGTTGTGGCTGTCTATCTGAACTGGCAGTATACCCGTGCAGGTTCAGAGCTGGAGATCGAAGCCGTTAATGCTTCAGCTAGTGTATCCGAAGAGGTATCCGCACCCATCACCGATGGTCTGATGACAGAAGCGGAGGCGGTTTCCAGCACCAACAAGAATTATGGTGAGGCGCAGCTTGTCAGCGTGTCAAACGGCTCAGGAACGAAATTTTTTGAGGAAGCTCGTCTCAAGCGAGAAAAAGCTCACGATTCGGCACTGGATACGATCCAGAAGACCATGAGGTCCGCATCTCTCTCGTCAGAAGAGAAGAAATCCTATACGCAGGAGCTGACCGAAAATCTGGAAGCTCTTAACGCAGAGACTGAGATTGAAACACTTATCAAGGCGAAAGGTTTTGCGGATTGTCTCTGTTTTTTGCAGGCTGACCGTGCCGATCTGACGGTCATGACCTCCGGCAATGCGTTGACGGCAGCTCAGGTGGCGCAGATCCGAGATATCGTTCTGAGCAAGACAACGGTATCCGCCCAGAATATCACTGTCGTCGAGGTGAAGTAAGGGATTGTATAAATCCAAAAAGAATGGTATAATAAGCTCAAACTTGAATGCAGGGGAGTATCCTGCACCGGAAAACAAATTCAAAACGGGCGTTCTGTCCGTTTTCCAGATGGAGGGCCATAGAATGGATTTACAGAATATGGAACTGAAGGGCGGCAGCCTGCAAATTTCCACCGAAGTTCTCGGCAAGATCGCACGCTGTGCGGCATTGGAAGTCGATGGTGTTGCTGAAGTGTCCTGTGGCAGTCAGAACAAAAAGGTGAAAGAACTGCTGGAGCGTACCAATGTTCAGGCTCCCGTCACGGTCGTCATGCGGGAAGGTACGGCAGAGATCACACTGCATATCATCCTTGCCTTTGGCGCGAAAGCCCCTGCTGTGGCAGAAAAAGTTCAGGAAAACGTCAAGGCTGCTGTGCAGAACATGACGAATGTGACCGTCAGCCGTGTAGACCTTGTGATCGCCGGTCTGTCTGCTGTTGAAGAAGCACCCGTAGTTTGATATATTTATTTGAGAGGACTATTATGGAGAATATTTTACCCCGTCGTGAAGCTCGTGAGAACGCATTTCTGCTGGCTTTTTCCCAGACCTTTGGCGATATCCCGCTGGAAGAGGCTCTGCTCGAACACCACGAAAACGATGAGGAGCACCCCATCGACGTTTTTGGTCAGCGACTGCTGCGTGCCTACTTCGAGCATTCTGCGGAGGTGGATGATTTGATCAGCAGTCATCTGCGCAATTGGACGATGGAACGTCTGCCCCGTGTCAGTCTGACGGTTCTGCGGCTGGCTCTGGCAGAGATGCTGTACGGCGATGAGAAGAAGCCCAGTGTTGTGATCAATGAGGCTGTTGAGCTGACGAAGAAATATGGCGCAGACGAGGATTACCAGTTCGTGAACGGTCTTCTGGGTGCAGTTGCACGGGAACAGGGTCTTGACGCTGCCGCCCCGATGGAGTCCGAAAAGCTGTGAGCTACTATACGCTGGGAATCGATACAAGCAACTATGCAACCTCTCTGGCCGTTTTTGGTACAGCCGGAGAGGTTGTTTGCGCAAAAAAGCGTTTTCTTCCTGTCAAGGAGGGTCAACTGGGTCTGCGCCAGAGTGATGCGCTTTTCCACCACACGGCGGCGTTGCCGGAAATGATGGAAGAATTGGGGAAAGAATTCGATCTGACGAAGGTGTCGGCGGTCGGCGTTTCACAGAAGCCCCGCCCGGTTGAAGGCAGCTATATGCCTTGCTTCCTGGCGGGTGTCAATGCAGCCACGGCATTTTCGCTGGCACGCGGTATCCCCTTAATCCATACGACGCATCAGCAAGGGCATGCCGCCGCTGCGCTGTTTGCTGCGGAAGGCGAAGCGTTGTTCCGTAAAAAAGTCCTGCTCTTCCATATCTCAGGCGGCACGACGGACCTGCTTCTCTGCGATGAAGTCCGCCGCATTGAGACGCTCGGCACAAGCTCGGATCTCTATGCGGGACAAGCAGTCGATCGGGTCGGCGTCAAGCTGGGGTTTGGCTTTCCGGCAGGGGGCGAAGTCTCCCGTCTTGCCGCTGGATGCGATGAACCGATCAAACCAAAATCCAGCGTCAGGGGAATGACCTGCAGCCTGTCCGGACTGGAAAATCAGTGCAACGCCCTGCTTGCCGCAGGAAAATCGCCTGCCTACGTCTGCAAATACTGTTTGCTCTGTGTGGCGGATACCATTGTGAAAATGACAAAGGCTGCACAGAAGGAATACCCCGATCTGCCCATCGTTTGTGCGGGCGGCGTGATGAGCAGTGATATCATCCGTGCATGGGTACAACAGCGTTTGCCGAAGGTCTATTTTGTACCGGGTCAGTATTCCAGCGATAACGCCATAGGCGTTTCTATTTTAGCCGCACGGGAGGCTGGCTTATGGCTGAAGTAATCTCTGTTTCGGCTCTGAACCAATACGTCAAAACCCTTCTGGATGCAAACGACCTGTTGTTTGATCTTACGCTTCGGGGCGAGATCACAAATTTCGTTCAAAATGTCCGAAGCGGTCATTGCTATTTTTCCCTTCGGGACGAAGGGTGCAGCGTAAAGGCTGTTATGTTCCGTTCGGACGCCCGACGGCTGGGCTTTCGTCCGGAAGAAGGGATGCGAGTCATTGTCCGCTGCCGTGCGACTCTGTATGAGCGGGACGGTGCATTTCAGGTCTATGTCAATGATATGTTCCCGGACGGCATTGGCTCAGCACAGCTGGCGTTTGAGCAGTTGAAAGCCAGGCTGGACAAAGAGGGGCTTTTTTCCCCAGAGCATAAAAAGCCTCTGCCGACCTGTCCGAAGTGCATTGGTCTTGTCACCAGCAAAACGGGCGCGGCATTGCAGGACATCCGGAATGTGATCGGTCGCCGCTGGCCTGCGGTTCGTTTGTTGCTCTGTCCGGTCAATGTACAGGGTTTTGAAGCTGCCGGAGAGATCGCCGAGGCGATCCGTTGTCTGGACAAGAGCGGTCGGGTCGATGAGATCATTGTTGCCCGCGGCGGCGGAAGCAGGGAAGATCTTTGGGTGTTCAATGCCGAAGTCATAGCACGGGCGGTGTATCGGTGTAAAACGCCGATCATCAGTGCCATCGGGCACGAGATCGATTTTACGATTTTAGATTTCGTAGCCGATCAACGCGCTCCGACCCCTTCAGCGGCGGCAGAGCTTGCCGTACCGGATCGGGTCGAAGCTTTGCGGAAATTGAACAATATTGAACAAAATATTCAAATTTCGGCCCACAATCGACTGGAATTGTGTTATAATGAACTCAAACGGGCAGAGCAACAGCTTTCTCCGGAAATGACACGCAGTGTGCTGTACGCCGGACAACTCCGTTTGGACACGATACAGACGGCATTTCGTGCAGCGGCAAGACAAAAGAGGAAGGAAAATTCCTCTCGTCTGGCACATGCCGCTGTTCGTGCCGATTCGCTCAATCCATATCGAGTGCTTGCCCGTGGCTATGCGATCGTACTTGACAAAGATGAAAAGCTGACAACGCCGGATCGACTTCAGGTGGGCGATGTCATTATGCTTCGAGGCACATCGCAGAATGCACGTTGTACGGTCGAGGCTGTGGAGGAGATCAATGAAAGCACCTAAAAGTTTTGAAGAAGGTATGTCCCGTCTGGATGTGATTTTAGACCAGATGCAGCAGGAAGATACGACCTTGACCGATTCGGTCAAGCTGTATGCAGAAGCCGCTTCCCTGATGGAGTATTGTCACACTATGTTGGACAAGGCTACTCTGCAGATGGATGAAATCGATGCAAAATGCGCTTCGGTACAACCGCCCAAGGCGGAGGATTGAGGAGGAACGTTTCATGGATTACGAAAAGCAGTATCAGGGATATCTCGAGCGTGTCAACCGTGCGTTGGACACCGCCTGCGAGAAATTTTTGCCCGAAGAATCAGAAGTCTGCCGTGCTGCCCGATACAGCCTGCTGAGTGGAGGTAAGCGCATCCGTGCCGTGCTGGTTTTGGCGGTCTGCGATATGCTGGGCGGCAATCCGGAAGCGGCGGAGCAGTTTGCAGCCGCAGTTGAAATGCTGCACTGCTATTCGCTGATCCATGACGATCTGCCCTGCTTGGATAATGATGACCTTCGCCGCGGCAAGCCGTCTTGCCACAAGGCATTCGGTGAGTCTACCGCAATGTTGGCGGGTGACGTTCTTCTGACAGAAGCGTTCGATGTGATTGCAAACGCCTCCGCTTCGCCGGATATTTGTGTCCGTGCGGCAAAAGCTTTGGGTGCGGGTGCGGGCAGTCATGGTATGGTCTACGGTCAGGAGCTTGACCTGAAATATGAGGCTTTGGCTGCAACTGAGGATCAACTTCGTCTGATCCACCGCCACAAGACCGGTGCGCTGATCAATGCGGCTGTCCAGATGGGTGCTGCCGCCGCCCGAGCCACTGAGACCCAGAGCGCAGAGCTGTCGGCTTATGCTTACGGGATTGGTCTGGTGTTCCAGATCGTTGACGATGTGTTGGATGTAATCGGCTCGCAGGAGCAGTTGGGAAAACCCATTGGCAGTGACAGCGAAAACGGAAAGACGACGTTTGTCACTTTGTTCGGCACAGATGGCGCAATGGAGCTTGCAAAGAAGCTGAACGACGAGACCTGTGCGACTTTGCGTGCGGAATTTGGTGATTCCTGTGTTTTCCTTGAGATCCTGGCGCAGAAGCTTTTGGTTCGGAACAACTAAAACATGATTTAAAGGATGGACAAAACCATGCAATTTATCAGAGAACTTTTCTCGATGAATGGAATTTTAACAGTGTCCCTGCTTGGCTGGTTTACTGCGCAGGTGCTGAAAACGATCATCAATTTCATTCTCCTCGGAAAATTTCAACTGGAACGTATGTGGGGCGACGGCGGTATGCCCAGTGCGCACAGCGCAACCGTCTGCGCAATGACGATCGCGGCGGCTCGCAGCGAAGGCGTGTCGTCACCTGTTTTCGCGGTCGCAGCAGTTCTTGCCATTATCACGATGCATGACGCAATGGGCGTCCGTTATGAAACGGGCGAACAAGCCAAGGTGTTGAACAAGATGATCGAGGAATGGATCGATATCAGCGAAAAAAATTCGCCGTTGTTGCAGAATCTTCACCTGAAGGAGATGGTTGGTCATACGCCTCTTCAGGTCATGGCTGGCGTTGTCGTTGGTGTTGTGGTCGGTTTCGTTTATCCTCTGGGATAAGTCTGCTGTAAAACCAGGCAGTGCAGGCAGCTTTAGCCTGCGGAATAATAACTTGTGAGAAGGATGTGGAGTTATGAATTCTTCTTTGCTTGATCATATCCATCAGCCCAGCGACCTGAAACGGTTGACGACAGGGCAGGTGGAAGAGTTATGCGAAGAAATTCGGAAATTTCTGCTGGATAGTGTTTCAAAAACGGGTGGACATCTGGCGTCTAATCTCGGTGCGGTCGAACTGACGGTCGCACTCCATCGCGTGTTGGAAACGCCCAAAGACGAGATCGTGTTTGATGTGGGACATCAGTGTTATACCCACAAGCTTTTGACCGGACGCAAAGAGGGCTTTGCGAAGCTGCGTCAGATCGATGGAATTTCAGGGTTTCCAAATCCTAATGAGAGCGAGCATGATGCCTTTATTGCGGGTCATGGCAATACTGCGCTTTCATTGGCGGTCGGTATCGCATGGGCGAAAAAGCTTCGTGGCGAATCGGGTGAAGTCGTGGCTATCATTGGCGATGGCGCGTTTACTGGCGGTATGGTCTATGAAGGCATGAATAATATCGGAAAGCTGGACAATCTGCTCGTCATTCTGAACGACAATAAAATGTCCATCTCCAAAAATGTCGGTGCTCTGGCGCAGTATCTCAACCATCTGCGCACGACCAATACTTATTTTGATGCAAAAGAGAATGTCCGCACGTTTCTGGACGGTGTTCCTGTGGTCGGTCCTCCGCTGAAACGTGTGATCGGCAGCGGCAAAAAGATGGTGCGCCGTGCAATGTATCATTCGACCATGTTCGAGGATATGGGATTTCAGTATTATGGTCCGGTAGACGGCAACAATGAGCCGGAGCTGGAACGGATGCTGCGCAATATCCGCAATCAGGCAGGTCCGCATTTTCTGCATATCGTTACCACCAAGGGAAAGGGTTATGAACCAGCTGAAAATAACCCGGGAAATTACCATGGCGTTTCTCAGTTCGACCAGTTCGACTTGCAGGGTCTGCCGGATCCGGAGGTTGCACCGAAAGAGTCGTTCTCTACCGTTTTTGGCAATATTCTGAACAAGGAAGGAACGTCCAACCAGAAGATCTGCGCTATCACAGCCGCAATGAAATACGGCACAGGCTTGCAGTTCTTCTATCACAGCCACAAAGAACGATTTTTCGATGTTGGCATGGCGGAACAGCATGCTGTGACCTTTGCCGCAGGTCTGGCAAGTCAGGGGATGCTTCCGGTCGTTTGTATTTATTCGACCTTTTTACAGCGTTCTTACGACCAGATCATCCATGATGTCAACCTGTTGAAGGAAAATGTTGTTTTTGCGATCGATCGTGCAGGGTTTGTCCCAGCAGACGGTGAAACACATCAGGGCATTTACGATCCCGCATTTCTCAGCCAGGTCGGGATGTCGATCTATTCTCCGTCGAACTATGCGGAGCTGAAATACTGGCTTCCGGAATTGCTGAAAAACGAAAGAAAGGGTCCTCGCGCTATTCGTTATCCGCGCGGAGGAGAGACGAAATTTCTTGCGCAGTACGGTTGCTCGGGCAGGGAGTTCGATCATCTTTATACCGCCCCCAACGCACGCATCGTGATGGTAAGTTATGCCGATGAAGTGGAGGATGTTCTCCATGCAGCGATGCAGTTGAGTGAAGAAGGGATTCCCTGTGACGTTTATAAGCTTGTAAAGATATTTCCCTTTACAGAAGGACTGATAAGAGAAATCTCTCGCTATTCTGTTATTTTGATGGCAGAGGAGTGTGTGGCCTGCGGCGGCATTGGGGAGCATCTGGAGTATACGCTCCAAAAAGCAGGCTGGAAAGGAACGTATCTCCACCGTGCTGTGGAAAATGTCTGTCTGCCTCATGCAACCGTCCCGCAGATCAAACAGGTCACAGGTTTGGATGCGGAACATCTGGCGCAGGATATTCGGGAAACGATTGCGAAAGGAGAAGCATCGCTTTGAAAATTCGATTGGATCAATATCTGGTTCAGCATGGACTGATCCAGAGCCGTGAACGCGCGAAGGCAATGATCATGTCCGGCGTCGTCTTTGTCAACAATCAGAAGGTAGACAAAGCGGGCGAAATGATCAAGGAAGATGCCGTTGTCGAAGTTCGTGGGCACGATATCGGCTATGTCAGCCGTGGCGGACTCAAGCTGGAAAAGGCGATGCAGTGCTTTCCGCTCACGCCGAACGGCAAGGTCTGCATGGATATCGGCGCATCCACAGGCGGTTTCACCGACTGCATGCTTCAGAATGGCGCAGTAAAAGTTTACGCTGTGGATGTCGGTTACGGTCAGTTGGCATGGAGTCTGCGCACAGATCCTCGTGTCATCAACATGGAGCGGACGAATATCCGGAATGTGACCCTTGAACAGTTGGAAGAGCCTATTGAATTTTTCAGCGTAGATGTATCTTTTATTTCACTGCGCCATATTTTTCCGGTGGCGCAGATTATTACCACGCCGGACGCTATGGGTGTATGCCTTGTCAAGCCTCAGTTTGAGGCCGGTCGTGAAAAGGTTGGCAAAAACGGTGTTGTCCGAGACCCTGCGACCCACCGCGAGGTTTTGCACAATGCGATGAGCTACGCTGCCGCAAACGGCTTTGCGGTGCGTGGTCTGGATTTCAGTCCCGTTAAAGGGCCGGAGGGCAACATTGAGTATCTGATGTTCGTCCAGAAGATCGATGAACCGTCGGTCCTGGACGATTCTGTTGCGGAACAGGTCGTTGCAGCCAGCCATTCGACACTGGATAAGTAATCCGCCAGATAAGGAGCGAGGAAGATGAAGGTTTATATTTCTCCGAATCCGGGCAAATCACAGGCAAACCATGTCGCTTTGCGTGCAGCGCAGATCCTGCTGACTCACGGTGCGCAGGTATTGATGCAGGATACTCTGCAGAACGAATGCAGTGCGATGGGAGTAAGCTACCTTCCTCAGCAGGAGTGTCTGCAGCAGACCGACGTGATCCTGACGATCGGCGGCGATGGGACGATCCTCCATGAGGCAAACCTTTCACTTCAATATCAAAAGCCGATTCTTGGCATCAATCTGGGTCGCTGTGGTTTTCTTGCGACCTGTGAGATCGATGAAATGGAGACGAAGCTATCAGCGGTCGCAAGAGGTGATTTCTCCTTGGATAACCGGATGCTGCTGTACGTCCGTGTTTTGGGAGATGACACCTGGGAGGGTCACGCTCTGAATGATGTTGTTGTGACAAAGGGGCGTTTGCAGCAGGCGATCGACTTCAGCATTTATTGTGATGATACACTGGTAGAGCATTATCGCGGCGACGGCGTTATTGTTGCGACCCCCACCGGTTCAACGGCTTATTCTCTGGCGGCAGGCGGTCCGATTCTGGATTCACGGACAAAGGGCATTGTTGTCACGCCGATCTGTCCGCACAGTCTTTCCAGTCCGGCGATGGTCTTTGCGCAGGAACGAAAAATAAATGTCTGTGTCGGTCAGGTTGCAGTCGATGAGGTTTTTATCAGCTGCGATGGCGCGGCAGGCTATCAGCTGCAAACAGGCGCGACCGCTGAAATTCGTTTGTCCGACCAGATCGTACAACTGATAACCTTCTGCAAGGCGGACCAGTTTCAGGCCATTGACCAGAAGCTTCGCAGCAGACGCTGATTTTCCCGAAAATACATGGAGGTGAGAGCGTATGAGCCGCAGCAACCAGACTGAAACAAAAGGAAAAAATGAACGCTTGCAAACGATCCTCCGGCTGGTGCAGGAGCACCCCATTAGTCGGCAGGAGGTTTTGCTGGATTATCTCCGGAAGGAAGGCTTTGAGGTAACGCAGGCGACGATCTCCCGCGATATCCGAGAATTATGCCTTGTTAAGGCTTCGACCAGCGAAGGGTATCGCTATGTGTCCAGCCGGACAGAAACCTCAAATCCGAAAATTCAGGGGCGATTTGAAACAATATTCCATGAGTCTGTTCTGAGCGTTGACTTCGCCGGACATGTAGTTCTGGTAAAATGTTATTCCGGTATGGCAAATGCCGCCTGTGAGGTTTTTGATGCGCTGAAATGGAAAAATGTTGTCGGAACACTGTCTGGTGATGATACGTTCCTCATCGTAGCACGCTCTGAGAGGGATGCAAAAACGATTTGTTCCGAGCTGACCCGCCACATCGGGCAGAAATAACGCAGGAGTGAGAACATGCTGAGCAGCCTTCAAATTGAAAACGTTGCAGTCATCCAGAAGGCAAATGTACACTTTGAAAAAGGATTGAATGTGCTGACGGGAGAAACCGGCGCAGGCAAGTCGATCCTGATCGATTCCATCAATGCGATCCTTGGAAACCGAACCTCAAAGGATCTGGTGCGCACGGGTACGCCAAAAGCTGTCATTCGTGCTGCCTTTGAGGACGTGCCGACGAGCGTTCTGGACAAGCTGGAAAAAGCCGGATATGAGCGTACCGATGCGCTGATGCTGAGTCGGGAGATCACCGCCGAGGGAAAAAGCAGCTGTCGTATCAACGGAATGCCCGCAACGGCATCGGTTCTTCGTGACCTTTGCGGGGGACTTATCAACATCAACGGTCAGCATGATTCGGTTGGTTTGCTGAACCCTGCGCATCACGAAGAGGTCTTGGATTCTTACGCTCAAAATGGAGAGGAATTTCAGGCTTATTACGCGGTGTATCGGGAATTGGTCGGTGTCAAGAAGGCTCTGGATTCCATGATTACGGATGAGAACGAAAAGCAGCGTCGGATCGAACTGCTGAGTTATCAGGTGCAGGAGATCGACGATGCTGATTTGAAAGCGGGCGAGGAGCAAACACTGGAAAGCCGCCGGAAAGTCCTGGCAAACGCATCGACGATCCGTGATCGGATCGCGCAGGCATATACACTGCTTTCGGGCGGGGATGATACTTCGGGCGCAGTCGATTTTCTGGGAGAAGCGTCCAACGCAATTGATACTGCCGCACAGCTTGACGGAGAGCTTTCCGGTAACGCAGGACAACTACTTGACCTTTATTATACCGCGAAGGATGTTGCGGCGGATTTGATCAGCCGCTTGGATACGTATGATACCAACGATACGGAGTTGGATGAGATCGAGCAGCGAATTGACCTCATCTATAAACTCAAGCGGAAATATGGCGATACGGTAGAGGACATTCTTGCATTTGGCAAAAAGGCAAGGGAAGAGCTGCGGATGATTCAGTCCTCGCAGGAACGTGCAGACCATCTCCAAGCCGAAAAGCATCGGCTCTATCTGCTGGCACGCGAAAAGGCTGAGATCCTCACGCAGACCCGTTTGAAAGCGTTCGATGAGCTGAACCGGAAAATTTCCGGAACTCTGGATTTTCTGAACATGCCTGGCGTCCGGATGACCCTTCGGCATGCCCGCGGACCGCTGGCAAGCCATGGGCAGGACAGCGTAGAGTTCTATATCTCGACCAACCCCGGTGAAGATCCGAAGCCGCTTGCAAAAATCGCTTCCGGCGGTGAACTGAGCCGAATCACCCTTGCCATCAAAAATGCAATGGCTGACAAAGATGCTGTGCCGACTGTAATTTATGATGAAATTGACAGCGGCGTTTCCGGAAAAGCCGCCAGCCGAATCGGTGAAGTCCTTCGCCAGAGTGCGAAAGGACATCAGATCTTATGCATTACTCATACAGCGCAGATCGCTGCATTGGCGGATTGTCATCTGCTTATCAAGAAAAATATCACGAACGACCGCACTTATACCGAAATTCATCCGTTGGATGAAGCGGGTCGCGTGGATGCACTGGCGCGTATTATTTCGGGCGACCATGTGACGGAGTTGTCCCTTGCCAATGCGCGGGAAATGCTGGGGCTTGCGGAAAAGCAGTCGAATAAAAATTGATTTTTCGGCGTTGACATTGCTTCAAAAATGTGATAGACTACGTCTTGTTAAAGACTTTGATGGGAACAAGTACCTTATCTGTGTCTG
>CAVEGP010000028.1:0-22663 GCA_963615155.1 Bacteroides uniformis | reverse complement strand
AGCGACCGATAGCAATGCGCTCAGGAGTCGTAGTCGTGGAGTCCGCATGATAATTGACCTCGCTTTCGTCTGTTTTTTTATAAACCTATTGTAATCCAACTCCCAAAGCTTTACAATAATTTTGCAAAAATGACTTGTAAAAACGCAAAAACAGCTTGTTTCTCAAGAGTCAGCCTCCACGGATGAGGGGCGGCGCAGAGAAGCACGGGTGCTTTAAGGAGGGGCTTTCCCATGACAGTTGAAGAGATCACGACATTGAGCACAGACATCCTGACACAGTATTACAACAACGATATCCAGCCGTTTCTTGACCATTGCCACAAAGATGTTTTCTGGATCGGTCCTGCCCAAAAGCAGATGATCCGCACCAAAAAGACGCTGGTGGAATCCTTTGGAAAAGAGGAAAATCATCTGCGTTTTAAAATTTATGACCTGACCGCTATCCCCTTTTACATCTCCGCCAACTGCACCGAGGTGCTGCTGACCTTTGTTGTGGATACCTTCTGGCCCAATGGGGACAGCAACCGTGTCTTTCAGCGCATTGCCCTGACTTGGGAGATCCGGAAAGCGATCGCACGGATCCGAGTGTGCCATATCTCCAACCCTATTGATTACGATGAGCGGGACTCGATCTATCCGATCCACTATCTGGAAAGCCACCCTCATATGACGCTTTATCGGGAATCCTCCGAGAAGCTTTTGTTTAAAGGGAAGAACCACTCGATCCTTTGCACCGGTCCGGAGCAGATCCTTTATCTGGAAAGCGTCGCAAATCACACTCGGATCCATATGACCTCACAGGTCTTTGAATGCACCGACCGTTTGTCTGCAATCCATAAAAAGCTGGGCGACAGGTTCGTCCGCTGTCATGCCAGCTATCTTGTGAACCCTTTGTATGTGCAGTCGGTCGAACGCTTTGCCCTGACCATGACGGACGGCAGAAGGCTGCCGATCCCCGAGAAAAAATATACCGCTGTAAAAGAAATGCTGCTGAAAAAGTAACAGGGATGCCTGCCAGCAGGAACGGGCGTGCCAATTTGCATATATACTTTCAAGTGCGAATATGTACCACTTAATTTGCAAAAAAGCTTGAATTTTGGGGCGGATGGGTGTATGATTCCTTTATCGGCGGGATACGCCGAGCAAAAAGAAGAGAGGGATTTGTACGATGTCACTTAAGAAAGTTGCGGCAGCAGTCAGCACCATCGCGCTGATGCTTGCCGTGGTTCCTTCCGCGTTTGCCTGTACAGCTCTGTATGTTGGCAGCGACTACACCGAAGACGGAACGACGATGTTCGGACGTATCGAGGACCTGGGAACCAACGATTATAACAAACTGTTTTATGTCAGCCCTGCGGGGAATCACACGGCGGGCGAGGTCTACGATGGTTGCTATGGCTTTACCTACACCTTTACCCACGACAGCTACCGCTACACCGCGCGTCGGGATGACAATGGCTTAGGCGTCTGCCCGGACTGCGATGACACCCACGACCATACGCCGTATGAAGAAGCCGGAACGAACGAGAAGGGCGTGATGGTTTCTGCCACCGAGACGCTGCATGGCAACGATGCAGTGCTCAAGGCTGATCCGTATACAGACAACGGCATCGAAGAAGCCGAGATCACCACTGTCCTGCTCAGCGAAGCGGCGACTGCCCGAGAGGGTGTGGAGCTGCTGACCTCCATCTATGATACCGTAGGCGCGGCGGATGGCGCAGGCGTGTTCATCGCAGACCAGAACGAAACGTGGTTTGTCGAGAACCTGACCGGACACACCTACATCGCCCTCAAGCTTTCCTCCGGCGTGGTGTTCATGCAGCCGAACATTGCCGCCATCGGCAAGATCGACCTTGACGATACCGACAATGTGATCGCGTCGGCAAACGTGATCTCCGTCGCACAGCAGGCGGGTACCTTTGTGGGCGATGCGGAGGCGAACGTCATTGATCTGAATGCCTCCTATAACGGCAGCAACGAGTCTCCCCGCATGGCGGCTGGTCTGAACTATCTGTATGGCGTTGATACCTACACTGAGAACAACTACACCGAAGAAGATTTTGCGATGAGCAATGTCGATGCGGACGGCAACATCGTTTCGCTGTACTCCAACATCAAGCTCACCAAGAAGTTCTCTGTCGAGGATGCCATCAACTTCTTCAAGACTGAACCGATCGGCAAGACGAACAACATCGAGACGCACCTGTTCCAGGTCAGCTCGACCGGCGATCTGAGCACCGCGATCGTCGAGTGGACAGCGTTCGATGACAATGTATATAACGTGTTCGTTCCTTACTATCCGATGCTGACCACCGACACGGCGGATTGCTACAAGGTCTCCCCGGGCAAGGTCGTCCGTTCGGAAGAGCAGCCGACTGAGGGCGTCTGGTATCAGGACACAAAGGGCAGATACTATACCTATCCGGAAAACTGGACGGATTCCTTCTATGGCGCACGGGACGCGCTTTCCAACCTGTTGACCTACGGCAGCAACGTGACCGATGGGGATAAGGAATCTGTGAAGGCAACGTATGCTTCGCTCCAGCAGGAGATCATGGAGGACTTTGCCGAGATGAAGGCTGCGGTCGCTGCTGCGGACACGCTGGAAGCAAAGCAGGCTGCGGCAACCACCGCAAGCAACGCCATGAGCGAGAAGGTCCATACCGAGACGGTCAAGATGTTCAATACGCTTCAGAAGAAGCAGAACGTCCGCGCGTGGTTCAAATCCCTGCTTGGCTGAGAATAAAGCAGAGATCGGAATCAAATGAAAAAAGCTCCTGGTGTCCGGGATGGTGAAGTGCACTTCGTCAACCAGACAGAAAAATATGTCGGAAAGACGTATTTGTTTATGGTATTCGCAAAATAAAGTATAAAACACCGCCGTCCGGCGTAAAACCGGACGGCGGTGTTCGTTTTATGTGATGTTATTTTTTTCCTGCCACCCTTGCGAATTCAGCGGCGAGGGCAGCGTTGGTGCTGCGGATGGCGGTAGGGTCAGGCTTCAATTCGGCGCGGTCATAGGTGAACAAACCGTTCACCTCGTCCTCCACATCGGTCAGCTGGGTATAGACCAATGCCGACAGCCCGTTTTTGAGCTGTGGGAGCACCGTTTCCATCTGCAATTTCCTGTATTTTCCGGTCAGATCGCGACGGTCTTTCGCCACGCCGTAACCGTAGGTCTTATTGGTCGGCTCATGACCGGGCATCGGCCACGCAATGCCGCCGTATTCACTGAGTGCGACCGTCCGCACGCCGGGCTTGACCCGAAGCGGATAGAAGTAGTTGTGGCGGGAATCCACATCGCCGCCCTTCTGGTCGAACCAGCCGCTCGCTTCGTCCACCAGACGGCTCGGGTCGAGGGCGAGCAGTTTCCCGGTCGCGGCGGCGGCATCAAACTGCCCCCATCCCTCATTGAAGGGGACCCAGCATCCCACGCAGGGATGGCATCGCAGAGCCTCTACCGTCGCTTCCAGTTCCCGATAGTATTCTTCCCGGCTGGCCTCCGTTTTGCGGCTCAGAAGCCCCCAGAGGGGCTTTCCGTCGGGTGTATGGCGGAGGATGGGCTGGAATATGTTCGTCAGATAGGTGACGTACCACAAATGATAGGGCGCACCACCATTCACGATGTCCTGCCAGACGATGATCCCCAGCTTGTCGCAGTAATAATACCACCGCTGGGGTTCGATTTTGGCATGTTTGCGCAGAAGGTTGAAGCCCAGCTCTTTCACCCGTTCCAGCTCGTGCAGGACGGCGGAATCCGATGGCGGTGTATACAGGCCGTCCGGCCAATAGCCTTGGTCGAGCAGTCCATTGAGCAGGATGGGCTTTCCGTTCAGACAGAACCGCATGATGCCCTTTTCATCCGCTTCACAGCTCCACTTCCGCATCGCGAAATAGCTGTGCACCAAATCCTTACCGACCTGTATCGTCAGGTCGTATAGGAAGGGACTGTCCGGACTCCACGGGTGGAAATATTCGTCCCGGACGAGAAAACTCATGCTCCCGCCGCACCCGTCCGGGTCAACGCTGTCGGCATTGAATTCCTCCGCAATGCAGGCCCCGCCTGCACGCACCACACCCCAGACGGCTTCCATGCCGCCGGGCTTTGCAGTGCGGATCTTCACTGTGACCTGTCTTGTGTCGTAGTCAGGCTGGATATCCAGAGATGTGATGTGATTTTCCGGCACACGTTCCATCCAGACGGTCTGCCAGATGCCGCTCTGCGCAGGGTAGAACATGCCGCCGGGTCTCAAGGTCTGTTTGCCCCGTGCCTGCGTGCCGGTTTCGGTCGGATCCTTGACCGCGACCCAGAGACTGTTCCGCCCGGTATTGCTGAGAAAGTCAGTGATATCAAAGCTGAACGACCAGTAACCGCCACGGTGTCCACCCACAAGATGACCGTTGACCTCTACTGCGCAGGCATGATCCACCGCTCCAAAATGGAGCAGGACACGCCCACCCTCTCCGGCAGGCGGCTGGAACATCCGATGATAGTGCAACCACTCGCCGGGATTGAGCGTCCGACCAACGCCCGAAGCCCTCGTTTCCGGCGAATAGGGGATGATGATGACTCCATCCCACTTTTCTGGATATTTCGCTGCTTTTGTGATAGCGTACTGCCACACGCCGTTCAGGTTTTCAAAGCTGTCCCGCCGCAGGAGCGGGCGGGGATATTCCGGAAGCGGATGATTCATGGTAGAGTCTCCTGTCGTTGTGAAAGGCTCTCCTGTCAGGAGCACCGTCTGCGAAGCAGACTGAGAGGTTTACTTCCGATACGCTGCCGCCAGCTTTTCGAGTGCGGGCAGGCTCCGCTCGACCTTTTCGGTATCAATGCAGTAGGCGAGACGGACATATCCCTTCACGCCGAAGGTGTCGCTGGGAACGAGCAGAAGGTCAAACTCCCTCGCCTTCCTGCAGAAGGCATTGGCGTCCTCCTCCAAAGCCTTCGGGAAGATATAGAACGTGCCGCCTGGACGCTCGACCTCAAAGCCGAGGGCGGTCAGTTTATCGTAGAGCAGGTTCATATTTTTCTCGTAAACAGACAGGTCGCTCGTCACATCCAGACAGCGGCCGACCGCGCGCTGGATGATGCTGGGCGGGCAGTTATGACCCGTGAAGCGGGAGATCTGGGACATCATATCCACCAGAACCTCCTCGCCCTCACAACCCGGGCGGACTGCCACATAACCCAGACGTTCCCCGGGCAGGCTGAGGCTCTTGGAGAAGGAGAAGCAGGTCAGGGTATGGAGATAGAACTCTGCCGGATAGGGCACTTTTTTGCCGTCGAAGGCGATGTCACGATATGGCTCGTCGCTGACAAGGAAGATGTTGTGTCCGAACTCCCTGCTCTTTGCGGTCAGGATATCCGCCATTCGGGTGAGCGTTTCCGCCGAGTAGACCACGCCTGTGGGGTTGTTGGGCGTATTGATGAGGACGCAGGTAACATTTGGGGTCAGCATCTCTTCAAAGGCATCCAGGTTGGGCTGGAATGCCGGTGCCTGTGGCGGAACGACCTTCAGCGACGCGCCTGTTCCGGCAACATACGGTCCGTATTCGGGGAAATAAGGCGCAAAAGTCAGCACCTCGTCATCGGACTTTGTCACGGCACGGATGGCATGGGCGATCGCGCCTGCCGCACCCGTGGTCGGGAAGATGTGCTTCTGTTCATAAGGCAGGCCGAAGGTCTTTGCCAGATGTGCTGCCACGGCGGTACGGAAGCTCGGGTCGCCCTGACTAGGACAATAGCCGTGCAGATCGACCGGATCGCCGTTTTTCAGCAGATCCTGCATGGCGGCAGTGAATTCCGGCGGACAGGGCACGCTGGGATTGCCCAGCGAGTAATCGAACACATTTTCATAACCGATTTCGGCGGCACGCTGTCTGCCGTACATGAAAGTTTCCCGGATGACGCTCTTGTTCTGAAGCATTGCGCGGTAGGTTTCGTTCAGCATTTCATTTTTCCCCCAAACTTTATTTTCCAAGCGGAGCGGAAGCATAGCTCTGCTCCACCTTCACAATACAACTGTATTTCGGGTCTTGCTCGGTGACGAACTGGCACATCGCAGCCAGCATCTGGTCTTTGTCCCCTGCGTATCCTGCTGGAAACGCCAGGTCGAACAGGACATTCGTATGCGTCTCGCCCGGCACGATGCGCAGATCATGGACGGACAACTGCGGGTCGAGCTGACGGGCTTTCTCGTTCAATCGGGTGCGCAGGACACCCACCTGCGCGTCGGCGGTCACGATGGGGTCATAATGGATCGTGACCTGTAAACTGTCATTTTTCAGAAAGTCATTCTCGATATTGTCGATCACATCGTGCGCCGCCAGCGGGTCAGATTCCGCTGGAAATTCAATGTGCAGCGACGCGAACTGATGTCCCGGACCGTAGTCGTGTACCATCAGGTCATGAACGCCCAGAACGCCCGGATAGCTCATGACCTTCTGCTCGATATGCTCCACTAGCTCCGGCGAGGGGCATTCGCCCAGCAACGGACTGAGTGTATCCATGACAAGCCCCCAGCCCGACCAGAGGATGAACCCTGCCACGCCCAGACCCATCAGACCATCCAGTCTCGCCCAGCCCGTGACGCTGCACAGGATCGTCGCGATCAGAACAGCCCCTGTCGTCAGAACGTCGTTCCGGCTGTCGGCAGCGGTCGCCATCAGTGTTTCCGAGCCGATGGTCTGCCCGATCTTCCGGTTGAAGCCGCTCATCCAGAGTTTGATCAGAATGGACACTGCCAGCACCACCACGCTCAGCCAACTGAAGATCACTTTGGTCGGATGGATGACCTTGACGACTGATTCTTTCAGCAGAGAAAACCCAATGCCGAGGATCGTCACGCTGACGACCAGACCCGCCAGATATTCATATCGTGCGTGTCCGTAAGGGTGTTTTTCGTCCGGAGCTTTGGATGCCAGCCGGAAACCGATGAAGCTGACGACATTCGAGGACGCGTCCGACAGATTGTTCAATGCGTCGGCAAGGATCGCGATCGAACCGAACAGCGTGCCTGCCGTCAGCTTACCGAGGCAAAGCAGAAGGTTGCAGACCATGCCGACCACGCTTGCCAGATTGCCGTAAGCGGTCCGCACGGTCGGATTTTTGACGTCCTGTGCGTCTTTGATGAAGCTTCGTATCAGGAACTGCGTCATAGCCGTCCTCCTATCCCGAGAATATGACCCAAGTATAGCATTTCACTTTATGGTTTTAAAGTGTTTTTTGAAATTTTTGCAAAAGCTTTTGGGATAACAGTAAGACCATCCACAACACATCCGGAAGGAATGCGTCATGGATGGTCTTTCGTTATCCGTTCAAATCTCGGTCTCAAGCGTCTCAGACATTCTTATCGGAGGGCTTGCTCAGGTCAACGCTGCGGATGACTTTACGAACCGGCAGGATGCTCTTTGCGTTCATGGACAGCTCGTCCACGCCCATCCGGAGGAACGTCTCGGTCAGTGCGGTGTCCGCGCCCAGCTCGCCGCAGATGCCGACCCAGATGCCGTGACGATGACCCGCCTCGATCGTCATCTGGATCTCCCGCAGGACAGCAGGGTGATGCGGGTTGAAGAACGGCTCAAGCTTTGCGTTCTGGCGGTCGAGCGCGCAGGTATACTGGGTCAGGTCGTTCGTGCCGATGGAGAAGAAATCACACTCCGCAGCCAAATCGTCGGCGATCATGACAGCGGCGGGCGTCTCGATCATCGTACCGACCTCAATGTTTTCAGCAAACTTCTTGCCCTCGGCACGAAGCTCCTGACGGCACTCCTCCAGAGTCGCCTTTGCGTCCTGCAGCTCACGCAGGCTGATGATCATGGGGAACATGATGCTCATATTGCCGTAAGCGGACGCACGGAGCAGCGCGCGAAGCTGAGTCTTGAAGAAATCCTTACGGGTCAGGCAGATGCGGATGGCACGGTAACCCAGAGCCGGATTCTCCTCATGGTCGAGCTTCATGTAATCAACGGTCTTGTCCGCACCGATGTCGCAAGTACGGACGATGACCTTCTTGGGCGCAAGGCTCTCGAGGATCTGCTTGTATGCCTCAAACTGGTAATCCTCGGTCGGGAAGTCCTTGCAGTTCAGGTAAACGAACTCGGTGCGGAACAGACCGACGCCGCCGGCATCGTTCTGCTGGACAGCACCGACGTCGCTCATGCCGCCGATGTTGGCGTAGACATTGATCGTCTTGCCGTCGAGGGTGGTGTTGGGCTTGCCCTTCAGCTCCTGCAGGAGAGCCTGCTTCTTCTGATCCTCCTGCTGACGCTTTTTCAGGCTGTCGAGCAGATCGGGGGTGGGGTCAACGTAAACACAGGCGTTGTAGCCGTCAACGACCGCCATTTTGCCGTCCCAATCGTCCTGAATATCCTTGCACTGGATCAGTGCGGGGATGTTCATGCTGCGGGCAAGGATGGCGGTGTGGCTGTTGGAGCTGCCCTCACGGGTGATGAAGCCCAGCAGCAGGCTCTTGTCCATGCGGACGGTCTCCGAGGGGGCAAGATCCTCCGCCACAAGGATGCTCGGCTCAGTCCCCTGCAGGCTGGCGTTGTCCACGCCCTGCAAGATGTCCAGCATCGACTGCGCGATGTCGATGACGTCCGCGCTGCGTGCCTGCAAATACGGGTCGTCCATGGCGGAAAAGACTGCCGCCTGATTGTCACCCGCCGTCTTGACGGCGTATTCCGCGCACTTTTTCTGACCGTTTATGATCTCCTTGATGGCGTCCACAAAGTCATCGTCATCCAGCATCATGGCATGAATGTTGAACACCTCGGCGATGTCCTCGCCTGCCTCTGCCAGAGCCTTCTCATACAGAGCGGTCTGCTGATCGATTGCCTTTGCGCGCGCGTCCTCAAAGCGGGCGACCTCTGCCGCGCTATCCGGAAACTCAGCGGTGGAAATGGTGGTGTCCTTTTTCTTGTAAAGCTTCAGTTTGCCAATCGCGATCCCATTCAGGATGCTTTTACCGGTGCCTACCTGCATCGCAAATTCTCCTTCTTATCTCAAATCAAAAAGCCCCCGCAGGCCTGTTTCCCGCGAGGGCTTCGGTTCACATTGATCTCGCGGATCAGACGTTCTCGGACAGGAACTTCTGGATCGCCTCGGCTGCGGCTTCTTCGTCGTCGCCTTCCACCTTGATGGTGATGGTGTCTCCCTGCTTGACACCCATGCCCATCAGAGCCATCAGCTTGCGCAGGTCACAGGTCTTGCCCTCTTTTTCGAGGGTCGCTGTGCTTGCAAAGCTCTTTACGACCTTGACGAGCAGACCTGCCGGACGAGCGTGGATGCCACAGGCATCCTTAACGGTATACTGGAATTCCTTCATGATCATTTTCTCCTTACTTCATCCCCTGCCGGACGGTCGATACCGTTCCGGTGCGGTCACGTTTTCCGCCGGACGTTTTACCTCTATATTATAAACCCATTTTGTGGTTTTTTCACCGTTTCATAATGCTGATTTTTTAACGATTTTTTTGTTACAATTGAACATAATTCTACACCAAAAATACAAAGAACACACATTTTTTCATATTTTACATTATTTTTCAGCCAAATCGCTCGCCCATCTGTAGGATACGACATAACATTCCTTCGATCTTTTTTATTCGACCGGATATCCCTCGGCGTCCAGCGGAAGGTCGGTGTACTGCACATCCTGCTCGGGCAGGATCTCCGGCTCGCCGGAGGTCTGCTGACTCTGGCTTTCCGTGCCCAGCTCCTCGTCATGCCGCTCGCCCCAATCGCCGCTGAAGTCCTCGCCCGAGGTCTGCTGCGCCTGCTCCGACACACTCAGCTCCTCGTCGTGGCGTTCGCCCCAGTCCCCGCTGAAGTCTTCCCCGGAGGTCTCCTCCGCCTGCTCCTGCTCTGCCATCGTGGTCTGCGCGTCCTTTAATCCGGTGACGATGCCGGAGGGCTTTTCCAGCAGGTACGCGCCGACTGCTTTTTTCTTATAAACCAGCAGCACACCGTAGCTGCTGGCTTCGCCCTTGCTTGCCGCCGGAATGAGTGCCGTCCATTTTTCCACCGTCTTGCCCTTGTAGCGGGTCAGATCCATCCCACTCTGCTGGACAACGCCGTTGAACGCAGAAAAGCTGTCGTCCCATTTGCGGGGGATCTTGACCTTGTCGGCAGCGATGGTCGCTCCGTCCACCTCCAGCCCATAGCCCGTGAACCATGTCTGGATGTCCTGCGCGCTCTCGATCCTGTTCACGCTGGCGGACGCCAGAGCGGTGCGGGTGCTGATATACCGCCCCAGCACCGCGCTGAACACCACCAGCGCGCAGCACGCCACGCCCAGCCCGAACTTTTTCAGGCTTGCCTGATTCAATGTCACCACAAACATAGACCCATGCCTCCCACCCTGTTTGAGTTTTCTCTGAAGAAGTATATGAAGTATGCGGTATGTTTATGACGAGCCAGCTCTCTCCCTTGGCTCCCCCTTTGGGGGAGCTGGCGAGCGAAGCGAGACTGAGAGGGCTAGCCCAAACGATCGCAACCTCGCCCTCTCCGTCATCCCTGCGGGATGCCACCTCTCCCAAAGGGAGAGGCAAGAAGCTTTCCGGAAGAACCAAAAAGCACCCCGCATGAATTTCTTCACACGGGGTGCTTTGGGGTCAGTTTTCCGTTTCGGGACGGTCACAAAAGACGGTGATGCGGGTCTTGCCGCCATAGGTGCAGGTGTACAGCACCAGATCATAGCCGCTGTGCTCCACAGCGTCCACATCGGTGGGCTGCAGCGTCTCCACCTTTTGGACGACATAGTGGTTCTCCACGCCGTCCATGTCGATAAAGACCACGTTATCGCCGATCGACAGGCTGCCCAGCTTGCCAAAGTGCGACTCGTAGTTGTGCGCCGCGATCACAAGATCATCGGTGCGGGACGAGCCGAACTGGCGGCAGGGGGCGATCTTCAGCTTGGGATAGCTCCACTCGCTCATGACCGGAAGCCGGATGTCGATCGCCGGAATGGAGATCACGCCGATGTAATCATACCCATCCAGCATGACGACCGGAAGAGCGTCGCTCTCCGCTTCCTCGCTGTCCGTTTCGGCGGTGCTGTCCGACGCTGCCGCCTGTGTGGTCTGCTCCAGACGCTCCTGAAGGTTCTGCACCACAGCCTGCGCCTCCTCGCCCGCATGGATATCCTCATAGCGGTTGTATCCATACAGCCCCAGAGCTGCCAACAGCAGCAGCACGCCCACGGCAATGCAATAAATACCGGACGACTTACGCATTTTCGTCCTTTCTCTTGCTGTCACGGCGCATCAGCAGAACGCCGATCAGGATCAGGACGCCGCCGCTGACCGCCAGCACCGGAACCGGCCAATTGGTCTGTCCGGTCTGGATCAGCTTGTTGTGCGCGTCCAGAACATCGGGGTTGGTCGGGGTGTTCGGGTCGGGCGCGTTCGGGTCAAGCCGATCCGAGTCCGAGTCCGCGCCTGCTTCCAGTCTTGCGTCCAGAACCCCCGGATTGCTCGGGTTGGTCGCGTCGGGCGCGTTCGGGTCGATCGAGAAGCTCGGGTTCTCGGAGCCGGACGAAGACGAACCCGACGAGGACGAAGAAGACGAAGACGAGGAAGAAGACGAGGAAGAAGAGGATGACGACGAAGAGGAAGAGGAAGACGAAGAAGAATCCGAGGACGGATCGGACGATGGGTCAGACCAGGGATCCGGCTCCGTGTAATAGCGGTTGGTGAACCTGATCTCACTCAGCTTTCCGTCCGAGGGCATCGCCGCCGTGCGGAACGCCATGACCTCGCTTTGCAGGGTGTCGTTTTCGCCGTTGACGACCTTGATCTTAAGGTAATAGACCGTTTCGTCATAGGTGCTTTGCGCACTCGTCCCCCTGGACTGCGTTAGGGTATAGTAGTAATACCCGGGCTTTGTGAAGACGATCTCCGGAAAGTATGCCGTCACGGTCTTGGTGCCATCGGTGGCAACGACCGCCGCGGCAGCTTCTCCGCTGGCTGTTCCTGTCGGCATGGGCGCGCCGCCCTTTCCCGTCAGGGTCAGAGTCAAAGTTTCGTCCGGGATGTCTTTTCCGGTATTTTCCACCTGAGCCGACAGCCGCACGGTTGCGGTATAACCAGCCGCAACCGCGGCAGGCAGACAGACACTCAGGCAGAGAGCTGCCGCCAGCAGTGCCGCCGCGAATCTTCGGAACTTCATTTCATCCCCTCCTTTACTGCTCTGACCCGGATGGCTTCATCCACGCCAGAAGAATGGTTCTTGCATCGGTAAATTCCCCGGAGCAGGTGGACATTGCCAGCACCTGCGCTCCGTCTGTGGCTTCGAGCTGAGCGAGGACATCCTCGTTCAGGTTCAGCGCGTTTTCCCTGACAAAATCGTGCAGACCGCTCAGGCTCTTTGCCCACTGGGTCGGCTCAAAGATCGCCTGCTCGGACGCCGGAACGAGCAGACAGGCGAACACCTCGAGCTGATAGCTCCGGTCGGGCAGGACCAGCGTTCCGGTGGTGTTCCGCGCAAAGAACGAAGCGTCCTTGTACAGATCCAGATCGCCGAACATCTTGCTGTTCTCCATATGGTGTCCATACAGCAGGGTGTACCGATCCCGGAACTCGCCGTTGCAGTCCGAATCCAGAAAGATGCTTCCCGCAAGGGCGAAGTTGCCGTACACGTCGGTATTGATATAACTGAAATTGTTCTCACCCTGCACAACAGGGTAGTCGATCGCTGTGCCGTCCAGTGTCAGCCAGCCCTTCACATCGGGGTTGATGGCAAGAAGCTCCTCGAACGACGCTCCGTTGTCCTCATCCGCAATGGGTTTGAACTGCATCAGCTCCGCCTGCACGTTATCCACGGCGGCATAGACCTGAGAGTTATCCCACAACGCGTACACGGAGTAACAGCCCGCCGTCACAAGGCAGAGCACAACGATGGCACTGATCAGAAAGTCGGCTGCTCTCAGCACGATCCGTGGTCCGTTGATACAGCCCACCTCCTTTAGCCCTCTTCGTTCCCTTCTTGGCTCTCCCTCTGGGAGAGCTGTCGCCGTCAGGCGACTGAGAGGGCGAGCTTGCTTCGATTTGTCAGCGTCCTTGCCCTCTCAGTCAATGCTTCGCATTGCCAGCTCCCCCGAAGGGGTGAGCCAAGGGCGTTGCGGTAAAGCTTCTTGCCTCTCCCTTCGGGAGAGGTGGCATCCCGCAGGGATGACGGAGAGGGTCAATCCTCATGCCGCCGCTTCTTCACAACCATAACAACCGCGCCGGCAGCGGCGATCAGCAGCAGGGCAATGTAGGGGGCGTTGTCAAGGATGACGCCGGTGTCGATCGAGGCCACGTTGGTATTATGGAAAGCCTTAGTCACGTCTGCACCATCCATGCTATCTTTTACTGCTCTCTTAACATCAGCAGCAGTTCCGGCATCATTCGTGGTGCCATTCACAGTAACAGTGTAGCTAACGCCACCAACCGTTACCTTACCATCTGTACCCACGCTTGTTGTACTCCCGTTTGCATCATTGTCACCCAACTCGGTGATCTCATAATTGATGCCGTCCGGCAGGTTCTCAAAGCTAATGCTCTTTTTGTGTCCCAGAGTCACCACGTAGTCCGTGTCAAGGCTTAGGTAGCTTCCATTAGTTACACTTGTGGTATCGTTAGCCTTTTTAATAGTAGTAGCAGTATCTGTACTCGTCCATCTCACCTGCGGGCCTTTATAGTCACTGTTTGTAATGTTACTATCCTGTTTCTGTGTAAACTTTACCTTAAACTGGAAGGTCTGCGTCAAATCGCCAAGGTTGCCATGAACCGTTTTGCTCAGGGTCAGGGTGTTAACATTATCTTTTTCATTTTCCTTGCCGCCATAGACGTTCTTGAACGCTTCCGTGCCCTCAATCTTTTTGCCATCAGTACCAGCCTTGTGCAGCGCGACATAGTACTTATAAGCACCCTCATTAGTACTATCGTTCACCTTGGTAACGGTCATATAAACCGTAGTCCACTCAGGAACAACAGACTGATAGGTGTTTTCTTGCTCTACGATCTTGTACGTATAAGTACCAACCTTTGCAGTAGAACCCAGCAGGTCAGGGATATTAAGAGTGAAGCTTTCCTTATACTCACCAGCACTAAGACCCGTATCGCAATTTTTAGTATTAAAAGCATCCTGTGCGCTTCTACTGCTATCGTTAATATTGAAGTCCACACTCTTTGTCGTAGACACAGCAGTGCTAGGAGTGCCGTTTTCTACTTTATAAACCTTAAAATTAAAGGTCATATTATCCGGCGCAGTGCCCTTTTCAACCCTCAAGATCTTCGTTAGGGAAAGTTTTTTTGCATCATTTTCACTGAGTGCATCAGGATAGCTCTCACTCACAGTACTGCTACTGCTAGTATCGCCACTGCCAGTATTGCCGCCGCTGGGGCTGGTACTGCCGCTCGTCGCAAACGCCGGAGCTGCCATCGTTGCCATCATTGCCACCGCAAGGATGCCAGCGAACAAGTGTTTCAATTTCATTTTTATTCCTCCTTATCTTATATGAGGTGATTTACAAGCTGCGACGCCGCAGCAGGGTGATGACCTTGGCTTTGACGTTAGACAGAGCCACCGGACCAAAATCCCGGCTGTCTGTTGCTTGTGTCCGATAATCCCCAAGGATAAAAACACACCCGTCCGGAACGGTGTAAGGGTATGTCAGCGCATCCTTGGCATATGTGGGATACAAAATTTCTCCGCTTTGGGCAGAGCCGTTCACGATCAGCGCGCCTGTGTCGCTCAGGGTGATCTCGTCGCTCGCGCGCCCTACGATCCGCCCTACACAGAGCTTGCCGTTCTGTTCATAGATCACCACGTCGTTTTTGGCGTAGGTGCCTTGCAGGCGATACCCGAACAGAAGGTCGCCATCCTTGACCGCCGGAAACATGCCGCTGCCAGATGCCTGCGTCAGCAGGAACACCCTGCCAAGCAGCACCCACGCAATGGCTGCCAGAACCACCACACGGAGCAGCAGGCTCCAGAGGTCGCGCCAGTTTTCCGCGCTGTACCTGCGTTTTCGGATGGTCATCAGCCCCTTGCGGTAAAGGTCTTCGGGGGTCACGCCGGGGGTATTTGGCATCAGGTCTCCTCACCCTCCTTTGGGGAGGCTTCCTGCCCCTGCCCTGTGGTCTCCTTTGAGAGGGAGGCGGACGCTGTTTCTGCCGTGGGGCACACCGTCACGCCCGCCTGCCGTAGCAGCGCGTCGTAACGTGCCCGCTCCGCGCGGATGGCGTTTTCATACAGCCCGTAGAGTTCTTCCATTTTTTTCCAAAGCTGTACTTCATCCACCCCGCCCACGAGCTTTTTGCGGAACTTCGTCGTCCGAAGCCATCGGACGATCTCCTCCTGCTCGTGATTCAGGCAGTTTTTTTCCGCGTCCGGCAGACGCTGGGTCTCTGACGATCGTTTACGTGTCGCCATCCTTCCACCTCCTTCAAAGTGGTATTTATATAAAGGCGGGGACATAGCCCGAAGCCTTATATAGCTTTTCCTGGTTTACGCTCTCGGTCAGCGTCCTTGCCCTCTCAGTCTCGCTTCGCTCGCCAGCTCCCCCAAAGGGGTGAGCCAAGAACGTTGCGGGAAGGCTTCTTGCCTCTCCCTTTGGGAGAGGTGGCACGGCGTCAGCCGTGACGGAGAGGGCGATTCCGCCTCCTCACCACCTGCACCACCGTGCCCATGCCAACGGCGGCGAGAAGCAAAATATAGGGTAAGGTGTCCAAGAGGACGCCGGTGGGTGGCTCGATTTCCTTGTTGTTGATGATGGTAACGGTGTTGCCTTCCGCAATGGTGTGGCTTTCTGTGTCCTCACTCAGGAGAACCAGCTCCGGCACGGCTTCGGCATCCTCTTCCAGCGAAGCGGTTGCGGCTGCCGTGGTTGACTGCGCCACCGTAAAGGTAAAGCTTCTGTTAACACCTTCGATCGTGGTGTCTCCCAGCTTTGCGCTGGTTTCGTAACCATCGGCACTATCACCCTCGGTAATGGTAACCGTTGCGCCAATCGGCACATTCGTCAGCGTAACGCTTCCGTCATGCTTCAGCTTAATGTTGTTTGCCGTGCCGGTATACTCTTTGCCATCTACTTTAAAGGTCGGGCTCCTGCCACTATTATCCGTCACCGTAACGGTAAAGTCAAACTCTTTTTGCAAATCGCCCATATTTCCAGTGACTTGCTTTGCAATGGTAAAGGAGCTGGTTGTTTTTGTAAATGACCATGTTCCCGTAAAGGTCAGACCGGCGTCGGTCATTTGGGCGGTTGTTACTTTTCTATCACCCAGATACCAGCCATCAAACGTCCAGACGCCGCCGTTTGTGGCGTCCCAAACGGATGTCATTTCCGGATAAGTTGTATCCACCGTGACATCGCGTTCTACATAGTAGGAGTTCGTATCATGGGGGACTTTTCCCACGACCTCCGGACGATTTTCGGTCGGGGCATTCGACGCAACCGTAGTCACATAGGTCACTTGACTTTTGGGTGCAATAAAACACGTCACACCTGCGGAGCTTGTAATAGTCGATGACGTAGTAATATCTGATTTAACACCACTTGTATCGGAGACACCAAGCTTAACCGTATAGTCCACTGACGCCGTAACGTCCAACTGTACATATCCCTTTTCGCAATCTTCATCGGTTGCGGTGTATTGAACAGTTCCAGTGTATGTTCCGTCAGATTTGGGTGTGAGATTTTCCAATGAACAGGTTTGACCGTTAATAGTGAGTTCCGTGACCTTTACGCCATCTTCTTTCACTTGATCTCTACCGCTCTCTGTATGACCCGGAGTGATCGTCACGGTAAAGGTCAGTTTATCGCCCGGCTTAACGTCTTTGGTCTTATCGCTGGTTGCAGCCACTGTAATGGATGGTTGTTTGCCCTCAACCTCTATCTTTTGAGTGCCTACTTGCCCTTGTCCCGCCGTTCGGCTGTATCCGAATACACCGACATATCCACTACTATAGGCATCTTTGACCAGATCCTCCAGGTTTGGATAGCCCTTGATATTTCCATACATTGCATTATTGGCATAATTAGCAGTGCTGTAAACATCACCATTACCCGTTGTACCCAGACCCGTCACCATGTAATTCGTTTCCGGCTTGATAAAGAAGAGCCAGTAATTATCTACCTTTGAGTTATAATTTTCGCTCTTAAATTGCACGGTCTGTTCTGTTGTCGCCGATTCTTCACCCAATGTTTGGGGTGCTGATACCGTTTGATTACTTTTGGTATAATGATAACAGATAATACTAACGTGTTCTATCGTGATGTTGTAAGTAGCTGTTTCCACATCCTGCGCAACATTCAACTTATCACTCAACGCCTGCTGCTTTTCCGAGCTCAGGGTATCGACATAGGCAACGAAGCCGTCATCCAGAACGTATTTCTCATACAGCTCCGCAAGCTGGTCGATATCCTCGCAAGCCATGATCTCATCGTACCATTTCTGGTATTTCTGCGCATCGCTCGTGGTCGAATCCGACGTTTTGGTTTCGTCCGCCTTGGTGGACTCCGCATCCTTTTTTGCGGAATCCGCAGAGTCCGCGTCTGCCGTGGCACTCCCCCACTTGGCAAACACATCGACGGTCGAGCTTTCGGTGAGGGAGATCACCAGACCGTCAAACTCGAAGGTCTGCTCCTTCCCGTCGCTGTCGTAATAATACCAGCCCTCGAAGGCACGTCCTTTTCCGGTGGTGTCGATCGGCGTTTCAAAGCCCGACGGCTGTTCCCGCATGTCGCCCTCGGTGTACACAAGCTCTTGATAAAAGTCTGTGCAGTCACTCAGGGCAAGCGTGCCGGCTTTCACCTGAGCAAGCTCGTCCGACTCTTGCAGCCAGAAGCGATAGGTCTGCTTAAAGGCAATGTTGTCCTTATAATATGTGGCGAAGTCGTCCATGTAGCCCGTGCTGGATCTTCCCGTGTCGCTGGCGATGCTCCCGGCATCGCTGGATGCGTCCGCCGCGTCCTTGATGGTATCCACCAGCGACGGGTCGGACGCAAACACGGACAACAAACAGCCGCACAGAAGGACTGCCGCAAAAACCAACGCAACCGCGCGTTTTGCGACCGCGCGCTTTTTCACGGTTGCTTTTGCATGTTTCGCTTTCATCAGGTCGCCCCCTTTTTCCGGTACAGGTTGATTGTACTCTGTCCGGACGCAAAAAAATGTCAAAATCAGGAAAGCGTAAAATCTTTCCCAGCTTCTGTTTTCCGTCCATCTCCGGCTCGTTTCCAGACCTTCACCTTCTGGACATACTTTCAGGAGCTTTGTGATTCCATTATATCATACCCCCCCCCATTTTTGCAAGGAGACCACGAAATGGGCTGGAGAATATTTTCTCATTTTTTTGCCGTCATACGACCTTGTTAAAGTAATTTTCGCCAGTTTTTGGGCATACTGCTCCGTTTTGTGCACATCACCTTCTCAAATGTTTGTAAGGTCCAACCTCTCCGTCAACGCCTTACGGCGTTGCCACCTCCCCTTGTAGGGGAGGCTTTGCCTGTTCCGCTGCGTCCTTGGCTCCCCTACCAGGGGAGCTGTCGAGCAAAGCGAGACTGAGCGGTTCTTTTGCAGGAGGTTTATTCCCTCCGTCTCCTCACCACCAGCACCACCGTACCCATGCCAACAGCGGCAAGCATCAAAAGATAGGGCAAGGTGTCCAAGAGGACGCCTTCGGGGGGTGACGCATCCAGTGTATTGGTAATTTTCACCACTCCATTTGCGCCAACTGCATTTCCGGTGGTCGTATTCGTTGGATTGAAGGTAAAGGTAAAGATCGAGGAATTGCCAGTGTCAGATGTAATTGTCTGTGTACTGTTTTCCACCGAAGCACTGACTATGTAGTCCGTTGCACCAGTTTCTGTAATTGTAACAATTGCATTGTACGGAACGTTATCCAAAAAGACTTTCTCATCATGTTTCAGGGTAAAAGTAACCGTACCATCCGTATTTGATTTATATGTAGTCAAGTCATTTCTTTTCTTGATGGTATAGTCGTTAAGCAGCTGATTGTCGGATTTTTTTATTGTAACGGTGAAGTTAAAATCTTTCGTCTGGTCGCCCATATTGCCCTTAACTTCTTTCTTGATGGCAAAACCAGAACGTACCGCCTTATAGTATAGCTTCAAAACATTCTTTGTTGAGTCCTTCACAAGAGTAATAGAGGTCTTATCGCTATAGTCAAATTGATATGTCACTCCCTCGTATACGATTGTCTGATTTATGTCAGAATATTCCTTCGCATAGACATAACTGGCAACAGTACCAATTTCCTTATTGGTCTTGTTTTGGTCTTTTATTTCCTTGCCAGTGTCTTCATCTATGTATTTAACCACATAGTTTGCAAGGTGACTCCCATCTATATAACCATCCAGATGCCATGCCGCTTCACCCCCATAACCATAGTCCGTTGCACCATTATCAATTTTCAAACCGTATTTTTGATTCGAAGTACTACCTTCCCAAGTAATATTGTCTAACACGACCGATTGGTTATATTTCCAACGCTCTACCCTATTACTGGTCTTGAGCGCATCTGTTACCAACTTCCATCGTTCAACGCCGGCAGAAAGATCAGATTTAGAATCATACCACTGACCCTCTGTTAGATAATTCTTAGCATCAGATCCCCAATCGAGACCATCAAGCCAAAATCTGCCAATCGTATACCACGTATCAACATTTATGTCTAATCCGGTTTTATCACCGATAACTTTTATATAGAGGAAAACCATTACATTTTTCTGTGGCGTGGCAATCGTACTATTCGTTGCCGCAACCGTACTATCCATTGCCACAACAAACTCGCTGAAGCTGGTGGTCTCAAAGGTGAGAATCCCGCCCGAAACCGTGCCGTTGAGCGTCCCGACCTTGCCGTCCTTCAGGAGGTGGAGCACCTTGACGCTGGTACCATCCTTCATGCTGAAGCCGCCGATGGAGACCGTTGCCGGTTTGCCCTCCTCCGGCTGCACGGTGTTGCCCTCCGCATCCTGCGGGGTGATGTTGAACTGCATCATGACGGTCAGCTTGCTGTTCTTCACCGTATCCGCAAAGGCTTCGTCAACCTCATAAGTCGTCGAAACTTCAAGCTTTTTTGCCGTTTCCGGAAGCTCCTCGACCGTGACGGTGTAGCTCACCTTGGCATCCTCTGCGTCCTGAACAGTCTCTTCCAGCTTCGTCCCCGTCGTTCCGCTCTTTTTCGAGTCCGTGCTCTTCGAGCTGGAATCCGCTGTTTTATCGTCAGTTTTCTGTCCGTCCGTCTTCGAGTCGGCGTCCTTGCTCTCGTCGTCGCTCTTCTGGTCGGCATCCTTGTTCTTATCCCCGTCGCTGGAGGCATCCTCTTCCTTGGGGAGCTCCTTCCACTTGGCAAACACATCGACGGTCGAATCTTCTACGATGGTAAGCACAAAACCGTTAAACTCAAACGTCTGCTTCTCGCCGTTGGCGTCATAGAAATACCAGCCCTCGAAGGTGCGTCCCACTCCGGTCGGATCGGTCGGCGTATCCACAAAATCCGACGGTTTTTCCAGCGTTTTGCCGTCACGGTACACGACCTCCTTATAAAAGTCCGCGCAATCGCTCAGGGCGCGCGTGCCGTCTTTCACCTCGGCAAGCTCGTTCGTCTCCTGCAGCCAGAAGCGGTAGGTCGTTTTGCAGGCGATGCTGTCATAATACGCGGCAAAATCGGTCATATAGCCCGAGCTGGCACTGTCCGCATCGTCCGCTGCGCTTGCGGCGTCGAGCGTGCTCGTCGCGTCCTTGATGGTATCCACCAGCGACGGGCCGGACGCAAACACGGACAACAGGCAGCCGCACAGAAGAGCCGCCGCAAAAATCAACGCAAGCGCGCGTTTTGTCAAGGTTTGCTTTGTTGCTGTCGCTTTTGCATGTTTTCCTTTCATAAGGCTGCCCTCCAGCATGTTTCCGGCTCTCCTGATCGTGTCCGATCCGTACCGTTCTTACGCCATTAAAAAAAGCCGCAGTTGTCACGGTCTTCCGGAACAAATGCAGCTAAATCACCCGTAAAATCCTTCGCTTTGTGTCGCCTGAATCGCTTCGGGTTCGTCAAAGTAGAATCCAGTTGTTTTCCGGCACAGTTTCGTTTTGTTCTTTCCTCTGTCCGAACGCAGAAAATGTCAAAGTCGGGAAAGCCGATGACTTCCCCTTGTTTTCATTCTCCCTCCCATTCCCGTTTATTCATGAACCTCAGGGAGAAATTTTATTGGTTTTATTATACCACCTCTGCCCCTGTTCCGCAAGGAGATTTCTCAACATTTTATCCTGTTTTTTATCAATTTATTTTAATCTCTGAGCGGTTCTCAATGATTTTTGTTCACACTGCACCTCTTCGCCCTCTCCGTCAGGTGAGTGAGAAGACGAGCTTGCCATCACTTGTCAGCGTCCTTGCCCTCTCAGTCAATGCTCCGCATTGCCAGCTCCCCCGAAGGGGTGAGCCAAGGACGTTGCGGTAAAGCTTCTTGCCTCTCCCTCTGGGAGAGGTGGCAACGCCGTCAGGCGTTGACGGAGAGGGCGAGGGCGAATCACGCACACAAAAAAGCGGCTCCCGCCATCATCCGGATAACGAGAGCCGCCTGGATCTATTTTATATTCTGAACAAAAGGTTTCTCAAATGCCTTGCTGTCCGCGCTTACAGCTGAGGACCTGCGGAAACCAGAGCCTTGCCGTGCTCGTTGCCTTCGTACTTTGCGAAGTTCTTGATGAAGCGGCCAGCCAGATCCTTTGCCTTTTCCTCCCACTGGGAAGCGTCCGCATAAGTATCACGAGGATCCAGAATTGTGGGATCGACGCCGGGCAACTCAGTGGGAACTTCAAAGTCGAAGTAGGGGATCTTCTTGGTGGGTGCTTCGTTGATCGCGCCGCTCAGGATCGCATCGATGATACCACGGGTATCCTTGATGGAGATGCGCTTGCCCGTGCCGTTCCAGCCGGTGTTGACCAGATACGCCTTTGCGCCGCTCTTCTGCATCTTCTTGACCAGCTCCTCAGCGTACTTGGTGGGGTGCAGCTCGAGGAATGCCTGACCGAAGCAAGCGGAGAAGGTCGGGGTCGGCTCGGTGATGCCACGCTCGGTGCCAGCCAGCTTTGCGGTAAAGCCGGACAGGAAGTAATACTGGGTCTGCTCCGGGGTCAGGATGGAGACCGGGGGAAGAACGCCGAACGCATCCGCAGACAAGAAGATGACGTTCTTCGCAGCGGGTGCGGAAGAGATCGGGCGGACAATATTCTGGATGTGGTCGATGGGGTAAGAGACACGGGTGTTCTCGGTCACGCTCTTGTCCGCGAAGTCGATCTTGCCGTTCTCGTCCAGCGTGACGTTCTCGAGCAGAGCGTTGCGCTTGATAGCGTTGTAGATGTCCGGCTCAGAGTCCTTGTCGAGGTTGATGACCTTTGCGTAGCAGCCGCCCTCGAAGTTGAACACGCCGTTATCGTCCCAGCCGTGCTCGTCGTCGCCGATCAGCAGACGCTTGGGATCGGTGGAAAGGGTGGTCTTGCCGGTGCCGGACAGACCGAAGAAGATGGCGGTGTTCTTGCCCTCCATATCGGTGTTGGCGGAGCAGTGCATGGAAGCCATGCCCTTCAGCGGCAGGAAGTAGTTCATCATGGAGAACATGCCCTTCTTCATCTCGCCGCCGTACCAGGTGTT
>CAVEGP010000027.1:0-23263 GCA_963615155.1 Bacteroides uniformis | reverse complement strand
TGGCTTTCTTGCGCCATTTTTTCATTTGTGGTTATCTCTGAATGTTTCAAACTTCATCGCCTTTGATGATGGTGCACGGCTTGAAATTATGAATAAGCCGGAAATGTTGGATTTGCCGAAAGACCTGGCACGTACAGGATATGTGCACATTGCATTCAGTGTCGGAAGCAAGGATAAGGTGGATGCTCTGACTGCAGAGTTGAAAGCGGATGGTTACGAAGTGATCAGCGAACCACGGACAACTGGTGATGGCTATTATGAAAGTTGCGTTGTTGCGATAGAAGGCAACCAAATCGAAATTACGGTATAAGGAGAAAACAGGATAATGAAGGTCGTTATGATTTGGGAAGAAAGATGTGACAATGCCGCCGGAGCTGCGGAAGACGCACCAGCAGAATGACCGTGCTGTTATGGACGCCTATGGATTCGCCAAGGGAACAGAAGCACGCACCAGCGAAAGTGCCTGCGTCGTAGGCGAGGCGTACTATGTGAAGTGTCGATTTTGGCGGCTTTTCTTTCTTTGTTCTGTACAGTTGTCACAAAAGAAAGACGCAAATTATAGTTCTTTCCGAAAATTCGTCCGTAGGTGTTTATTTTATCGTCCAAAAATTATATAATGATAAGTGTCACTCTGGATACGAGCTTGAATGACAGCATGCAGAACGGCTGTTTTACTTATTGGAGGTTGCCTTATATGTTCATGTTTTCTGACTACAACCAGCATCTGCTGGACAATGTGAAGAAGATCCACTTCATCGGCTGCGGCGGCAGCGGGATGTATCCCCTGATCCAGATCCTTGCCGCAAAGGGCTATGAGATCTCGGGTAGTGATGTGCTGGACGGCAGCATTATCCGCTATGAGCGTGAGATGGGCGTCAAAGTGACCCTCGGTCACAGTGCGGACAATGTGATCGGTTCCGATATGGTCGTTTACTCTGCCGCGATCGCAAAGGATAATGTCGAGCTGAGCGCGGCGGCTTCCTACGGCATCCCGACCATCGAGCGTAGCGTTCTGCTGGGCTATGTCAGCCGCCTTTACAAAGAGAGCATCTGCGTTTCCGGTACGCACGGCAAGACCACCACGACCTCGATGATCACCACGGCACTGGAGCTGGCAGGAAAAGACCCCTCCGCTGTCATCGGCGGCAAGCTGCCCCTCATCAACGGCTATGGCAAGGCAGGCAAGGGCGATAATATCGTGATCGAGGCGTGCGAGTTTGCGGAGACCTTCCTCAAGCTGACGCCGTATCTGTCGGTCGTCCTGAACATCGACAACGATCATCTGGATTATTACGGCAGCATGGGAGAGCTGAAATTTGCCTTCAAGCGTTTCGCCCTGATGACGCAGTTCATGATCTTCGCCAATGCGGACGATAAGAACACCATGGACGTCATGTATACCCTCGACCGTCGTGTCCGCACCTTCGGCATTGAGAATGACGGCGATTATCAGGCAATCAATGTGCGGGAGTATAAGCCCGGATTCTTTGAGTTCGACCTCAAGGAGTGGAGCAAGGTCACGGGACATATCCGTCTGGCTGTGCCGGGTCGCCACAATATTTATAATGCGCTGGCAATGTGCGCAGTTTGCCGCTTCATCGGTCTGACTGTGGAGCAGTGCGCAGAGGCTGCTGCAAACTTCAAGGGCGCAGGTCGCCGCTTTGAGATCTATGGCGAGTGCAATGGCGCAGTGGTCGTGGATGACTATGCGCATCATCCTACGGAGCTTCGTGCGACTCTGAACACCGCCAAGGAGCTGGGCTATAAGCGGGTCATTGCGGTGCATCAGCCGTTTACATACAGCCGGACCAAGATGCTGTTCGACGACTTTGTGGATGTGCTGAAGATCCCCGATATCACGGTCATCACCCCCATTATGGGCAGCCGTGAGCCGAACGACCCGACCATCACCAGCGCAAAGCTGGCGGCACAGATCCCGAATGCGGTTCTGGTCGATAGCCTTGAGGCTGCTGCCGAGTGGGTCAAGCAGAACGCGAAAGAGGGAGACCTCGTGATCACGCTGGGCTGCGGCGATGTCTACAAGGCCAGCAAGATGATGGTAGCAGAGAACCACTAAATCCGATGAGATCTTTTCAAGAGCTGCTGTGTTTTTTCACAGCGGCTCTTTTTTATCTATGAAAAAAGGGCTGTTTTGCAACAGCCCCAAGGATCATAGGATAAGATTATTTGGCTCCTCTGGCAAGGATCTCGTCGAGGATGGCATCGGCGACTTCAGACTTGCTCATGAGGGGAAGCTCCCGTGCGCCGTCGGGGGTGATGAAGGTGACAACGTTGGTGTCAACGCCGAAGCCTGCCCCCGAGACCTTCAGGTTATTCGCAACCACCATGTCGAGGTTCTTTTTCTTGAGCTTGGCGGAGGAATTCTCCAGCATGTCACGGGTCTCCATGGAGAAGCCACAGAGGAACTGATGGGTCTTTTTTGGACCGATCGTGCCGAGAATGTCGGAGGTGCGCTCCAGAGGGATGCTCATATCGCCGTCCTTTTTCTTGATCTTATCGTCAGCGACCACAGCCGGACGATAGTCGGCGACAGCGGCAGCCATCACCAGAACATCCATCCCATCGAAGCGGCTGGTGACAGCCTCATACATATCCTGCGCAGTCGTGATGGGAACATCTTCGGTGAACTTTACCGCAGGCAGAGCGGTCGGTCCGTGGATAAGCGTCACGTCCGCACCGCGCATGGCGGCTGCACGGGCGATGGCATAGCCCATCTTGCCCGTGGAATGGTTCGTCAGATAGCGTACCGGATCAAGCGGCTCCTGCGTTGGTCCGGCAGTGACGGCGATCTTCAGCCCGGCAAGGTCCTTCGGTCGGGCGATGGTGTGCAGGATATACTCGATGAGAACATCCTCCTTCGGCAGGCGACCGCTTCCGACGTCCTTGCAGGCGAGTACGCCGCTCTCGGACGGGATAACCGTGAAGCCGTAGTGCTCCAGCGTGTTCAGGTTGTCCTGCGTGATGGGATTTTCCAGCATTCCGGTATTCATGGCAGGGGAAACAAGCTTCGGGCACTTGGCGGCGAGAACGACGGTCGTCAGCATATCGTCGGCGATGCCGTGCGCCATCTTTGCAAGGATGTTCGCCGTTGCGGGTGCGACTAAGATCACGTCCGCCTTTTTTGCCAGCGAAATGTGAGTGACTTCAAACTTGAAATCACGGTCGAAGGTGTCCACCATACACTTGTGTCCGGTCAGTGTCTCAAATGTAAGGGGTGTGATGAACTGGGTCGCGTTTTTCGTCATGATGACTTCGACGTCCGCACCCAGCTTTTTCAGAGAACTGGCAACATTTGCCATTTTATAAGCAGCGATCCCGCCGCTGACGCCCAAAAGGACGCATTTTCCGTTCAGATCCATCGCAAAAACCTCCTGAGCCTCCCCCAAAAGAGGCTGATGATGCTCTAAGTATAATCCAAAATCACCGCCAGCACAATAAAATCTTTCCATGGGCTTGTATCTCGACCGAAAATGAGGTAAAATACAGCTTGACAAAATTAAGATGATAAGCGTTTCATTGTATACAGCAACTCTCTCTGTCAACGCTTCTCATTTGCCATCTCCCCTGAGAGGTTTGATAGAGAGGAATGAAAAAATCCAACTTCAAAAGGAGGGCCGAAAGGTTTTCTGAATTATGATTTTAGCCATTGATATAGGCAACACCACCGTCGCCCTCGGGGGCATCAAGGACGGACGTGTATGCTTTGTGGCCCGTATGGATACGGTACGTACCCGCAGCGCAGCGGAGTACCGTGCCGAGATGGAGAAGGTGTTCTCCCATCGCCGTCATCCGGAGCGTCCCGTCCGGTTCGAGGGCGCAGTCCTGACAAGCGTTGTGCCCCAGATCACAGGGGCACTGGCAGAGTGCGCCCGCTATTACACGGGGAAAAAGCCGGTTATTGTCTCACCGGAAATTCATACCGGATTGACGATGGGCATCCCTGATCCGCATTCGGTCGGCAAGGATCGTCTGGTGGATGCGGCGTATGCGGCGGCAAATTTCCCGCTTCCGGTCGTGACGGTCGACCTTGGAACGGCGACGACCTTTAATGTCGTGGATGAGAATCGGGTGTTTCGGGGCGGCGTGATCTGCCCGGGACTTTCGACCGGACTTCGTGCGCTGGGAGACCGCTGCGCCCAGCTTCCGCAGGTGCACTTGTCCTCACCGAAACATGCCATCGGCGTGAATACGGAAAGCTGTATGCTGTCCGGCTCGGTGCTGGGTGCGGCTGTTCTGCTGGATGGCATCACGGAGCGCATCGAGGAGGAGCTGGGGCGTCCGGTGACACTGGTCGTGACAGGCGGTCTGGCAAAGTACGTGACCCCACTCTGCCGCCATCCGCTGGTGTATGATCCGGAGCTGTTGATGAAGGGACTTGGTCTGCTCTATCAGCTCAATGCGCCTGCCCAGTATCGTTCTTCCGGCGGCAAAAAGCGGAATCCGAATTTCCGTCGTGACCATCGCCCCCATCCGCAGCGTCGGGAACGCCGAGAAACGGAAGCAAAGGCGGGTTAAAATCTCACGCTTCGTTGCGGGACTTTCCCGTGAGGTTCCGTTGCCGGACAACGTGAGACGAATGAGCTGGAAAGCCGAAAGGCTTGTTTGGGAAGTAGGGAGAAGAAAATGAAATTAGGGGTTCTGGGTACGGGCAAGATCGTACAGGAGTTTCTGCCTTGGTTGGCGGGGGCGGAGTCGCCCTTTACGGTGCAGGCAGTGTGCAGCACCGAGCGGAGTGTTCCGCTGGCGGAAGAGCTTTGCGCAAAATACGACATCCCGCAGCACACCACCAACTATCTGGAGCTGCTGCAGTGGGTCGATGCGGTCTATCTGGCAGTTCCCAATTTGCAGCATACCCGTTATGCGCGGGTCGCGCTGGAGGCGGGGCGTCATGTCATCGTCGAAAAGCCGATGGCACCCTCTGCGGCTGAGACGGAATCGCTGGTCGCTCTGGCACGTCACAAGAAGGTATTCCTCTTCGAGGCTGTCACCACGCAGTACCTCGAAAATTATAATAAGATCCGGGAACTGCTGCCAAAGATTGGCACGGTCAAGCTGGTGCAGTGCAATTTCAGCCAGTATTCCAGCCGCTATGATGCTTTCTGCGCAGGCGAGAAGCCTCCGGTCTTTGACCCTGCCTGCGCGGGCGGCGCGCTGATGGATCTGAACGTCTACAACATCAGCTACATCGTCGGTCTGTTCGGTGAGCCGAATCAGGTCAGGTACACCGCCAACATCGAGCAAGGCATTGACACCAGCGGCATCCTGACGATGGATTACAGCGGCTTCAAGGCAGTCAGCATTGCGGCAAAGGATTGCTCCTCTCCGGCACGGTATGTCATTCAGGGCACGAAGGGCTATCTGCTTCAGAAATCGACTGCGAATTTCTGCGGCGGGCTGACCTTCCACCCCAATGAGGGCAAGGAGGAGCATTTCAACCTCAACGGCGATCGTCCCCGTCAGGCGGCGGAATTCGAGACCATCGCCCGCGCAATCGAAAGCGGTGATCAGGAGCTGTGCGGTCGGATGCAGGATACCAGCATTGCGGTCAGTCGTGTCCTGACCGTGGCGCGCCGCTCGGCGGGAATCCGCTTCCCATGCGACCGATAACGCATTTTTCCTTTGGAGCTCCCTGACAAAGCTTTCCAAAGTATATCTTTATAAAACCCTGTATTACAGGCAGGTTTGCGCCGTATCCGACATCCAGGGCGGAACGGCAGCAGGAGGAAAATTGAATTATGAAAAACAATGATATCCGCAACCTTACGCGTCTGGCTCTTCTGGCAGCGATCGAGCTTGTCATGAAGGCAATCGGTCTGGGCAGTGTGCCGATGGGACCGCTGTACATGAGCTTTCTGACCCTTCCCATTGCTGTGGGCGCGATCACGATGGGACCGACCGCAGGTGCGATTCTGGGCGGCGTGTTTGGTGTAGTCAGCTTCTATGACGCTGTTAACGGCACATCGGCAATGGGCGTCGCGCTGTTTCAGGTCAGTCCGGTCAATGCCTTTATTTTGTGCGTTGGTACACGTGTCCTGATGGGGCTGTGTACCGGATTCATCTTTGCGGGTCTGAGCAAGCTGGACAAATCCCGCACATGGAGTTACATCGTCAGCGCAATGTGCGCACCGGCACTGAACACCCTGTTCTTCATGGGATATCTCGTGCTGGCGTTCTATCACTGTGATTACGTCCAGAACCTTGTTTCGCTCAAGGGCGCAGCCAACCCCCTGATGTTTGTCATCCTTCTGGTCGGCGTGCAGAGCGTGGCAGAGTTCCTCGTTTCCGGCATTCTGGGCGGCATCGTCGCCCGCGCGGTTTCCAAGTATCTGAAAAAATAAAAACGGTTCGCTCACGTCAGGGAAGCATCCGTTTTGCATAAAGTGAAAAATGACCTCCTCCGATTTTGTGTCGGGGGAGGTTTTTGCGTGCAGAATGCAAAAATGGAAAATAGCAAAATGCCAAATAAAATATAGTTTTTTGGATTTTCTTACAAAATAAAATAAAGTATATTGAAACTGTGGTAAAACTGTGATAATATCTTGATGAAAGCAGAACGAAAACAAATTCGTTCTGAAAAGAAAAATGCTTGAGGAGGAAACTATTATGAAAATGCTCAAAAAACTCATGGCGGCTGCGTTGGTGTGCGTGATGGCGCTGACCGTTCTCACGGGCTGTGGTGCAAACAACGGGACTTTGGTTCAGATGATGAATGATTATGCGAATCGGTCTGGCTATGGATGGACAGTTTCGGAAGATGCCGGTCTGACCAAGAATGCAAAAACGATCGCAGAAAAGGCTGGCAAGCTTTCTAACGTGAGCACTGCCGCGAAAGAGGTTTTGGGCGAAGGCTGTGACGATAAGTATATTGTTACCACTGCTGTAGACAATAATGGCGCAAAGAATGATTTTGTCAACAAGTACCTTACGATGAATGAGGCATTTAATTTAGCGAATGGAGTGAACAACAATCTTTCCGATCATGCGGGTAAGACGGTGAAGAAAGTCGGCTTTGCTACTATGCATGATGCAACAACCAATAGGGATTATATGCTGGTGGTTGCTCAGTTGGAAAATAAGTAAATGTCACCTTATTTGTCAGAGGAGACTACATAAGAAAACATAAAGACGCTCCGGAGTAAACCTTGCGGTTTTGCTCCGGAGTTTTTTTATTGCACGAAAAAATTTTCCCCCGCATAGAATGGCGAAATGCTTGGGGGTGCGGGTGATGGAGCAGAAGCGGTTCGTGGTGGTGGGATCGGACGCACGGCAGGCGGCGGCAGGGCGTGCGTTGGCAAGAGCAGGATACCGGGTAGACGGGATGAAAGAGATCGCACTGGCAGATTATATTCTGCTTCCGCTGCCGCTGGACGAGACAAAAACACCGCTGGCAGAGCTTCTGCGGGCGGCAAGACAGGGCACGCTAGCTTTGGGCGGCAGGGTATCGGCGCAGGCACGGGAGATCGCGCGGGAAGCAGACGTCGAGCTGGTGGACTACTTCATGAGGGAAGAGCTGACGGTGCGGAATGCCATCCCGACTGCGGAGGGCTGCATTGGCATTCTGATGCGGGAACGAAAACGGACGCTGTTCGGGTCGGAGGTGCTGCTGACCGGATTCGGACCGGTCGGGCAGGCGTTGGGCATCCGGCTGGCGGCATTAGGAACGCAGGTGACGGTGGCGGTACGCCGTCCGGCACAGCGGGCGTTGGCAGAAAGCTTTGGTCTACGGAGCGTTGAACTGGGTCAGTTGGCAGCCGCCGCCTCAGCATTCGACGCTGTGGTGAACACCATTCCAGCCTTGGTGCTGACCGAAACAGTGCTGGCATGTCTGCGTCCGGAAAGTCTGATCGTGGATCTGGCGTCAAAGCCCGGCGGAACGGATTTCGACGCGGCGGCTCGGCTGGGGCATCATGCGATCCATGCGCTGAGCCTTCCGGCAGTCTGCGCGCCGGAAACGGCAGGCGAAGCGGTGGCGCAGACGGTGTGCGACATCTTGAGAGAACGGGAGGAAACACCATGAGAGAAAACAAGCGGGCGGCATTTGCGGTCTGCGGAAGCTTTTGCACGCTGGAGGCAGTGGTTCAGCAGGCGGAGCGGCTGACAACGGCAGGCTGGGAGCTGCTGCCGGTGATGAGCTATGCGGCGTCCCGACTGGATACCCGATTCGGTCGGGCAGCAGACTGGAAAAAACGGCTGGAGGCTCTGACCGGGCATCCGGTGCGGGACACCTTGCAGGCGGTCGAGCCGCTCGGCCCGCAGAGACAGGCGGATGCTTTAGTCATCGCACCCTGCACAGGTACAACGCTGGCACGGCTGGCGGCAGGGCTGTCCGATACGCCTGTGACGCTGGCGGCAAAGAGTCTGCTTCGGGTCGGGTGTCCGGTGCTGGTGGCGGTGTCCACCAACGACGGATTGGGAGCGTCCGGAGAGAATATCGCCCGACTGTACCAGCGGAAGAACTTTTTCTTTGTTCCCTATGGGCAGGATGACCCGATCGGAAAGCCGCAAAGCCTGAAGGCTACGCTCCCGCTTCTTCCGGAGGCACTGGAAGCGGCGATGCAGGGGCGGCAGCTTCAGCCTGTCCTTTGCGGCGGAATGTGAATTGCGGAAGGAGAATCTTTTCAGAGGAGAGAAAGTGTGGTATACTAAAACAGATAATCTGAATCAAATGGAGTATACCAATGAAAAAATATATCGCCGCATTTTGTGCGGTGCTGATTTTTGTCGGTGCGGGCTTTGTGCCGGACGCGTTTGCCGCCGGACCGACCCTGACGACTACCGAAGCGTACTGCATCATTGATGCCGACACGGGACTGGTGCTGGCGCAGCAGAATATGGACGAAGAGCTTCATCCGGCGTCCATCACGAAGGTGATGACCCTTGGGCTTGCCTGTGAAAAGGCGCAGGGAGACTGGAAGGACGTCAAGCTGACGGTCAGCCATGAGGACGTCTATTCGCTGGCAGGAACCGATTCCAGCCATATCGCTTTGCAGGAGGGCGAGGAAGTGCCGCTGGTGGACGCTTTGTATGCCACCATGATGGCGAGTGCCAATGACGGCGCGAACCTGCTGGCGGAATATTTCGGAGGCGGGACGATCGAAAGCGGTGTGGCGGCGATGAACGCGCAGGTGAAGGAGCTGGGGCTGGAGCACACGCATTTTGCGAATCCGCATGGCATCAGCGATGAAGACCATTACACAAGCTGCTACGATATGGCGCAGATCTTACGTTGGGCACTGACCCAGCCGGGCTTTGAGACGCTGTTCACCCGAAACGAGATGTATACCATGCAGCCGACCAACGTCCAGTCTGTGACACGGTATTTCCATCAGCAGGACAAAATGAGGATCGGATCGAGCCGGTATTATATTTCTTCGATTCTGGGCTCCAAAATCGGGTATACCAACATTGCCCGATACAGCTATGTCTGCCTTGCCGAGCAGGACGGCGTGCGCCTGATCTGCGTGACGATGCAGAGCCAGCTCAAAACGGACAAGTACAACGATGTCCGTACCTTGCTGGACTATGCGTTTTCCACTTATAAAAACTATACCGACCTGCCTTCACAGGGCATTTCAGAGGAGTTGACCGTTGTGGGCGGCGGTGCGCCGCTGGGAACGGTGCAGGTCACAGACCCGGGTGTCCGGCTTCTGTTGGCTGATGGGCTGACGGCTTCGGACGTTTCGGTGACGCTGGAGCTTCCCGACCGCTATATTCTGGGCATTGAGCCGAAGGCTTACGCAGTTTATACGGTCAACGGCGGTGAAAAGCAGGAATCCGCCAGTGTTCGGGTCGAGGCAAAGATCGAGGGACTTGAAGAGCTGCTGGCGAAGAGCGTGAACGCGACTCTTTCGACCTCGAAGGATGTTGACCCGAAAAAGTCCGCATGGGAGCTGATCGTCATCTCGTTGGGCTGTACCGTGGCGGCGGCTGTCGTGACGTATGGCGTGGTGCGGTTCATGGCAAAGCGGAAGAGGCGGAAAAAGAGCAAGCATTAACAAGCCGAAAAAGCTGCAAAGCTTTTCCACATAAAACGAAAAAACCAAAACGATAAAGTTGAAAACAGAGAGGAAACAGAAAAATGGGTAAGTTCACTTTTACGCAGACCGAGATCCCCGGGGTCGTTGTCATTGAACCGCAGGTGTTCGGTGATGACCGCGGCTATTTCATGGAGACCTACCAGAAGGATCAGTTTGCGGAAGCTGGCATTGACAAGGAGTTCGTTCAGGACAACCAGAGCCGCTCCACCCGTGGTGTTCTGCGTGGTTTGCATTTCCAGAAAAACCACACGCAGGGCAAGCTGGTACGTGTGACCAAGGGCGAGGTCTACGACGTTGCGGTTGACTGCCGTCCCAACAGCGCGACCTTCGGCAAGTGGGTCGGCGTTACCCTGTCGGAGGAGAACAAGAAGATGTTCTATATCCCCGAGGGCTTTGCGCACGGTTTCCTTGTTCTGAGCGACATTGCTGAGTTCTGCTATAAGTGCACCGATGTCTACGACCCCACCAGCGAGGGCGGCATCCCTTACGATGACCCCACCGTCAATGTTCAGTGGCCGGATTGCGGCTGTGAGCACAAGACCAGCGCAAAGGACAAGCTGCACGAGTCCTTTGCTTCCCAGAAGTTCGAATTCTTTGAAAAGTGGTGATCGTCCGTGGCAAAAATCAAGGGAATGTTCAACGGCTTCTGGCGTTACCGCTACCTGCTGTGGAATCTCGTCAGCCGTGATTTCAAGCTGAAATACCGCCGCAGCGTGCTGGGCGTTATCTGGAGCGTGCTGAACCCGCTGCTGATGTGTCTGGTCTACTGGGCGGTGTTTAGCAGTCTGATGGACATGCGGGGCAGCGGCATCGACAACTTCCCGGTCTTTCTGATGTGTGGTCAGCTGTTGTTCAACTTCTTCAACGAGGCGACCTCCACCAGCATGAGCAGTGTCCTGAGTGCCGCTCCGCTGCTGAAAAAGGTCTATATTCCCAAATACGTTTTCCCGCTGGAAAAGTGCTGCTTCGCGATGGTGAACTGCGTGTTCAGCTTTGTGGCACTGGCACTTGTCATGGTGTTCACGGGCAGTCCGCTCCACTGGACGATCATCGAGGTCATTTATCCGCTCGTCACGCTTTTCTTTTTCAGTCTGGGCGTGGGGTTGTTCCTTGCGGCGGCGACCGTTTTCTTTCGGGATATCATGCACATCTGGAGCATCTTCATCACGGCTCTGCTCTACTTCTCCGCTATCTTCTATGACCCGACCCAGATGACCTTTACCATTGGCGGCTTCAATATGCAGCAGATCATCAAGCTGAATCCGATGTACTGGTATATCACTGGCTTCCGCCGCACCCTGATGTGGGGCATTCCGCTGGATCGGAATATGTTCCTTGTCTGCGGCATCTGCGCTGTCCTCTCGATGCTGATCGGCATCCGGATGTTCCGCAAAACGCAGGATCGCTTTGTGCTGCATATCTGAGGAGGAAAGAAGAATGGAACCGATCATTAAAATCGACAATGTTTCGATGTGCTTCAACCTCTCCACCGAAAAGCATGAGAGCCTGAAGGAATATCTTCTCGCAATGGTGCAGGGGCGTTTGCAGTACGATGAATTCTATGCCCTGCGGGATGTCAGCCTTGACATCATGCCCGGCGACTTTTACGGTCTGGTCGGGCTGAACGGCTCGGGCAAGTCCACGCTTCTCAAGACCATCGCGGGCGTATATAAGCCCACCAGGGGCAAAGTGACAGTCAATGGCACGATCGCGCCCCTCATTGAGTTGGGCGCAGGCTTTGACATGGATCTGACCGCACGGGAGAATATCTACCTGAACGGTACGGTGCTGGGCTTCTCGCCAAAGTATCTCGATGAAAAGTTCGATGAGATCGTAGAGTTCAGCGAGCTGCAGAACTTCCTTGACGTTCCGCTGAAAAACTATTCCTCCGGCATGGTGGCTCGTATCGGCTTCGCCATTGCGACCATCACGAAGCCCGATATCCTGATCGCGGATGAGGTCCTGTCGGTCGGCGATTTCCTCTTCCAGCAGAAATGCGAGAAGCGGATGCAGGAGCTGATGGCAGGCGGCACGACAGTTATCCTCGTCTCCCACTCCATTGAGCAGATCGAACGGATGTGCAGTAAAGTGGCATGGCTGAGTCATGGGCGTCTCAAGATGAACGGCGATACCGAGACGGTCTGCAACGCATATAAGGCTGTCCAGCGTGGTGAGGCATAACGCATGGATCTACGATTGAAACGCATGAAAGAACTGATGGGCTATGCGGTCCAGTTGACGAAGGACGAAGGTCCTGGAACGATGCTGGTGCGGGGAGCGGGCTTTGTAAAACGCCGCTTCTTCAGCAAAAAGGCACGCTATCTTCCGTCAAAAAAGGTTCTGGAAGCACAGCGGGCAGAGATGGCAGGCAGAACTGCGGAGAACTGCGGTCTGCCGACCATCAGCATCCTGACCCCGCTGTATAATACGCCGGAAAAATACCTGCGGGAATTTCTGGATTCTTTTGTGAACCAGACCGCACCCAACGGGCAGCTTTGCCTTGCCGATGCGTCGGATGCGGAACATGCCGATGTGGAAAAAATTGTTCTGGAATATCAGCGGAAGAATCAACGGATCGTATATAAAAAAGTCAAAAATAATGGCATTGCGGCGAACACCAACGCCGCCGAAGCACTTGCGACAGGCGAATATCTCGCACTGGCAGATCATGACGACATCTTAGCCCCTCATGCCATGTACGCAATGGGAAAGGCGATCCGGATGCTCCGGCAGCAGGGGAAACCGGATGGCTTTCTGTACAGCGACGAATCCCTGTTTTCCAAAAGCATTCAGCGACCGACCGTGGCGCACTTCAAGCCGGACTACGCGCCGGATTATCTGCTCTGCTGCAACTATATCTGCCATCTGGCGGTGTTCCGGCGGGAGCTGTATGAATCCATCGGCGGCGAACACCCCGAGTGCGACGGAAGTCAGGATCACGATCTGTTCCTCCGTCTCATCGAGAAGGTGGGCGGTGCGGCGCATGTCCCGCAGGTGCTCTACTATTGGCGTGTCCATTCCGGTTCTACCTCCGGCGGCACAGAGGCGAAGCCTTATGTTGCCGAAGCGGCGAAAAACGCTCTGCGCAGTCATCTGACCCGCACGGGTCGGGCGGGAACGGTCGAGGACGGGATTTTCCCCAGTACCTATCGGGTGAAGTGGAAAATCGAGGGCAGTCCGAAGGTCAGCATCCTGATCCCCAATAAAGACCACACAGACGACCTCGAAAAGTGTCTGCACAGCATCTGGACAAAAACCGAATGGGAGAACTACGAGGTCATTGTGGTTGAGAATAACTCCACCGACCCCAAGACCTTCGAGTATTACCGGAAGGCAGAGCAACGCTACGACGGTCTGAAAGTTGTGAAGTACCCTGAAAAGGGCTTCAATTTCTCGGGCATCAATAATTTTGGTCGGAAATTTGCCAGCGGAGAGTATCTGCTCCTTCTGAACAATGACGTTGAGATCATCAACGGCGACTGGCTGACCGAGCTTCTGCGGCAGTGCGCCCATTCCGGTGGCGCAGCGATCTGCGGCGCAATGCTCTATTATCCGGACGATACCCTCCAACATGCGGGCGTTGTCACGGGTCTGGGCGGCTACGCCGGACACAGCCACAAGTACAAAAAGCGGGGCGGAAGCGGCTATCTCTTCCGCGCGGCGACCGTACAGGACTTTTCGGCGGTGACGGGTGCTTGCCTGCTGATAAAAGCAAGCGTCTGGGATGAGGTCGGCGGGCTGGACGAAGAATTTGCCGTTGCCTTCAACGATGTGGATCTCTGTCTTCGGGTGCGGGACGCGGGCTATCGCATCGTCTGGACGCCGTATGCCGAGCTGATCCATTATGAAAGCAAGAGCCGGGGCGGAGATGAAAAAGACCCTGCAAAGGCGGCGCGGTTCGCGTCCGAGCAGCAGCGTCTCTATCAGATTCACGGCAGGGAGAACATTCTGGATGATCCTTATTATAATCCCAATCTGACCCGTGATCGGGAGGATTTCTCCGAGAGCGACGATTTGCGCGGGCTGAAAGAGGGAAAGGTGACGGTGAGGTTTCGCGTATGAACATCAAAGGTCATTTTGAGACGATCACACGGCATAAGCTGCTGGTGATGAAGTATTGCTTTCAGTGTGGGCTTTATGAGCAGGGGCTGGCGCATGACCTGAGCAAGTACAGCCCGACCGAGTTCATCCCGGGCTGCATCTATTATCAAGGCGACCACAGCCCCAATGAGGCAGAGCGGGAGGCAAAGGGCTATACCTCGGCATGGCTGCACCATAAGGGGCGGAACAAGCATCATCTGGAATACTGGATCGATTACAGCACCACCAAGTCCGGACTGACCGGAATGAAGATCCCGCTCCGATACGTCTGCGAGATGGTCTGTGACCGTGTGGCAGCCAGCCGGATCTATCTGGGCGACAAGTACACCGACGCGGCGGCATGGAACTACTACGAAAAGAGCAGGGATCATTATCTGCTCCATCCGGAGACCCGCGCTCTGCTGGAAAAGCTGCTGAAGATGGTGCGGGATGTCGGGCAGGATCGGACGTTTGCCTACATGAAGGCTCTGCTTGGGTGCGGGAAGGAATACTGACGGGAGATTTTGGGGTGAAAAAATCCCGACGTTTTTTGTGCGTTCTCCCTATTGACATCTTACCGTAAATTGGGTATCCTTAATTTGGATTGGTACCGAGTGAGGATAAAATCACAGAAATATGACTCTTTTTAAGGAGGGCAAAAACAATGAAACAGTGGAAACGACTTCTGACCATTGTGCTGGTCGGCGTGCTGGCATTGACCGTTCTGGCAGGATGCAAAACGGATCCCAGCGATCCAGATACAGAGTTTGAGAATCAGACTGTCTGGGAGGCTTATGATAAACTGATAAATGGCGCAAGCGATGCAGGCTACAATTCGGGCGTGACCTATAGCCGCAAGCTCAGCAATGTTGCAAGCAAGATGCTGGACGCTTGTGACGGAAAAGAATACTCTTCGGATAAAGAGGCTGTGGCAAACGGAGTGTTTGCAGCTGCACTGAAGGATGGTTCGATCAGCAGCAAAGCTGTACTGAAGGTAGCATACATCGGCAATGCAAACCCGGGTGCATTTGGTAGCTTCCAGTATGACAAGGTTTATACGGAGTCCGCCTATCAGGAAGCCAATGTGGTCGGTATCGCATACAATAGCTCGAACTCGAGATTGATGATTGTGGCTGTTTACATCCCCGGCAAGTAAGAATCATTCAAAATCAGAGAACCCCGGAGCAAGGTCAAGTACCTGTCCCGGGGTTCTTTTTTACGGAGTGCTCTGAAAAAAGCCGATGTTTACTGCTCGCCTTCATAGATCTGGATATAGCGAGGGCTGTTCTTGTCCTGCACGAACAGCAGCACGCCGGTCAGCGCGACAGCCAGAAGCGTAAAGACGGCCAAAAGAGCTTTGAGAACTTTCATCATTCGATCCTCCTTGGTAGGGTGAGATACGGAGCGGGGGGACGTTCCGTAGATTGATAGAACCAGTATAGCATATTCCGCCCCGAAAGGCAAACGGATGAAAACCGTCCGAACAGAGAAAAGCTTGTGGAACTTTCATGAAAAAAGATGTGGTTAGTCTTGACTAATCGTCAAAAATGTCAAAGAAAATTAAGGGATTCGCATCATTTCGGCGTTGTTGTCGTTGACTTCCCACGCCAAAATGATACAATAAATATGTTAAGCAGCTGCCGTCCCTGTACCAGTGCGCCTGCATGGGCGTGGGGACGGCAATCTTAGTCAGAATGGGGGATTTATAGTCCATGTTGAACAAGCTGAAACGTGCGGCACTTGGCGCGCATACGCCGCATGACAAAGCAACTGCTGCAAGCAAGCCTGTCCAGATGCCTCTGCCCGCGCAGGTACGCATCCTGATGAGCCAGCACATCGGTGCTCCGGCAAAAGCGTTGGTCAAAAAAGGCGACGAGGTGTTTGTCGGCACAAAGATCGGTGAGGCTGGTGGTTTTGTTTCCGCAAATATCCACTCGAGCGTTTCCGGTACGGTGGCGGCGGTCGAGCCGTTCCGCCTGTCGAACGGTCGCATGTGCGACTCGGTCGTGATCAAGACCGACGGAAAGCAGACCATTGATCCGGCAGTCAAAGCTCCGGTCGTGACCGATAAGGCAAGCTTCCTCGCCGCTGTGCGGGAAAGCGGTCTGGTCGGTCTGGGCGGCGCAGGCTTCCCGACCGACGTCAAGCTCCAGCCGAAGAGTCCGGTCGATACCCTGCTCATCAACGCCTCCGAGTGTGAGGTCTGGCTGACGAGCGACACGCAGGAAATGCTGAATTGCAGCGATGATATCGTCCGCGGCATTCAGGCGGTGCTTCAGTACACCAACATCCCGAAGTGTGTCATTGGCATCGAAAACAACAAGCCCGAGTGCATCGATCTGCTCTGTAAAAAGACCAAGGACATCCCGAGCATCGAGGTCAAGCCTCTGCCCAGCGTCTACGGCACAGGCGCGGAGCTGATCCTGATCGAGAAGTGCCTCGGTCGCGAAGTCCCGCACGGCGGTCTGCCCGCAGACGCGGGCGCGATCGTCATGAACGTGACGAGCGTTTCCAGCCTTGGCAAGTATCTGGCAACGGGTATGCCGGTCGTCTCCCGCACCATTACGGTGGACGGCGACGCCTGCGCAAAGCCCCAGAACCTTGTCGTTCCGGTCGGTACTGCTTATGAGGACGTCATCAATGCTGCCGGCATCAAGGGCGGCGTTACGCTGGGCAAGGTCGTTGCGGGCGGTGCAATGATGGGTCCTGCGGTCGAGAGCCTGAGCTACCCGACCACCAAGACCACCTCTGGTCTGATCCTGCTGAGCGACACTGCCGCACAGCCTGCTCCGGTCAACCCGTGCATCCGCTGCGGTCGCTGTGTCGAGTATTGCCCGATGGGTCTGGAGCCTGTCGAGGTCAATCAGGCTTACGCTGCCCGCGATGTCAAAGAGCTGGGCAAGCTGCATGTGGATTACTGCTTCAACTGCGGCTCCTGCTCGTTCGTCTGCCCGGCAAAACGCCCCTGCACCCAGATGATGGGTCTGGCAAAGGCATTCTACCTCGGTGAAATCAAAAAAGGAGGCAATAAGTAATGGATACGAAGCTTATTGTTTCGGCCTCCCCGCACCTGCGGTCTGAGGAAACGACCACTGGCCTGATGGCAAACGTGATCGTTGCCCTGACCCCCTGTGTGGTGGCCTCTGCGATCATTTTTGGTCTGCGTGCTCTACTGGTGACGGCGGTCTCCATCGTTGCCTGCGTTGCGTTCGAGTGGCTGTACTGCAAGCTGCTCAAGAAGCCCAACCCCATCGGCGATCTGTCCGCTGTGGTCACGGGCATCATTCTCGCAATGAACGTTCCGGTGGGGATGCCGCTGGGTCAGCTCATCATCGGTGACTTCGTTGCCATCGTTGTCGTCAAGCAGCTGTTCGGCGGCATCGGCATGAACTTTGCGAATCCGGCTCTGGTCGGTCGTATCGTTCTGTTCATCAGCTTTGCGGGTTCGATGAACAAGTGGGTCTTCCCGGATGCGGCAGTCGATCAGCTCTCCTCTGCGACCCCGCTGGCGGTCTCTGACCCGTCCAAGCTGAGCCTGCTTGACCTGTTCATGGGCATCCATGGCGGCGTTCTGGGCGAGACCTGCGCACTGGCGATCGTCCTCGGTCTGATCTATCTGGTTGCGACCAGAACCATCAGCATTGCCATCCCTGCCGCTTACATTGGCAGCATGTTCGTGTTCTACCTCATCGCGACCCATAGCGTCCATGCCGCACTGGTGGCTGTCCTGTCGGGCGGTCTGATGTTCGGCGCGGTCTTCATGGCGACCGACTATGTCACCAGCCCCTTCACCCTGAAGGGCAAGCTGGTCTATGGCGTGGCTCTGGGCATCGTGACCTTCGCGATCCGTTACTGGGGCAGCTACACCGAAGGCGTGTCCTTCGCGCTGCTGTTCATGAATCTGTGGGTCCCGTATATCAATGATCTGACCCGTCAGACTCCGTATGGCTATGTCAAGCCCGCAAAACCTGCAAAGGAGGGTGCTGGCAAATGAATAAGTCTTCTAACTGGGAGAGCACCATCAAGCCGATCGTCGTGCTGAGTGTGATCTCGCTGGTCGTCAGCCTGCTGCTGGCGATCGTAAACTCGATGACAGCACCGGTCATCAAAGCGAACGAAAAGGCGGCGACTCTGGCTGCCTATGTTGATGTCATGCCCACTGTTTCCGACGCTTCGACGCTGGAAGAGGTCACGGGTTACACCACCGCGAATGTCTCCGGCGTTGTCAAGGCTGAGGACGGAAGCATGGCGGTCAAGGCTGGTGAGTCCGGCTTTGACGGCGGCGTCCTGACCGTGATCATGGGCTTCGATACCGAGGGCAAGGTCACCGGTATCTGGGTCGATGCGTCCACTCAGACCAGCGGCATCGGCAGCAATGTTGCCAAGGCTGACTATCTGGCGCAGTTCGATGGCATGGATGGCACACAGAATATTGTGATGAATCAGGATTACGACGCATACAGTGGCGCGACCATTTCGTCTACGGCTCTGTTTGCCGCGATCAATGACTGCATCAGCTGCTATAATGAGCTGGCATAAAGGAGGTTGGTAAGAAATGGCACAAGAAAATAAGTCCAAGGTAAGCATCCTTACCAACGGTATTATCAAAGAAAACCCGGTTCTGCGTCTGGTTCTCGGCACTTGCTCCTGTCTGGCTGTCACCACCGCGGTTTCCAGCGCGCTGGGTATGGGAGCAGCGTTCACCTTCGTTCTGGTCTGCGCAAATATCCTGATCTCCCTGCTGCGCAACGTCATCCCCGCAAAAGTCCATCTGCCCTGCTACATCGTCATCATCGCAGGCTTCGTGACCATCGTCCAGATGTTCATGCACGCCTACATGGACAGCCTGTACAATGCGCTGGGCGTTTTCCTCCCCCTGATCGTTGTCAACTGCATCATTCTGGGTCGTGCCGAAATGTTCGCCTGCAAGAACAGCGTCGTGGACTCTGCTCTGGACGGTATCGGCATGGGCATCGGCTATACTCTGACTGTTGTTCTGATGGCATCCATCCGTGAGATCCTCGGCAGCGGCACCTGGCTGGGCTTCCAGATCCTTCCCGAGAGCATGGAAAAGATGAGCATCATGACCCAGGCACCCGGCGCATTCTTCTGCTTCGGCGTGCTGATGGCTGGCTGTATCTGGCTGGAGGGTAAGCTCGACGCCCGCATTGAGCGCAAGAGCTGCTGTGACATCGATAATCTGAAGAAGGAGGGCTAATAAGATGCTCGTCAAACTTGCCGCCATCTTCTTCAGCATGATCCTTGTCAACAACTACGTGCTGGTGAAGTTCTATGGCATTTGCCCGTTCCTGGGCGTTTCTAAAAAGCTGGATTCTGCCGTTGGTATGTCCGGCGCAGTTATCTTTGTTATGTTCGTGGCGACGGCTGTCACCTTCCCGATCCAGATCTTCATTCTGAACCCGGCAGAGCTGGAATATTTGCAGACCATTGTCTTTATTCTGGTCATCGCGGTTCTGGTTCAGTTCATTGAGATCTTCCTGAAGAAGTACGTTGTCGCGCTGTATAACTCTCTGGGCGTTTATCTGCCCCTGATCACTACCAACTGCTGTGTTCTGGCTGTCACCATTCTGGTCGTCAGCGACTACGGCGCAGACGTTGAGACGCTGGGCTTCGGCATTGCCTACATCGAGGCTCTGGTCTGTTCCATCGGCGCAGGTGTCGGCTTCATGCTGGCGATGGTCATGTTCAGCGGCGTGCGGAAGCGTGTGGAAGCCTGCGATCCTCCCGCACCCTTCAAGGGTCTGCCCATCACCCTGATCGCGGCTGCGATCACCAGTCTGTCGTTCATGGGCTTCGGCGGCATCGTCGAAAACCTGTTCAACGTGACGCTGTAAGGGAGGAGACAGAACTATGAATATTGCATCGGCTGTTATCCTCTGCACCATCGTGGGCGCGGTGGGCGCGATCGTTCTGGTCGCCGCCGCTAAGTTCATGGCGGTCGAGGAGGATCCTCGAATTGAAGAAGTCGCTGCCTGTCTGGCTGGCGCAAACTGCGGCGGCTGCGGTTACGCAGGCTGCGCGGACTATGCGAAGGCTGTCGTTACGGACGGCGTTCCCTGTGACAAGTGCGCCCCCGGCGGTCCGAAGGCTGCTGCTGCCATCGCCAAGATCATGGGCGGTGAGGCAAGCGGTGTCATCAAGAAGGCTGTCGTCCAGTGTCAGGGCAATTCCGAGCACTGCAAGCCCAGCTACGATTACAAGGGCATTCAGAGCTGTGCTGCCGCTGCCGCGCTGTACGGCGGTCCCAAGACCTGCTCCTTCGCCTGCGTTGGTCTGGGTGATTGCACCAAGGTCTGTAAGTTCGACGCTATCCACATCGTTGACGGTGTGGCAAAGGTCGATAAGGATAAGTGTACCGGCTGCGGCGCATGTGCGAACATCTGCCCCAAGAAGGTCATCATGATCGACGTTGGCGGTCCGCGCAAGCCGGTCGTCATGTGCTCCAATCAGGACAAGGGTCCTGTGGCAATGAAGGTCTGCACGACCTCCTGCATTGCCTGTGGCATGTGCGAGCGTACCTGTAAGTTCGACGCCATCCATGTTGTGGATGGTGTGGCTCGTGTGGATTACGACAAGTGCAAGGGCTGCGGCATGTGTGCCCAGAAGTGCCCGAAGCACATTATCATCTTCCCGCTGAAGGACGACCCCAATCCTCCGAAGCCTGTGGTGAAGCCAGCCGCTCCCGCGGCAAAGCCTGCTGAGCCGAAGGCAGAGGCAAAGCCCGATACCGCTCCGAAGTCGGAAAAATAAGCGAAAATGTCTCAAAGGGACGAACCGCATAGTTGGTTCGTCCCTTTTTTGCGCCGAAGCACCAGCAAAAATTGCTGTAAAATCTTTAAAATATAGTAGAACTTTTGTGAAAGTCGTGCTATACTTTTCTCGTGTATCAGTTTTGCGGTAAGACTGCACCGGAAGGACAAGATTTTCCGGATGCTCTTATTTTGCGAGTAAAACCATCGAAAAAGTGAGGACGATCATGGAACAACAAGCTCGCCTGCGGAATACAGGCTTTGTTACATTCTTTTTCAGCGGCATCTGTGCCATCTCCAGCGGCGTGGTCGTCAGTCTGCTGCAGGAGCAGTATGGTTTTGCCTACGGCATGACAGGGACCCTGCTTTCGCTTATGAGCATCGGAAACCTGCTGGCAGGGCTGCTCATCGGCGTTCTTCCCGGCGTTCTCGGGAAGAAACCCAGCGTTTTGCTGCTCACCATCGGCTATGCGGTGGGCTATGGCATGATGGGGATGACGAGCATGGAGATTCTGCTGGCGGCGGCGTTTTTCCTTGTTGGCATTGCGAAGGGAAGCGTCATCAACACCTGCACCATCCTTGTCAGCGATCACTCCGCCGACCGCACCCGCGGCATGAACCTGATGCACAGCTGCTACGCCTGCGGCGCACTGCTCTGTCCGTTCCTGATCGCAGCGGCGGCAAGGGTCGGTACCTCGCTGGTCGTTGCGGTTCTGGCGGTTTTGGGCGGCGTGCTCTGGCTGATCTATCTGTCAACGCCTTTTGGAGGCAAGACCCAGAACGGCAAAGCAAAAGAGAAAATTGACTGGAGCTTTCTGCGTTCGGCGCGCTTCTGGCTGCTGACGGGTCTGCTCTTCTGCCAAAACGCCGCCGAGCAGAGCGTCACAGGCTGGATGGTGACCTACTTCAAAGGCAGCGGCATCATTGCGGGTACACTGGCAGCCTATACGGTCACTGTCATGTGGGGCGCAACCCTGATCGCACGCCTGCTCATCGCCTTTGTGTTCCCGTTCAGACAGCCCCGCAAGGCGATGGTCGTCATGGCGTTGACCTGCACGGTTTTCTATGTTGGTCTGATGAGGGCGGACCGTCAGCTTCCGGCGATCCTGCTCCTGTTTGCGTTTGCCTTCACGATGGCAGGAATGAACCCCACTGCCGTCGCCAGCGCGGGCAGGATGACGAGCGTGACAAGTATGGGCATTATGCTTCCGGTCGCGTCCAGCGGCGCGATCCTGATGCCGTGGATCATTGGACGGGCAGCCGAGTCCGCAGGGCTTGCCGTCGGTATGATGACGAATATCGTCCCCTGTGTCGGGCTTTTCGTTTTCGCTGTTCTTGTCGCACGTCTGCCGGAAGAGGAATAAACGATGAGACCGCCTTGCATTTGCAAGGCGGTCTCATCGTTTATTCGGTCATTCCCCGTGCTTTTGCGCTGAATTCACAGCCGCAGTAGTCCTGACGGTAAAGGTCGTATTCCTCGGACAGTTGAAGGGAACGCAGATAGCCGTTGTGCTTTTTGAAGTCAGAGGGCAGGTGCTTTACACCAAATTCGGATTCCAGCTCCTGCCCGATCTGGTTGATGCGGACGGCATCCTTATGCGGGCTGATGGAGAGGGTGGTGGTGAACCAGTCGAAGCCATGTTCGGCGGCATACTGGGCGGCGCGGCGCATCCGAAGCCGATAGCAGACCGTGCAGCGGCTTCCACGCTCCGGTTCGTTTTCCAGTCCGGTGACGGCGGAATAAAACTCCTGCGGGTCGTAAGGATCCTCGACGACCGTCACGCCCAGCGGATGCGCCGCGGCAACGAAGCGCTCCAGTTCCTCGCCGCGGCGATAATATTCGGCAGCAGGCCATGTATTGGGATTATAGTACAGAACGGTGATCTCAAAATACGAACAGAGCTGTTCCAGCACCGCACTGGAACACGGTCCGCAACAGGCATGAAGAAGCAGCTTCGGACGCGCGCCGGAGAGTGTTTTCAACACCTCGTCCATCTGCTGTGCAAAATTCAACTGTTTTGACATAGATTTCATCCTTTGGTATACTAAGTGTGCTTTCTGTAATTATAACACACTTTGCGATAAAATAGGAGAACCATCATGACACCTGAGAAAATTTCCCGTATCAATGAGTTGGCACACAAGAGCAAGACTACCGGTCTGACCGACGCCGAAAAGACCGAGCAGCAGGCTCTGCGTCAGGAATATCTCGCCGACGTCAAGGCGAACTTCCGTGCACAGTTGAGCAATATCAAGGTCAAGGAGCCGGACGGCACGATCCATAAGCTGGCAAAAAAGCAGTAATTGATGAAAGCAGGGCTATCCAACCAAAACGGAAAAGTCGTATAAAAACGG
>CAVEGP010000026.1:0-23897 GCA_963615155.1 Bacteroides uniformis | reverse complement strand
TCCTTAGACATGGCAATCTCTGTTGTGTAGTTCTGACTGGTCACAAAGGTCTTTGCGTAGGACAGGAAGAATTTCTCGTAGTCAAAGTCTTTCCGTTTGGATGCCAGATTCAAGGCGCACCGCATGCCTCCCATATCGGCAGTGGCTTCCCCTACTACCTTGGAACCATCTATATAGTCTCCGCCCCGGTAGATGCTGTAGCTTGAGTAATATTTTGCCACTTTATCAACTTTTTCCTGGAAGACTTCAATATCTTCGGTGCTCCACCATTGCTTCATTTCTCCGCTTGCGTCGTACATGTATCCGCTGGAGTCAAAAGCATGGGAGATCTCATGTCCCATAATGACTCCAAGATGGGAAAGATTCTCCTCATAAGAGGCGTCGAGACTAAAGTAATTATCTGCCGCTACAATGCCCGCCATGATAGTAGCGGAATTATCATAAGACATATAATAAGCATTGGTAGTGGTAGTAGCAAGGGACGGGTCGGAAAGATCCCAAGCCTGTTTGTCTACTTTCTGATTGACTTTTTTTGCATTATTTCGCAGGTTATATTCTCTTACCACTGCCACAGACTGCACCAGATTCAGACCGGTGAGATCCAACTCTTTGTAATCATTCAGAACATCCGGATACAGGACACGGAACGTCATAAGATCCAGCTTTTCTACGGCTTTTTCCTTGGTTTCATCACTTAGCCAATCTTCATTGCGCAGAATCTCTTTGTAGCTGTCTACCAGGTCGGAAAGAAGAGCTTTCAGGTATGCTTTCTGCTCCGAAGAACAGTAATTTGCCACATACATTTCCTGATTCAACTCTCTCAGGCTTCCCATCACAGTGGTGATAAGGATTTTATCCTCTTCTGTAAGATCTTCGACGTTTAATATTTTCTGCATCTGAGGATCGGAATTGTCTGTATCATCCTCATCAGAATCTGTAGAGTCGTCAGATTCTCCCATCAAAAAACTGGTGAGTTTATCATTTCTCGCCATAAAGCACTCTCTATAGAATTCATAGCATTCCCTTGACAGGTATGGCATACTGTTTATTATGGTATGCACCAGGAAATAATCCTTCATAGTGGAAAGATTCTTCTCTGTATAGAGTTTGCCTACTGCTTTTACGAAATCTGGCTCCCATACGGTATAATCATTGGAATCATCGTAATTGTAGGTGGACAAAATTTCAAAGAGAGGATAATTTCCTGCCAGCTCTTTTAACTCTTCCTTGCTATATACATTATTAAAATAAAGGGAATTCTCTACTTTGGATGTTTCTATCACCTCATAGGAAGAATGTTCCTTCAACATTTCTTCATACTTCCAGCAATTCTTCAGTATCTGGTTCACGCGGGATTCGGAATATCCATAATCGGACAGTATTTCAGCCAGACCCTCACGGAGCAGCTCGTGGTACTCGTAGTCCGATAATCCATTTGTGGAACTGCTGTAATTCTCATAATCGGAACGGATCATGACGGTATAGTTGTCGTTGTCTTCTTCCCATGAGGTATCTATGGAAAATACAATGGGATAGGCACCGGACACAAAGCTTCCATCCTGATTGATCAGATAAGTGGTAAGTTCCTCGATATTCTGAATATTTTCAATTTGCTTGATATAAGGCTCCAGAGGCTTTATGCCGGCAGCGTCTCGCGCTTCCCAGTCTCCGGCGAGCTGTGTAAAGGCAGAGAAGATCTCCTTCAGATGATCGTAGGAATCTGCCTCCATGCCGATCTTGTTCTCTCCAAGCGTTCCTTCTTTTGCGTGGCTTAAAAGCTCAAGCTCCTGCTTCAATACGACACCGGAATTATCCACGATATCGCTGACGCTTCCTTCTTTTTCCGCGCGATTCTTTACCGCTAAAAACCACTCTTTATTGGCTGCTGTGTAGAAATCATCCTGTAAGGATACATTGGTATCCTCCGTTACAGCTCCCACAAAATCGGAATTGATCCATTTGGATTCTTCGGTTACTGTTTTGCTGATATCTACTTTATTCCGATACAGTTCCTCTTTAACATCAGAAAGCCCGCATCCACTTAATAAAGTGGAAGTGATTGCAAGGCTTAAGATCATGGCAAGAAATTGCTTTCTTTTTTTCATGTTTATCCTCTCTGTTCTTGTTCCGCTTCTGAAAATCTATTTTGCCTGGGTCCTTGCGCAAGAACACTTTTAGAAATCCAGCTCTTTATTTTGAAAGATCCGATAGGATATATAAAATCCAAGGGCGATAAAGAGAACAATGATCAGAAAATTCAAGAATTCAAAACGCCCGATTTTTAATCCCGTGCAAAAATTCTCAATATTGGAGCCAGGAAGGATTCTGCCCAAATGAAGATTTGCAAATCGGGAACCAATACTTTCCAAAAAATGATTCAGCTTTGTAAGGGGTCTGAAAAATAAAACCTCGTATAAAACCAACCCTACACCCAAATGCATATTATGGAAGATCAGGATCATGGTAATGGAGGTCGCAAAGGCACTGATCAGAAGCACGAAAACAAAGATTCCCAGCATATTGGCAATATTGCCGCCCTTAATCACCGCACCTCCTACATTGGTTCCGATCCACAGGATCCCCAAGAGGGTAACAGAGTCTACCAGAGTCAGGATCATCATTTCCAACCATTTGCAAGTGATGATCTTGTCTCGGCTGATGCCTTTTCCGATGGCGATCTGCATGGTTTTTACGGAAAGATCGTCCTCATAAACATGCAAAAGGTTAAAGACTCCCAGAAACATCGTCATGAATTCCAGACAGCTCTTAAAATATGCCATCAACATGCTTAAATTACCACTGGTATACTCGACCGAAGAACGGGAAAAGTCAAAACCGATCAACATACATAAGATCCAGAAGATCCACTTCTTCTTTCTGTGGGCAATGCGCCACAGATCCGCCTTCAGATATTGACCCATTATTTTTCACCCCCTACGACACTGAAGTAGAAGTCCTCCAGACTCAGGGTCTCCTTTTTTTCTCCCTTGATTTCGACACCTGCCGCAAGTAAAGCCTCTCTTGCTTTCTCCAGATCGTCCACAGAGATCTGCACCAGATTTTGACGAGTGATCAGCTCTTCCTGGGTGATCACTTTTTCAACGACGCCGTTGTTTACGATTCCAAAACGATGGGCGGTATTTTGCAATTCTCCTAGAATATGAGAGGACACGATCACGGTCATGCCGAACTCTTCGTTCAATCGCTGCAGCAGTTTACGGATATCTGCGATTCCCTGAGGATCCAGACCATTGGTGGGTTCATCCAATATCAGAATTTCCGGATTTCCAAGGATGGCATTGGCAATACCCAATCTCTGCTTCATTCCCAGAGAATACTGTTTATACTTGCTTTTTACACCGGATAAGCCCACGATCTCCAAAACTCGGTCAATTTCCTTTTTTCGATCATGGACTTTGATACCCTTTAACCGACAGTAATACTGGAGATTCTGCTTGGCGTTCATATAAGAAAAGAAATTGCTCCCAATAAAAAAGCCCACTTTTGCCCGACCCTGTTTTAAGGAATCCCCGGGATCTCCGATCTGGAGCTCTCCACTTTGAAAACCGGAAAGCCCTAAAATCACCTTAAACATGGTGGTTTTTCCTGCGCCATTCTTTCCGATGAGTCCAAAAATGTCGCCCTTATGGATCTCGAGGTTCACGTCCTTTAGAACATTGTGCTTCCCGTAGCTTTTGTTCACGCCCTTTAAGGAAATAATGGGGGGTTGAGTTGTTTCGCTCATGACTTTCTCCTCTTTTCTTTTGGTATTCGGTCTTTGTGGGGATCCTATGTCATAAAATTTTCACAAAATCAGTATAAAACTCTTTCCAATCTGCGTCAATAGGGGATTTGTACTGGAATCAACTGGCTTTTGTGAGATTTTCCCGTTTTTCCTGCAAGATATGTACAATGAAGGTTTCCGGCTGGTATGGTGGATCCGACCTGTGCGGACTGCTTGACCGAAGCCGCCGAAACTGCTAGACTGAATCTGCTCGGTTGCGGCTCTGGCTATGAGCGCAGAGGAAAACCAAACTGAGCATTTGGATGAGGCGGTGGCACACGCAAAGCGAGCCGAAGCAGTGCTCCGATCCATGGGTCTGGTACAGAACTTTGTGAACAACAACCGTTATCAAATCAAGCTGGACGAGCAGTCCGAATGACGTGAGAGGAACAATATGGATTTCTGGAATAAATTTGCGGAAAAACACCCGGCCGCTGTCAAATGGGTGCGTGAGGGAGGACGGTTCGTCATCGTATCAAACCTGATTACTGTGTTCAAATACCTGCTGCTGCAGTTTCTGCCCGGGCTCTTTGCAAGTTTACCAGTGGTAGACTTCGGCTGGCCGGGCATTGACATCACGCTGTGCGGAGAAACCTTTAAATGGAACATCCTCGGCTATGATGCCGCTCATGGCGGTCTGCCGTACTTCTGCGCCTACATAATCGCCATGGTCGTTGGCGAGTGTGTCAACTTCCCCATCCAGCGCAATTTTGTATTCCGCAGCAAGGGCAATCTGGTAAAGCAGATCGGATGGTATGTGCTGACATTTTGTCTTGTTACCTGTATTGTTAACTCCATCAACTGCATCTGGGTGGCTGTGGCAGGTCTGCTGGTGCCTGATTTTATCTATAATATCGGTACTACCGTGCTGAACGGCGGCATCTCCATGGGGATTTTCTTTTTCGTAAATAAGATCATCTTCCCAGAGGGCAAGACCAGGAAAATGAACTGATTTTGCCGTGGAGAGCGGCGCACAGGCGGGAACATCCGCATCCTGAAGGACAGCATCGATATTTGACACTGCTCACCTGATGCAAAAGGACACTGATTGCAAAGCAATGAAACGGTCCGTAAAAAGTAGACAAAAGACCTCCCTATGTAGGATAATAGAACTACATAGGGAGGTCTTTCTATGTCGCGAAACGATGTAAAGGTGGCACTGTCAGCCCGGAAGGGGTCATAATACATCACCCATATACATTTTATAGTTCATGGATGATTGACGGAATGATGCGAAACGTATAGCAGCTAAACTTTATAATTCACATTTCTTAGCTGCTATTTCTCACATGGTAATTCTTTTTGATTTATATTCTTAAAATGAATTGCTTCAGTTCCAGCTTCTATCGCAGTTTTGTAGTACCAACACTTATGATTTATCATGTCCGGCGTTTTCTGCATTTCGGCCATCTGTTGCTCTACAGCTTCTTTCCGTTCAAGGAACATCTGATACCGCTTTTCCAATGAAGCATCACCTTCCCGCAGCCATTCCGTAAACTACCGGATATCCTTTAGCTCCATGCCCGAACGCTTCAGACAGTCTATAACGCGCAGAAGCATAATGTCATTGTCTGAAAAGACACGGTAACCCGACTGCTTGCGCTCCACAAAAGGCAGCAATCCCTGACGGTCATAGTAGCGCAGCGTGGTGGCTGGAATCCCCATGATTTGTGCAGCTTCTTTGATGGTATAGCCCATTGATGTCCCTCCCAGCAAATGTTGTTACTATTATCATACCGTGATTGGAACGAAAAAGCAATGCACATGGAAAATAGGCAGCACCTCGCTAAAAGGTACTGCCTATCTTTTATTCGCAATGAGCGTTCATAAATTCGATCATGCTGTCCTGCGTGATTTTTGCATAAGGCGAACCAAGGTCTTCATATGACAAAGCACCTGACCGAGCGGGAAGCGCACGTTTTGCGCCGCCGGTATTATGACGGCCAGTCCTTGCAGGCCATCGGTGAAGAACTTGGAGTGCAGCGAGAGCGAATCCGGCAAATAGAGTGGAAGGTTTGCCGGAAGCTGTCCGGCCTGTCCTCTATCCAGCGTTGGAATGATGATGTGATTACAACGAGAGCATGGCACGGCACTGGCTGGAACGCATGGAACCGCTATGGCAGCGTTCAGGAACGCACCGTGGAATATCTGGAAAAGAAGGAAGAAGAACGCTTTGACTACTACGCATGGCGCGATCAGATGATACGGGAACACTACGCAGACTTTAAAGCCGCTGGCTATTTTGACCGCCACCCGGAACAGCGGCCCAACCTTGAACCTCGGACGAACCCCGAAGAATCCACCCCGCCGGGCGCAGCACTTCAGCTACACACCATCCCGGGGCGTCACCGGTATGTTGTTCATTTGCGTACATCTTCGTGACGTCACGAAAACACACCATCTTGCCATCATCGGCAAAATGGTCAGTCATTTATGGACAGCACAAAGCCCCCAGACCGTGACAGCGCACGTCTGAGGGCTTTTCTTGTTGCTTGTGGGTGGGGTTTTCCTTGCCGTGGCTCTATCCGAGCTCTGACGACCCCCGGCGGGCTTACGCCGCACAGTCGGGGAAGTTCACAACGGTGATCTCCGCCACGGTCTTTTCGACCGTCTGCAAGATGTGTTCTATCTTCTCCACCGTGTCAGCTAACAGAACCACCTCGCCGCACTGTTCGCACTTCAGGCAAGGCACATTCTTGATGACCACAACGCAGTTCTTCAGCTGAACCGTGTGAATGGTCGTGCTGGGCTTCATTTCGCCTTTGCAAAAAAAGCAGGTCATAATCATTCCCCTTTCTTCTTTCTCTCTGTGTAAGTGGCGTTCCAGTGGTCGAGATCGGGCCAGTAGGCCGTCAGAATCCACAGTGCATCCTCATGGATGCCGCACACAACGTGCAGCTAGCGGTCCGCCAGATTAACCCCCGGCACCAAACAGGACGGACACCGGTAATCATCCGGGCGGTATTCGATGATCTTCCCGCTCTGGATAGCCTGCCGGATGTCGGCCAGCAAAATGCCGCGTTCATAAAGCCGGGCCTGTGAAGTGTTCACCGCCGCCGTTGGCAAGTTCTTCAATAGCCGCTCTTGTTTCAGCGTTCGGGACCTCATCGGGTACATATTCCAGCAAATCACCCGGCTGGCAGTCCAACAGGGTACACACCTTGTTCAGTGCTGCCCATGAAACCAATTCGCCTTTGCGGAGCTGCTGAACGTAGGACTGTCCTAACAGCTTTTCCGCTCTAATTCTGGTTGACGGATATCCAGCCGCTTTCAGCAAGGCCAGCACATCGGCCTTGTACAGTATAGCCATACCTTCACCCCTTTCTATTCATCCTTATTATACACAATGCGTGCACTAGAATCAAGTTCAAAATTGCACGGCAGAAGCACTTGATATTCGTGTATCCTGTCAATAGATTGCACGAAATGTTAGTGCCATAATAAAGACACAGCAAGGGAAGCACGACCGGAAGGCAAGGGGCGAAGTAAGAGCCGGGAGCGCAAACACCTAGAGTTAGCTAAGTCAGTAGCCCACTTCCCGATCAGCTGTATAAAAGAAAATGGCCCGACGTCCACTACCATATGACACACCGAGCCAAACCCACAAATGAGGTCAGCCCCATTATACCAAAGGCTGGCCCGCAAGTAAAGAAGCGAGGTCGTAACGATGAAAAAGTACAATCTCTCCGAGATCATGCACAAGGCATGGAAGCTGTACCGCAAGGGCGTGGGTAGCTTTGCCGAGGCCCTGCACCGGGCATGGAACAGCGCAAAGGCCGCCCCGGTCAACGCCCAGCGACCCCTTGCCGTCAAGCGCCGATTTACACACAGGGCATTTTCCGGCCGGCATGAAGCAAGGATGAACCAAGGTCAAACGCCTTGCAAAGCGAGAGCGAAGCAAGAGAAAACAGCTCTTGAACAGAGAACGAACAGAGAGGTTTTACGATATGAAAATTGAAAAGCGTGTCAACCGGTACGCCTTTGAGGTTGAGTACATCGACCAGCGGGAAGCAAAGCCCCGCACTGTCCGCCGGGAAACTGTGGTGCTGGACGGTGGGCGCGTGTCTGCGCTGGAACGTCTGGGCCAGTCCCCGCAAAGCTGGATTTGCCAGCAGTACGCCCGGCAGGGCTTCACTGTGGGCGCAGTCCACAAGGGCGATCACCTGACCGTACACGTTGACGCCGGCTTTCTGTGGAAAATGGCCGTGCTGGATGTGGCCGCCGCAAAGGCAGGCAAGGCCGTGGCCCAGCTGCTGGAAGGGGGGTGCGGTATGAGAAAGCCGGACTACATCCCCACTCTGACGCTGAATGACTTCATCATTGCCCGCAAGTACTCACCCTGTTGCAGTGTTATCTACTGCTTCATGTGTGACCTGATGCAGCGCGCCTTTCTCCCTGGAACGCCTGAACAGGAAGAAGCCTTTGCGTTCTTCCTGATGGAAGTTTACCATGTGGGCCGTATTCAGGGGATTCGGGAAGAACGCCACAACCGCCGGGCAAAGAAGCTCAGCGCAGAGAACCCCGACCGTGAAGCAATCGTGCGGCTGTTGGACAAAGCCGACCCGGAAGCCCTGCACCTGATTTGGATTGCAGCGCGCAACCTGACCCGGAAGGGAGTGAAGCCCAATGCCTGAACACCCCACCCGTGCAGAACTGACCCGCGCAATCATCTCCCTGCTGGATAAGGCCGACTATCGCAAACTGCGCCTTGTGTGGGTCTGTGCAAGCCGCCTGATTCGCTGAAATCCGCACCAAACCGGATAAAACCGGACTATTCCCACACAAAAAGCACTGAACCCCGCCCCAATGCGCCGCAGATCATCACGGCAGCACACCGGGCAGGGTTCTTTTTGTTGGTAAAAGTTGGTGTTCAGACCTTAACAAAACTTAACATCTGCCCGGCGGGCCTGTTAGCAAATGTTAGCATCCGAACAGGCGAGGAACAGGCGAAAACCTTAGTAAAACTTACTATGACAACCTGTTAAAACCTGTTATCCTTTGTTATGGTTCAGGCGCAGCACCCACCCCGCCGAGCATCCAGCACAAGGTGCTCTGTAAGGCACACGGCAAGGCATTTTTTGAGCCGTAAGGCACAAATAAGGCACAAATAAGGCACATTCCTGCCGTTTTGGGGTCGTTGTAAAACAAGAAACCCCACGATTTACACCGTGTTTTCAACGGTCAATCGTGGGATTTTACTTGGTGCGATGGAAGGGACTCGAACCCCCGGCCTACTGATTCGTAGTCAGTCACTCTATCCAGCTGAGCTACCAACGCATATGTTCCGTTCGGAACATGACATATTCTATCACGCAGAGGCTGGTTTGTCAACGACTTTTTCAAAATATTTTTGATATTTCTGAAAAAGAACGTCTTTTCGAGCGGCTTTCCTGAAAAATTTTCTTAAAACCGGCGGCAAACGGGAGATCATGACTCGGCGGCGAGTTGTTCTGCGATGTGGACGCCCGTGGGGGTGGCAGCAAGACCGCCCTGCCCTGTTTCACGCAGGTCGGGTGAAAGCAGACTTCCGACCCGTCCCATCGCATCAATGACCTCATCACAGGGGATCGCGTAGCCGATGCCTGCAAGTGCCATGTTCGCGCAGGAGACGGCGTTGACTGCGCCCACGACATTCCGCTTGACGCAGGGCACTTCGACGAGTCCCGCCACAGGGTCACAGACCAGACCCAGCAGATTTCCCAGAGCCATTGCTGCGGCACAAGCACACTGCTCCGGTGAACCGCCTTTGAGATGGCAGAGTGCGGCGGCAGCCATTGCGCTGGCTGCGCCGACCTCAGCCTGACATCCGCCCTCTGCTCCTGCAAGAGTCGCACGGGCGGCGATGACCTGTCCGAATCCGGCAGCGACATAAAGCGCGTCACAGATGGCTTCCTCGTCGGCTTCTCCGGTCTGTGACAGCGGCAGGAGAACCGCTGGCAGAACGCCGCAGCTTCCAGCGGTCGGAGCGGCGACGATGCGCTTCATGCAGGCGTTGCACTCGGCGGTTTTCAGAGCCTCGGCGGTCACAGCCGAAAGATAGTCTCCGCCCAGAAGCTTTCCTTCTTGGTGCGCCTGCTCGATTTTTGCCGCATCCCCGCCGGACAGTCCGCTCTGGCTTTTCTGGCGGGGATCATAGTCACGGCTGGTGGATTGCATCACATGCCAGAGATGGCGCATCGACTCCCGGCTTCGCTCCTCAGTCAGGCGGCTTTCCGCCAGATCACTGCGCAGGATGGCTTCCGCCAGTGAAATATTTTGACTGCGTGCCGCAGTCAGCATTTCTTCACAGGACAAAAATGACATGGCTCAATCCTCCGCGTTCTCTTCAGGTTCGTCGATGTTCAGACAGGTGACTTTCCGGATGCCCGGCATCTGCGCCATCTGGTGTTCAAGGATGTGCGGGATGTGGGAGTCGCATTCCAGCACCATGACGGCGTACCCGCCGGACACGGCACGAAACACCTGCATGGAGGCGATGTTGATCCGCCGCTGTGCCAGCAGCATGGTGACCTCGGCAATGCAGCCGGGGGTATCCTCGTTATGGATGATCAGGGTATTGCTGTCGCCGCCGAAGTCAGCGGGCACACCGTCGATCTCGGTCACACGGATCCGTCCGCCGCCGACCGAAGCCGCTTGCATGGACAGCACCCGTCCGGTCTTACTCTTTAGGGTAAGAACTGTGGTGTTGGGATGTGCGGAGCGCAGCTCTACAGGATGGATGGTGAACTTCATTCCCTGCTCTTCCGCCAGAGCGAAGCTGTCCGGCAAACGGGGGTCGTCCGGACGAAGCCCCAGCAGACCGGCGACCAGAGCGCGGTCTGTACCGTGACCTTTTCCGGTGGTGGCAAAGCTTCCGTATAATCCGATGTCTGCCTCAGCGGGGATGTCTCCCAGCAGCTTCTGGGCGGTATAGCCGATCTTGGCCGCACCGGCGGTATGACTGGACGAAGGACCGATCATGACCGGTCCGAGGACGTCGAACAAGCGCATTCACTGCACATCCTTTCGTGTTTTGCTATTTTTATGCTTTTTATTATACCGCTTTTGGTCTATTTGTGCTATAATAACTTTACTAATGTTTGAAATTGCCCTGTTCAGGGGTATCACGGAGGGTAATCCTATGAAATTGGTAAGCGTGGAAACTCCCGAAAAGAGTGTCTGCAAGATGACCTTCAGCGCATCCGCTGAGGAACTGGAAACTGCGTCCAACGCAGTATACGAGCGTACGCGTGCGACCTATACGATCAAGGGATTTGCGAAGGGTGAAGCAGACCGTGCGCAGATCGAGGCGGATCGCGGAGAGCACACCTTCTGGTACGATGCGATCAACGATCTGATGGATCAGGATGTTCCGGCTCTGTACAGTGCGGCGATGGCAGAGCATGGCTTCAAGGCGGTGGACGAGCCGGTCTATGATCTGGTAAGCGTCAAAAAGGACGAAGGCTTTGTGGCAACGGCTACCACAGCACTCCAGCCGGAGTTGAACCTGACCAAGACCACCGGCTTCAAGGTCGAGTGTGTCACGCCTGCTGTCACCGACAAGGAGATCGACAATGTGCTCGAGCGTCGTCGTCAGGCTGCCGCAGAGCTTGTTCCTCACAAAGGTCCGGCAGTCAAGGGCAACATCGTCCATATGGATTATGAAGGCTCCATCGACGGCAAGACCTTTGGCGGCGGTTCCGCAAAGAACCAGACCCTGCAGCTTGGCAGCGGTCGGATGATCCCCGGCTTTGAGGAGGGCATCCTTGGTCACAAGGGGGGCGAGAGCTTTGACATCCATGTGACCTTCCCCGCAAACTATCACGTCAAAGACCTTGCAGGCAAGCCCGCTGTGTTTAAGATCAACCTGATCGACGTCTGTGTCCGTCAGATTCCTGCGCTGAACAGCGACTTCGCAAAGAAGATCGGCAAGGTCGATACGATGGACGAGTTCCGTGCGCAGATCAAGAAGCAGCTCTATGATGGCAAGCACGCAAGCGCGCTGAACCATGCAAAGGATCAGATCCTCACCCAGTTGGCAAACGCTGCCGAGGGCGAGCTGCCCAGTGTTCTGGTCGAGACGACCTATCAGCAGGAGATGGAGCGGGTTCAGCAGCAGCTCCAGATGCAGCGGATGAGTCTTGACCGTTATCTGAGCCAGCTCCACCAGACCCGTGAGAGCTTCACGGCAGCCGTCCGTACCGCCGCCGAGAAGAACACCCGTGCACGGATGGCACTGCTTCAGATCGCACAGAGCGAGAACCTCGTTCCGACGGAGGAAGAGATCGACAAGACCCTGCAGCAGCGTGCGGACCGGATGAAGAAGACGCTTGACGAGATCAAGGCCAACACCAACGTCGAGGCAATGCGCCGCAATGAGGGTATCCGCCGTGCTGCGGATTACGTCATCGAGCATTCGACGATTGAAGAGAAATAATATCTGAACCATAAGAGCCAGCGTCACGGATTCCCCGTGACGCTGGCTCTTTCTTTGCGTGGAAAAAGGTCAAAAATAATGAAAAATGATACGAAAACGTCAGAAAGTGTTCTCTCCTTCCAGAATGCGATCGAGGTTGTGGTTTATCGTGTCGATGGCACGGAAAAACGCATCCCGGGTCGGTTCGTCAATGCTGCTCAGGAGCTTTTCCACAAATTCGCTCTGCAACGCCTGACCGCGTGCGATGATGGGGTTTGCTTTTTCGGTGCAGGTCAGATGGGTCTTCCGGCGGTCGCCTTCCACTGTTTCTCGGGTCAGATAACCCTCTTGCACCAGTCGGTCAACATTGACCGAGACAAGGTTCGCCTTGATCTTCCGTACATCTACGATGTCGCTTGCGGTCGTGTAGTTGGGATTGTTTCCGAGGAAAAGCAAGATATCAAACGCAGTCTGCGGGATCTTCAATTCCTGACAGAGCGGCTTGCAGACGGCACTGTATGCCAGAGCGGTTTTCTGTGCAAATTCCATGCTGGGGTTCAAGCTGAGGTCACTCCCTTTGTGCTTCAAAAGTGTATTGTTCAAATTTGAAGCGATTTTAACACGGAGGATTCCTGATGTCAAGATGGTTTTGTTTGTGCCGTGGTCCGGAATGTGCTATACTGAACTCATCTAAATAAGAATGAGGTAATGATCCATGAAAATTCCCGCAAACGGTTTTACGCACGCAGGTAAATTCCATGCGGACGACGTGTTCGCCACTGCGCTGCTGCAGATCCTCCGTCCGGATATCAAGATCACCCGTGGTTTTGTTGTGCCGGACGATTTCGACGGCATCGTGTACGACATTGGCTTCGGCATGTTCGACCATCACCAAGAGCCGCGCGAGTACCGCGCGAACGGTGTCCCGTATGCAGCCTTCGGTCTGTTGTGGCGGGTGCTTGGCCCGGGGCTGGTCGGCGAGCGTCAGGCACGGCTCATCGATGAAAACTTTATCCAGCCCCTCGACCTGAATGATAACACGGGCGAACAGAACAGCCTGTGTGACGCCATCGGCTTTTTCAATCCGGTCTGGGACTCCAAGGAGGATCAGGACACCTGCTTCTTCAAGGCGGTGGCGGTTGCCAAGCAGATTTTGGAGAACCAGATCGAGAGCGCGAACGCCGTCAACCGTGCCGATGAAAAAGTCCAGCAGGCGTACAAAAATTCCCGTGACGGCATCGTGGTGCTGCCCTGCTATCTGCCGTGGAAGAATGGTCTGTACAAGACGGACGCGCTTTTTGTGATCTATCCCAGTCAGCGTGGCGGCTGGAGTGCGCAGTGCGTCACCGATCATAAGACCAAAAAGCCCAAGCTCCCCTTCCCCCAGTCGTGGGCGGGGCAGCCGCAGGAGGTTATTGAACAGAAGAGCGGGATCGAGGGAATCAGCTTTTGCCACGCAAGCCGATTCCTTATCACCGCAAAGGATAAGGAAACGGCTCTGACGGCTTGCCGTCAGGTTTTGAAAAATAACGGGAGGCTGTAACCATGTCCGAGGAGGAAAACGTCAAACGGGAAGCCTGGAAACCGCTGCGTCTTTCGGTTGCGACAAGGGAAGATGCGGCGGAGATCCTGGAAGTGTACAACTGGTATGTCCTGAACCATACGGCAACGTTTCAGATCACACCATCGACCTTGAATGAATACGAAGCATGGGTCGAGAATACCCTGAAGGTCGCCCCGCTGCTTCTGGCACGGAATGCAGACGGAAAGCTGCTGGGCTATGCCTGTGCGCATCGCTGGCACGAGCGAGAGGCTTACGACTGGGCAATGGAAAGCACGATCTACTGTGCGCAGGATGCACGGGGCTTTGGAGTCGGCGGCGTCCTCTATCGGGCTTTGCTGGAACTGCTGGATAAAATGGGCTATTGGAATGTCTACGCTCTGGTCGCCGATCCGAATCTGCCCAGTGAACGCTTTCACGAAAATTTGGGCTTCACCTGCGTGGGACGCACCCCTCACACAGCTTATAAGAACGGCTGGCTGGGGTTATCGACATGGTGGCTGGCACTGAGAAACGGCGACGAGAAGCCCGCTCCCGTTCATGCTCTGACTGCGGAAGAGGTTGAAGCTGTCCTGAAAAAATACCGGAACTGACCGAATATCTTGTTGGATATATACGCTGAAATTGCATAAAACGAGAATATATTCAAATAATACTGCATAAATATGCAATATGACACAAAACTTCGGGGAAGGTCGGGTCAGGTTTGGCGTTTTTTCGCATTGACGGAAAAGCCACACTGCGTATAATTAAAGGCGTGATACAGAACTTGTGGATTGAGTCGCTCGGGAGGGATGCCCGATGCGGAAAAAACAAAAGTGTAAAAATAAAGGAGCAATCATTATGAAAAAGGAAAACATCAAGAAAGTCGTTCTGGCGTATTCCGGCGGTCTGGATACCTCTATTATCATTCCCTGGCTGAAGGAAAACTACAACAACTGCGAGGTCGTCGCTGTTTCCGGTGACGTGGGTCAGGGCACCGAGCTGGATGGTCTGGAAGAGAAGGCAAAGGCTACCGGCGCATCCAAGCTGTATGTCCTCGACCTGAAGAAGGACTTCGTTGAGAATTACATCTTCCCGACCCTGAAGTTCGGCGCAAAGTATGAGGATTACCTGCTGGGTACCAGCTTCGCTCGTCCCTGCATCGCAAAGGCTCTGGCTGACATCGCCATCAAGGAGGGCGCAGACGCCATCTGCCACGGCTGCACCGGCAAGGGCAACGATCAGGTTCGTTTTGAGCTGACCCTCAAGGCGCTCTGCCCCGATATGGCGATCATTGCTCCGTGGCGTGAGTGGGATATCGAGAGCCGTGATGAAGAGATCGACTATGCGGAGGCTCACAACATTCCTCTGAAGATCAACCGTGAGACCAACTACTCCAAGGACAAGAACCTGTGGCATCTGAGCCATGAGGGCATGGATCTGGAGAACCCCGCAAATGAGCCGCAGTACAACAAGCCCGGCTTCCTGGAGCTGGGTGTCAGCCCCGAGCAGGCTCCCGACACTCCGACCTACGTCACCATCCACTTCGAGAAGGGCATTCCCACTGCCGTTGACGGCAAGGAGATGGGCGCAGTTGAGCTGGTCGAGTATCTGAACAAGGTCGGCGGCGAGAACGGCATCGGTCTGCTGGATATCGTTGAGAACCGTCTGGTCGGTATGAAGAGCCGCGGCGTGTATGAGACCCCGGGCGGTGCGATCCTGTACAAGGCCATCAATGTTCTGGAGACCATCACTCTGGACAAGGAGAGTGCACACTTCAAGGAGCAGCTTTCTCAGAAGTATGCCGATATCGTTTACAACGGTCAGTGGTTCACCCCGCTGCGTGAGGCTCTGGATGCCTTTGCGGACAGCCTCGAGAAGACCGTCACCGGCGATGTCAAGCTGAAGCTCTACAAAGGCAACATGATCAACGCAGGCGTGACCTCTCCGTTTACCCTGTACGATGAGCAGACCGCTTCCTTCGGCGTTGACAAGGACTACGACCAGTCCGATGCGACCGGCTTCATCAACCTGTTTGGTCTGTCCATCAAGGAGCGCGCAAAGCTGTCCAAGAACTGGCCGGAGATCAAGTGAGCTTCATTCATTAACATCATCTCCTCCGTGTGTTTTTACACTTTCACAGGGAGGATGTCACAAACCGGCATCGTTGCCGGCGGCACCGCCGCAGGAGCGTTTTCCTCTGCGGCGGCTTTGCCGTTTTATAGCCCTCTCAGTCAATGCCTGTCGGCATTGCCAGCTCTCCCAAAGGGCGAGCCTTTGGCATGTCGGGCAAGTCTGAGCCAAACGAACAAAGTCCGATATTGCATCAGGTGCAGTGCCTTGTACCCGATTTTTCGATATCATTGAAGATAAAAAGGATAGAACACAATGGCAGAACAACTCTGGAAAGGCCGTTTTTCCAAGGCGGTCGATTCGCGCGTCAACGACTTCAACTCGTCCATCCGCTTTGACCAGCGGATGATCGCGCAGGATATGCGGGGCAGCGGCGTCCATGCTGCCATGCTCGCCAAGCAGGGCATCATCTCCGAAAAGGATTGTGAGGATATTCTCAACGGGCTGGCTTCCATCGCCGACGATCTGGCGACCGGAAAGCTTGAGATCGACCCCAATGCCGAGGATGTCCACACCTTCGTTGAGCAGACCCTGACCGCTCGCATCGGCGATGCAGGCAAGCGTCTGCATACCGGACGCAGCCGGAACGATCAGGTCGCGCTGGATATCCGCCTGACGCTCCGTGATTACAGCCACACTCTGCAGGCGTATATTGTTGAGCTGGTGAAGGTCATCTGCAAGAAGGCTGCGGAAAACACTGCCTCCGTCATGCCCGGCTATACGCATTTGCAGCGCGCGCAGCCCATCACCTTCGGACATGCGCTGATGGCTTACGCATGGATGCTCCTGCGTGACCTTGCTCGCTTCGAGGATGCCACCGCCCGTATGGACGCGCAATGCCCGCTGGGAAGCGGTGCTCTGGCTGGCACCACCTACCCGCTCGACCGTCAGTTCACCGCCGAGAAGCTGGGCTTTGCCGCTCCCTGCGCGAACAGTCTGGACGGTGTGTCCGACCGTGACTTCTGCATCGAGCTGGCAAGTGCCATCTCCACCTGTATGATGCATCTCTCCCGTCTGAGTGAGGAGATCATCCTCTGGTGCAGCTGGGAATTCAAATTCATTGAGCTGGATGACGCATTTACCACCGGCTCCTCCATCATGCCCCAGAAGAAGAACCCCGACGTCACCGAGCTGATCCGCGGCAAGACCGGACGCGTCTACGGCGATCTGAATACCCTGCTCGTCATGATGAAGGGTATTCCGCTGGCTTACAACAAGGATATGCAGGAGGATAAAGAGGCAATCTTCGATGCGGTGGATACCCTCGAGCTTTGTCTCAAGACCATTATCCCGATGCTGGAGACCATGAAGACCTTGCCCACCAATATGCGACGTGCGGCGGCAAAGGGCTTCATCAATGCCACCGACTGTGCCGACTACCTCACCAAGAAGGGAATGCCCTTCCGGGACGCTTACAAGCTGACGGGCTGCATGGTATCCGACTGCATCGCAAAGGACAAGGTTCTTGAGGAGCTGTCCCTCGACGAGTTCAAGGGTTACAGCGACCTGTTTGAAAACGATATCTACGAGGCAATTGATCTTGTGAAGTGCTGTGAGGGACGCACCAGCTACGGCGGTCCGTCTGAGGCAAGCGTGAAGAACCAGATCGCACTTGCAACGGCACAGTTGAACGCATGGGAGGCGAAAAACGCATGAGCGTAAAGGTGTTCATTGACGGCTCTTCCGGCACGACGGGTCTGCGTATTGCCGACCGTCTGGCGGTACGACCCGAGATCGAGCTGCTGAGCATCTCGGCAGAAGGACGAAAGGACGTAAACGAGCGCGCGAGGGTCATCAATTCAGCCGATCTCGCCTTCCTCTGCCTGCCCGATGCGGCGTCCAAAGAAGTGATGCCGCTGCTCCGTCCGGATGTGAAAGTTCTGGACACTTCCACTGCGTTCCGCACCGACCCCGCATGGGATTACGGCTTCCCGGAGCTGAAGGGGCAGAAAGAAAAGATCAAGAATTCGCACCGCGTCGCTGTCCCCGGCTGCTATGCGTCGGGCTTCATCAGCATTGCGCGGCCGCTGGTCGAGCTGGGTCTTGTCCCGGCGGAGTATCCGTTCAGCTGCACGGGCATTTCCGGTTACAGCGGCGGCGGCAAAAAGATGATCGCCGACTACGAAAGCCCGGAGCGTCCGGAGCACAGCAAGCTGGATGCGCCCAAGAGCTACGGTCTGACGCTTGCCCACAAGCATCTGCCCGAAATGCAGAAGATCAGTGGTCTGGCACATGCGCCGGCGTTTGTTCCGGTGGTCTGTGATTACTATTCCGGAATGCAGGTGCTCGTTCCGCTCGATCTCACGGTGGCTGGCACCACCGCTGAGGCGGTTGCGGAAGGCTTGACCGATTACTACAAGGAGGGCGCAACCGTCTCCGTCCACGGTCTGAACGAGCCGTTGCCCGAGAATGGTCTCTATTCTAACGCTCTTTCCGGCAGTGACCGGATGGAGCTGTTCCTGACGGTCAACGCGGCGGGCGACCAGATGATGCTCGTTTCGCTGTTCGACAATCTGGGAAAAGGATCTTCCGGCGCGGCAGTCCAGTGCATGAACCTGATGCTGGGACTGGAAGAAACAACAGGCCTGGAATAAGCGTTGGTACTCCTGTCAGGAGAGCTGTCGAGCGAATGCGAGACGGAGAGGTTTTTATATAGGGGGATTTTCTATGAGTTATACAGAAGTTTCGGGCGGCATCTGCGCACCGAAGGGATTTGCGGCAGCGGGCGTTCACTGCGGCATCCGCGCCAACCATTCCGAAAAATACGACCTTGCGCTCATCAAGGCGGATGTTCGCTGTGCGGCGGCTGGTGTCTACACCACCAACAAGGTCTGCGGCGCACCCATCAAGGTCGATCGCACGCATCTGACCGACGGCTACGCACAGGCAATCGTCGTCAACAGCGGCAATGCCAACACCTGCGCCGCCAATGGCGTGGCTCTGGCGGAAGAGTGCTGTGAACTGGTCGGCAAAGAGCTGGGTATCCCGGCGAACGATGTTCTGCCTGCCTCGACAGGCGTGATCGGTCAGCCGATGGTGATCGACCCGTTTGCCCGTGGCATTCCCGCCGCTGCCGCAAAGCTGGCAGCGACGGAGCAGGGCAGCTCTGACGCGGCGACCGCTATCATGACGACCGACACCCACAAGAAGGAATACGCTATCCAGTTTGAGCTGGGCGGCAAGACCTGCACCGTGGGCGCAATTGGTAAGGGTAGCGGCATGATCGCCCCCAATATGGCGACCATGCTGGCGTTCTACACCACCGATGCGGCTGTTTCCCCGGCTCTGCTGGAAAAGGCACTGAAAACCGTTGTTCCCGGAACGTATAACCAGATGAGCGTTGACCTCGACACATCCACCAACGATACCCTTATCATCATGGCGTCCGGTCTGGCGGGCAATCCGGAAATTACCGAGGAGAACGCCGATTATGCTGCTTTTGTCGCTGCACTGACGGCGATCGCCGAGCACATGTGCGCCGAGCACGCAGGCGATGGCGAGGGCGCGACCCACCTCATCACCTGTGAAGTCACCCATGCGCCCGACCTGAAGACGGCGCGTGCCGTTTCCCGCAGTGTGGTCTGCTCCAATCTGTTCAAAGCGGCTGTTTTTGGACGTGATGCAAACTGGGGACGCATCCTCTGCGCCATCGGCTACACCCCCGGCGATTTTTCCATCGACAAGGTATGTGTCTGGCTGTCCAGTAAGGCGGGCGAGGTTTATGTCTGTGAGAATGCCGCCTATCATCCGTACAGCGAGGACGAGGCGGCAAAGGTTCTGGCAGAACATGATGTCCTTGTCAAGGTCGATATGGGGACCGGCAGTGCCAGCGCAAAGGCATGGGGCTGTGACCTGACCTATGATTACGTCAAGATCAACGGAGATTATCGGACTTAAAAAGGGAGAAGCGAACGATGAAAAACGAAGAAATGGCACGCCTGTTCTCTGAGGCGACTCCCTATATCCAGAAATACCATGGCAAGACCATGGTCATCAAATACGGCGGCAACGCTATGATCAACGAGGACCTGAAAAATGCGGTCATGAATGACCTCGTCACCCTGACATTGCTTGGGGTGCGTGTCGTTCTGGTGCATGGCGGCGGTCCGGCGATCAACGAAATGCTGAAAAAGGTCGGCGTCGAGAGCCGCTTTGCAAATGGTCTCCGTGTGACGGATGACGCCACGATGGAGATCGTTCAGCAGGTGCTGGCGGGCAAGGTCAATAAGGATCTGGTCGCAAAGCTTCGAGGTCGCGGCGTTGGTCTGTGCGGCATGGACGGTCAGATGCTCCGTTGTACTGAGCTTGACCCTCAGCTGGGTCATGTGGGAGAGATCGTCCACGTTGACACTACCCTGATCTCCAACCTGCTGGACAGCGGCTACATTCCGGTCATCGCAACGGTCGGCATGGACGATTTAGGACGTGCCTACAATGTTAACGCCGATACTGCCGCCGCGCAGATCGCAATTGCGCTGAAGGCGGAAAAGCTGGTCTCCATGACCGATATCGCCGGTCTGCTCCGAGACAGGGATGACGAAAGCACCCTCATCCCCGAGGTCGAGGTCAGTGAGATCGAGGGCTACAAGTCCGCCGGAATTATCGCAGGCGGCATGATCCCCAAGATCGGCGGCATGGCGGATGCGATCTATCAGGGTGTTCATGAGGCAGTTATCATTGATGGTCGTGTTCCTCACACCGTTTTGCTGGAGCTGTTCTCCGACCGTGGTTCCGGTACACGCTTCTACCGCCGCAGTCATCGGGAATAAGGGGTTGCTGAACAGACAGAAACTTCTTATAATGGAAGATAACAGCGGATCGGTATGCCAAAGCCTCTCCTACTAGGAGAGGTGGCAAAGTCGTTAGACTTTGACGGAGAGGTTGGATAGAGAAGACGTTGCGGATACACTTGTCCAGCCTCTCCGTCTGCTTCGCAGACAGCTCCTCTTATAGGGGAGCCTTGGCAAAAAGAAAAAGTTTGGCTCCAAGATAAGGGAGGTTTGCTTACCATGGATTCCGAAAAAGTCATCAAGCGGGACAACGAATACGTCCTGCACACCTATAACCGCAACCCCATCGCCATCGAGAAGGGGCATGGTCTGTACGCCGAAGGTCCGGAGGGGCAGAAGTATCTTGACTTTACCAGCGGCATCGGCGTCAACAGCCTGGGTTACTGTGATCTGACCTGGGCGGAGGCTGTTTCCGAGCAGGCGCACAAGCTGCAGCACACCTCCAACCTGTACTACACCGCACCCTGCGGCAAGCTGGCGAAAAAGCTCTGCAAGCGCACCGGAATGTCGAAGGTGTTCTTTGGCAACTCGGGCGCAGAGGCGAACGAGGGCGCGATCAAAGCCGCCCGTAAATACAGCTTCGACCATTACGGCAGGGGTCGTGATGTTGTCATCACGCTGGTAAACAGCTTTCATGGACGCACCATCGCAACCCTGACCGCAACGGGGCAGGAGGTGTTCCACAATTATTTCGGACCTTTCAACGATGGCTTCCAGTATGCGCCCGCAGGCGATCTTCAAGCGTTGATCGAGATGGTTGACCGCCATACCTGCGCGATCATGATGGAGCTGGTTCAGGGCGAGGGCGGCGTGGTCGCGCTTGATCCTGAATATGTGCAGGCTGTCCGGAAGCTCTGCGATGAAAAAGACCTCATTCTCGTCATTGATGAAGTCCAGACGGGCATCGGACGCACGGGTACCTTCCTTTGCTGTGAACACTATGGTCTGAAGCCCGATATCGTCACCCTTGCGAAGGGATTGGGCGGCGGTCTGCCCATCGGCGCGGTCCTGCTCAACGAGAAGACTGCCGAGGGCATGGGACCCAGCTCTCATGGATCGACCTTTGGCGGCAATCCGGTGGTCTGCGCCGGCGCGAATGTCGTCGTTGACCGGATGGACGCAGGCTTCCTCGCGAATGTCAATGAACGGGCTGTCCAGCTCCGTACCGGACTGGCAAAGCTGCCCCGTGTCAAGAGCATTTCCGGCATCGGTCTGATGGTCGGGATCGAGTTCCTCGAGGGTATTAAAGCCGCTGATGTTCTGGCTGCCTGTCGTGAAAAGGGGCTGTTGGTCCTGACAGCAAAGACTCGTCTGCGTCTGCTGCCCCCGCTGACTCTGGGCGAGCACGATGTGGAAATGGCTCTGGAGATTCTGGGCGAGGTTCTGAAAGAGATGCAGCCCAATGTGGAGGAGCAGGCATGAAAAATCTGCTGAAAATGAGCGATCTTACCCCCGATGAGGTGGTTCACATCCTCGATGTGGCAGACCAGCTCAAGGCAGAGCAGAAGGCAGGCGGGAATCCACCTCTGCTCAAAGGGAAGAGCGTCGCGCTGATGTTCTCCAAAAGCTCGACCCGCACCCGCACCAGCTTCGAGGTAGGCGTTTACCAGTTGGGCGGTCTGGGTAACTATATGAACGCTGCGACCGAATTGCAGTCCGGACGGGGCGAGCCGCTGAAGGACACCGCACGGGTGCTGGGGCGTTATTATGACTGCATCGTCTGGCGCACCTATCGTCAGCGCGACCTGGAAGAGTTTGCGGAATATGCGGGCGTTCCGGTCATCAATGGCTTGACCGATTATGCGCACCCCTGCCAGGTGTTGGCTGACCTCATGACGATCCGAGAACGCCGCGGCACGCTGACCGGACAGAAGCTCTGCTTCATCGGCGACGGAAGCAGCATGGCGAACAGTCTCATCGTGGGCGGTCTGCTGGCAGGAATGAGCGTCACCTGTGTCTGCCCGCATAGTTACCGTCCGGCAGCTGACGTTGTGATGTTTGCCCACAAGTACGGCGGCAAATTCCAACTGACAACCGACCCGACAGAGGGCGTCAAGGACGCTGACGTTGTGGTGACGGCTGTCTGGAACACCGCCGCCCCCGGCACACGGGAAAGCGAGGAACGCCTGCGGGAGTTTGCGGGCTTCCAGTTGTCGAGTACCCTTCTGCGGGCTGCGAAGCCGGACAGCATGGTGCTCCACTGCCTGCCGGCCCATCGCGGCGAGGAGATTTCCACCGCTGTTTTTGAAGCTCACGCCGACGAGATCTTTGCCGAGGCGGAGAACCGTCTCCATGTCCAGAAGGCTGTGCTCTCCATCCTCTTGGCGGGGAAATAAAGCCCATAAGATTAGATAAGGCATCTTCTTTTCTGTATGAAAGAGGATGCCTTTTTTAGTAAAAATGCAATAAAAACAGGACGAAAATTGCTGACATTGCCAAAAATTCGATTTCTATATTGACAGAGAAAGAACAAAGGGAATATGCTTTATAAAATGATTGCAACTGCGGACGCGAAAAAAACATGGGCTATTAAGGGATGAACTGCACTCCCTAAATCACATTACAGGAGGATGCATAAATGGAAACAACTGAGAAGAAACAATTAGCGGGAAAGCAATTGGGAGTAATTATTGTGCTGATTGCGCTGATTGCAGCAATTATTGCAATAGGAGCAATTGTAATGTCACAAAGGAACTCAGACGAGAAAGAAACGCATGTAGATATTGTTGCAACACTTGATAAAATCGTGCAGACAAGTGATTTGTCAACTGCGGTGTTTAAGTATGAAGGCATTGTGGATGTGCCAAATCAAAAGAAAACAAGTGAGATTGACTATTACATAAGCTACGAGGCCAAAGTGTACGCTGGAATTGACTTTAGCGAAATTTCATTTGTGGAAAATAAGGAGAAGAAAACAATCACAGCAAAGATTCCACAGGTAGAAATAACAGACATTGTTGTAGATCCTGCATCACTGGATTACATTTTCAATAACAAGAAGGCAGATAACATCAATGTTACCCAAGTGGCATTGATAGCATGTGAAGAGGACATCTATCAGGAAGTCACTACGGAGAGCGCACTCTTGGAGATTGCACAGGAAAACGCGAAGAACGCGATAAGAGCATTAACAGAACCAATTATAGAACAGGCGTATAAAGATTATACGTTGGTGATTGAATGAGAGAAGGAATGTAAAGTTTGAAACATTCAGAGATAACCACAAATGAAAAAATGGCGCAAGAAAGCCAG
>CAVEGP010000025.1:0-24003 GCA_963615155.1 Bacteroides uniformis | reverse complement strand
CTTGTGCCGTTGAAGCAGAGGAGCAGCGGCTCGTTCGTGTCCGATGCGGGCAGGATGAATTGCCACTCCTGTTCCGAAAGCTGCTCCCAGCCGATGAGTGTCACGCCGAGCGAGGGGTCTTTTCCGGTCAGGGACTCACCGCTGGGAAGCGTTGAAAACAGGGAATTGAACCAGATGCCGGACAGTGCGATCAAGACCGGCAGCAGAAGAGCAAAGAGGGATAGAATTTTCTTTTTTGAGAATATCTGCATGATAAACCACCTGAATCAGAAAACCAGTTGTGAAATAAAGCAAAATAAGGTATACTAAAGTCAGTATATCAGATTTTGCAGAAAAAGGGGAGAGCAAACCAGTGATACGGGTGCTTTTGGTCGAAGATGATCCGGTGATTCGGGATACGACACGCTATTTTTTGGAGAGTCAGCAGAATTTCGAGGTGGTCTGCGCCAAGACGGGCGGCGATGCGCTGAGCCATGCCCGTGAGAAATTTGACGTCATTCTGATGGACATCCTGCTTCCGGACACCAATGGTGTGGATCTCTGTCAGCGTCTGCGAAGCTGGCATCACTGCCCCATCATTTTTACTTCCTGTCTGGACGATACCGATACGGTCGTAAAAGCATTGGAGATGGGCGGCGATGATTTTATCTCAAAGCCCTACCACAACAAGGTATTGCTGGCACGCATTATGGCAAATATCCGCCGTGTGCAGATGGATGCCGCCGAGCCGTCTGTCAACGGGTATCACTGCGCGGCGTTTACGCTGGACGCCAACAGCCACAATGTGGAGCGGGAGGGCAAGAACATCCATCTTGCCGATATGGAGTATCGCATCCTGACCCTCTTCGTGCGGTATCCGAACACCTTTTTTACGGCGAATGAGCTGTATCAAAAGATTTGGGGCAAAGAGAGCCTTGGTGACGTCCGGACAGTACAGGTGCATATCCACAATCTCCGGAGCAAAATTGAGCCGGATCCAACGAAGCCTGTTTACCTGAAAAACGTGTGGGGGAAGGGATATATTTTTCAGCCGGAAGGCGAGAATGCTTAAAAATGCTTGAACAAATCGAGCCAACTTCTTAAGGAAACTTAAGTGGTTGGCTCGATTTTTTGGATAGAGACAGACTTCGATAAGCAAATATCAAACGAATTGGGTGGGGTGCATGGTGCTTTTCGACAGAGGAATGGTTAAGAAATGGCAAAAAACTTTAAGAATTCTTAAAGGACAGAATGCGAAAACTATGTTAGATTATTATCGAACGAAGTGCGGATGAGCGCACCCGTCTGAAGGAAGAAAAGCAAGTTGGTAAGAAGAGAAGAAAGGTAACTCGCAATGAACAAGATCTCTCGTAAAGGTTTTCTGAAGATCGCAGCAGCAGCGGCGATGTCCGGTGTGACAGCCGGCGCACTGGCAGCCTGCAATGTGGCAAGCTCCGGCACAGCTGCATCCGGCAGCACCGCAGCTTCCGGTGTGGCAGGCACTTATACTCCCGGCACGTATGAGGGCACGGCTGAGGGTATTTCTTCCACCGTCAAGGTTACGATGACCTTCTCTGATAGTGCTGTGACGGACGTTGTGGTTGACACCTCGGGTGAGACCGCTTCTTACGGTGCGGCGGCTGCCGATCAGTTGAAGGAGCAGCTGCTGGTTGCCGGCTCTGCTGAGATCGACGGCGTCTCCGGTTCCACTATCACCAGTCAGGCGGTCATGAAGGCTGCCAAGAGCTGCTTTGCGCAGGCAAAGGGCGAAGCGACTGTCACCAGCGTTCAGCTTCCGACCGGCGACGAGAGTGACTGGCTGGGCAAAGAGCCTGATATCGACGAGGCTGCGATTACCGAGACAGTCGATACCGATATTGTTATTGTTGGTGCAGGCAACGGCGGTATGTTCGCTGCCGCTTACGCTGCGGCAAACGGTTTGAACTTCCGTGTCATTGAGCAGAACGCTGCCGTTCAGGATACCCGTCACTGGTACGGTGCGATCGACTCCGCCGCCGCAAAGGAAGCAGGCGAGAAGCCCACGGATCGGGCAAAGCTGCTGAGCGAGATCTCCCGCTATGCGTCCGGCAAGTGCGACCAGCGCGTTGTTCGCACCTGGATCAACGAGTCCGCTGAAATGCACGACTTTATGCGTAGCATCCTTGAGGATAAGTATGGCTGGGTCTGCGACTTTACTTCTGGCTCTGAGGCCGCATGGCCTGCTGAGAACGCGGAGCACAATACCGATTATCTCTTCCCCGTGCAGGAGCATAACTATATGGCAAGCGAGTCCCAGTCCGGCAAGCCGCGTAATGTTCTGCTTCAGGAGTACATCGAGGAGCTAGGCTACACGGTCGATTTCAAGACCAGCCTTGCAAAGCTGGAAAAGAACTCCGATGGTCGCATCACCGGTATCATCGCACAGAACGTGGATGATGGTCATTTTGTCCGCTATAACGCAAATCAGGGTGTTCTGCTGGCTTGCGGCGGTTATCCCGGCAACCCGTACATGATGGAGCAGCTTGACCCGCTGGGTACTTCCGTCACCACCGCCTGCTCTTATTCTCCGGCGGACAAGGGCTACGGCATCCGTGCCGCTGTCTGGGCGGGCGCAAACCTTGACAAGGAAGCGGCTCCTATGCTGTTCGACCGTGGTGTGGTGACTCCTGGTGTGGATGCGGGCTATGTGGAGAGCGCGAATGCGTTCGGCGGCAAGGCATTCCCCGGCGAGATCCGTCAGTATAACCCCGGCACGCAGCCTTTCCTGAAGGTCAACCGCAACGGCGAGCGTTTCGCAAACGAGAGCTGCCCCTATAACGATATCGTCTATGCGGCAGCACATCAGCCGGGTCGTGTCTATGCGCAGATCCATGACGCAAACTTTATGGAGGACGTCAAGCGTTTCCACACCATCGGATGCTCCGCTCAGACCCGCAACAGCGGCGAGGATTACGTGAAGAGCAAGATGGAAGAAGCGGAAAAGGTTGGCGCGTTCTTCAAGGCAGATACCCTTGACGAGCTGGCTGACAAGCTGGGCTTTACTGGTGAGGCAAAGACCACATTCCTCGCAACCGTTGACCGCTACAACGAGCTGTATGACGCACAGGAGGATGCCGATTTCGGTAAGCCCGCATACCGCCTGAGCGCGATTCGTCAGGCTCCGTTCTACGGCTGCTGGCTGGGCGCGTCTCTGTTGACGACCGAGCAGGGGATCGCCATCAACGAAAAGGGTCAGGCTCTGGACACCGACAACAAGCCGATGGAGGGTCTGTACGTTACGGGCGATATGTCCGGCAGCTTCTTCGCCAACAACTATCCCTGCCTGATGGCTGGTGTTGCAATGGGTCGCACCCTGACCTTCGCGATGAAGTCCATCAAGCAGATGGCTGGTCTGGAATAAGCTTTCCTTCTTTTTCAGAATAACATAAAAAACAACGCCGCGGAAAGTTTCACATGAAGCCTTCCGCGGCGTTGTTTCTTTCCCTCTATACACAAATTGTACGGTCCTCCGACCGCTGCTTGATCAGCACACAGCACGCTGTGCGGAGATCGGATCGACGATCGGCGGGTGCATTCCCTCACGATAGTCAAGATCACCTTGATCCATGCCGCGCAGAAGCACTTCGGCAGTGGCAATGTTGGTGGCGATGGGGACACTGTGCATATCACACAGGCGGAGAAGATTCTGCTCGTTGGAGTTTCCGTTGTCCGCTTTGAGTGGATCGCGGAAGAAAAGAACCAGGTCTACCTCGTCACAGGCGACACGAGCCGAGATCTGCTGGATGCCGCCCAGTCTTCCGGAGAGGTAACAGTGGACGGGAAGGCCGGTGGCCTGTGATAACATCCGTCCGGTCGTGCCGGTGGCAATGACCGTGTTGCGTGAAAGGATCGCGCTGTAAGCGGTGCAGAATTGGAGCGCAAGCTCCTTGCGGGAATCGTGTGCAAGAATGGCAATCGTCATATCGCTCTCTCCTTTGTTCTCAGTATAGTGTTGTGGGTGGCGAATCATGCAGAATTGATGTTCTGCGGAATACAGTTCTGAAAAAGCTGTGATCTCAATGTGAAATCGTTATCAACTCTTCCTATCATAGTTTTACCGCAGAAGAACGCAAGAGTCAAGAGATTTGTTGTGTTTTTTGCGAAAAATTTGCCCAAAAGTGATACTTTATTCTTGTGAACAACAGGGAAAATTTGGATACAACATTTTTTCACAAAGAAAATCTTGACGAAAAACGCAAACAAGTTGTAGCTGATATAAAAACAATCGTCTTCGATATAACAAAAATGCAGACCGACACAAAGACGATCTGCATGAAACGTGTTCTGAAAAAGACCTCAACGGATCTGTCCCGAACCATGGATGATATACTTATAGCTGCACAGCTCGCTCAGTCCCATCGGACCGCGGGCGTGAAGCTTCTGGGTGGAGATCCCCATCTCACAGCCAAGACCGAACTCTCCGCCATCGGTGAAACGAGTGGAGCAGTTGACATAAACAGCTGCGCTGTCCACTGCCGAGGTGAAGAGATCGGCATGGGCAGAGGTCTCGGTCAGGATGGCTTCACTGTGTCCGGTGGAATGCTCAGCGATATGCCCGATGGCTTCTTCCACGCTGTCCACGATCTTGACCGCCAGAATATAGTCGAGGAATTCAGTGTCAAAGTCCTTCTCTCCGGCAGGCGTTCCATCGATGATGGCGGCAGCACGCTTGTCCAGACGAAGTTCAACCGGATGCAGTCCCTTTGCGGTGCGGTCAGGACCCAGACGCTTTGCCAATTTGGGAAGAAACTCGGCGGCAATGCCCGAGTGGATAAGGCAGACCTCCTCGGCGTTGCAGACACTCGGGCGGCTTGCTTTGGCGTTCTCGATGATATCCAGAGCCATAGCCTGATCGGTAGTGTCATCCACAAAAATGTGGCAGATGCCCGTTCCGGTCTGGATGCAGGGCACCTTTGCGTTTTCAACGCAGGTACGGATCAAGCCTGCGCCACCGCGCGGAATGAGCAGATTCACATAGCCGACCGCAGTCATCAGAGCGTTGGCGGAGGCGTGGGTCGTGTCCTCGATGAGACAAACTGCGGTCTCAGGCAGACCAGCAGCACGGATGCCATGACGCAGAGCGTTGACAATGGCATGGCTGGAACGCCATGCTTCTTTGCCGCACCGGAGAATGCAGACGTTGCCACTTTTGAGAGCGAGAGCAGCGGCATCGCTGGTGACGTTGGGGCGGCTCTCATAAATGATGGCAACGACTCCCATCGGAACCGCAGTCTTTTCAATGATCAGTCCATTCGGGCGTTCTATGCGACGGAGCACCTCGCCCACCGGATCGGGCAGGACGGCAACATCCCGAATGCCCTTTGCCATTGCGTGGATGCGGTCGGGCGTCAGAGCCAGACGATCCAGCATGACCTCCGAGACATGACCGCGCGCGGCGTCCAGATCGGCGGCATTGGCTTCCAGAATGGCAGCCTGCGTATCCGGGGAAGAAAGAGCGTCTGCCATCCGGAGGAGAGCATCGCTGCGGGTGGCGGAATCCGCAAGAGCAAGAGCTTTTTTGGCACTGCGGGCGGCTTCAAGAATTTCCGGTGTTGTCATGTTAAGCCTCCTTGCGGGACAGAAAACGAGTCCCGACGGATTTTTCAGCGGCAATGTCGTAGAGCAGCTCGGGGTGAGAACCGTTTGTGATCACCATGTCCGAGCCGTTGGCCGTTACCATCTGAGCGGCACGGAGCTTGGTAGACATTCCGCCCGTGCCCAGGGCAGAGCCGACACCATCGGACAGAGCAAGGATCTCGGGGGTGATCTCTTCAACGACAGGGATCAGCTTTGCGTCCGGATGAGTGTGGGGATTGGAGGTATACAGACCGTCGATGTCGCTGAGCAAAACCAGTAAATCAGCCTGAGCACAGCAGGTGACGATGGCGGCAAGGGTGTCGTTGTCACCGATGGAAGTGATCTCATCGGTGGCGACGGTATCATTTTCGTTGATGATGGGGAGCGCGCCCAGCTCCAGCAGACGGGAGAGGGTATTCTGGAAGTTGGCACGGCGGTCTGGGTGCTCCACGTCAACGCCCGTCAGCAGGATCTGCGCGACGGTATGATTATAAGAGGTAAAGAGCCGATCATAAGTGTACATCAGCTCGCACTGACCGACAGCGGCACACGCCTGCTTGGTGGACATGTCCTTCGGGCGGGCGGGGAGAGAAAGCTTGCCCACACCCATGCCGATCGCGCCGGATGAGACAAGGATAACTTCATGCCCCGCGTTTTTGAGGTCACTCAGGACCTTGACAAGCTCTTCGGTGTGGCGGATGTTCAGCAATCCGGTGGGGTGTGCCAGCGTGGAAGTGCCGACTTTGATCACAATGCGCATGAATTAACCCTTTCCCATTTCCTTTGTTTTATTGTAAGCGGCGAGAACGGCATCCATCACAGCACCACGGAATCCGTTTTCCTCAAGAACACGGACGCCCTGAATGGTACTGCCGGACGGACTGCACACGGCATCCTTCAGCTCGCCGGGGTGCTTGCCGCTTTCGAGGACGAGCTTTGCGCTGCCCAGAACCATCTGCGCGGCGTATTCCTGTGCCTTGGCGCGGGGCAGACCGCAGGCGACACCGCCGTCAGCCAGAGCTTCGATGAATTGATACACCCATGCAGGTCCACAGCCGGAAACGGAGCTGGCAGCATCCATCAGATTTTCGGATACCGCATCCAGACGTCCGGCGGGGGACATCAGATTCAGGAATTCGATCTCCTCCTCGGCGGTGACATTGCGGGAGCAATATTGGATCATGCCTGCGCCGACGGAAGCCGGAGTGTTCGGCATGATGCGGATAACGGGGTAATCTCCGCCTGCCATCTCCTGAATGCGGGAGATGGGCAGTCCGGCAGCCATGCTGCACAGAATAAAGCGGTTGGGACGCTCAGCAAGGGTGAATTTCAACGGCTCGAGCATGGATTCCATCATCTGCGGCTTGACTGCCAGAAAGATAAGGTCGCAGCGACCTGCGACTTCATCATTGATGGTGGTGCGGCAGCCCAGCTCCGCAGCCAGAGCCTCAGCTTTCGCGGCAGTGCGGTTTGCCAGATAAACGTTCTGTGAGTCCGTCGCCTTGCAGACGGCGCGGGCAATTGCGCCGCCCATATTGCCGCAACCCAGAAAACCGATCGTTTTTATCATATAAATGTACCTTCTTTCGGAAACCAGAGTGACTTTAGGAAAAGACGAGACTTCCCTTCAAGGAAAAAGCGTTTGAAGTGTGGTCCTGACTCCATTCTAAGCACAGCGGGCAAGAAAATCAAGGGCTGAGAAAAAACTTTATTAAATTAAAGTTTCTATTGACATTCGAGGACAGAATTTTTATAATGAAAACAGGAAAAGGCAACGGAGCTCACAAGGAGTTTCTGTGGTCTTTTTTCTTTTTGTCCGGTAATTTCAGCGGTCTGGATCAGCAAGGGAAAGGCTGGCAGGCAGGAAAAACCGGAGAGCAACCCAAAACCAGAATAAAAGAGGGGAAACCTATGGATCAATTGGTAAAGCATCAGCAGACCATCAACGATCAACTGGCACGGTATGGAGTCAAATTTGGTCTGTACAAAAATGGCACCTTTCAAGAGCGGCTCTTCCCGTTTGACCCGCTGCCCCGCGTTATCACTGCGCAGGAATTTGGAACGCTGAACAAGGGTCTGGTTCAGCGTGTCAACGCATTGAACCTGTTTCTGAAGGACGTCTACAGCGAAAAGAAGATCATCAGGGATGGCATCGTGCCGGAGGACTTTGTCTTTGCCGGAAGCGGATATCTGCCGCAGTGCGAGGGGTTTGTGCCGCCGAAGGGTGTGTACAGCCACATTTCCGGAATCGACCTCGTGCAGGCGAAGGATGGAAGCTGGTTCATTCTGGAGGACAATCTCCGCATTCCGAGCGGTGCGTCTTATCCACTCATCGCGCGGGAGCTTTGCCGTCGGTGCAGTCCGGAAACCTTCAGCGATAACTCGATCGTGGACAACCGCAACTATGCCAAGCTGCTGAAAAAGACTATGGATTCAGTCAATACCGGAGGCATCAATGTGGTGTTTACGCCGGGTCGGTACAATGCCGCTTATTTTGAGCACAGCTATCTGGCAGAAAAAACGGGTGCGGTGCTAGCAGAGTGCGGGGATCTGTACGTAGAAAATAACCATGTCTACCTCAAGACTGTCCATGGAAAAGAACGGGTCGGCGCAATCTATCGCCGCATCAGCGACGAATACCTTGACCCGCTCTGCTTCAAGCCGGAAAGTCTGATCGGCATCCCGGGAGTGATGGACGCTTACCGTGCCGGAAATGTTGCGCTGCTCAACGCGCCGGGCAACGGCGTCGCGGACGACAAAGGCATCTATTACTTTGTGCCAAAGATGATAAAGTATTATCTCGGCGAAGAGCCGATTTTGCAAAATGCGCCGACCTATCTGCCGTTCTATGAAGAGGATCGGAACTATGTTCTGGAGCACCTCGAAACGCTGGTCGTGAAGGACGTTGCCGAGGCTGGCGGTTATGGCGTGGTTTTTGGTCGTGACCTGACAAAAGAACAGCTGGCGGATTTCCGCACTACCATCCGGAATGAGCCCCGGCGGTTCATCGCACAGGAGGTCATCGATTTCCTCGACCTGCCCATTATGGAAGGGGAGGAAAAGGTCATGCGGAAAGCAGACCTGCGTGCATTTGTGCTGAGCCGAGGCGACGATACCGAGGTCTGGGCGAGCGGTCTGACCCGCTTCTCCCGAAATCCGGACAGCTTCGTCGTCAACAGCTCGCAAGGAGGAGGTTTTAAAGACACATGGGTATTATCTCGCTGAACAAAGCCAGCCGTCTGTACTGGCTGGGCCGCTATTCAGAGCGGGTCTATACAGGCTTGAAGGAAGTTAAATCCATTTATGACGCCAGCGTGGACGGAAGCGAGTCGGATTACGCGACTTACTGCCGAAAGCTGGGGATCCCGTGCGATTATCTGAACACGGCGGAGTTCTGCAAGCAGTATTTCTTTGACCGGAACAACCCCAACTCGCTTACGGCAAGTCTGGTGTATACATATGATAATGCGATCGTCTTGCGGGATACGCTGACGACCGACACGCTGTCGTACATTTTTATGGCGATCAGCGCAATGGAAAAAGCATCCCAGAGCGACACGCCGGGCGTACAGCTCCAGTGGGTCCTGGATGATATTCTGGCGTTCCGCGGAAGCTGTGAGGAGACCATCTATGATGAGGAGGTCCGCAGCATCATCAAGCTGGGCGTCAGTGTGGAGCGTGTCGATCTTTATCTTCGCCTCGGAGTAGAGCCGGAAAAGACGCGCAGGGAATTTGAACGGCTGTTCAATCGTTTGTATAAGACGCAGATCCAGCCGGATAAAAAGCGGTTGGATTTTCTGGTGGACGCAATGCTGGACAGCTCGAAGCCGGACGCAACGCCGTATGAGCTGGTGAGTGCGCTGGAAGGCTTGTTTCTTGACCTGTAACAGGAGCGAAAGCTCTGCACAACGCTTCGCAAATGTGGTACAATAGATAAAAACCAATGCGCGAGGGAATGTATGACAGAACTGGAATTTGAATTCCGGACAGAGCTTGCCTTTTCAGAGCCAGTCCGGGAACATGTGTTTTCGCTCCATTGTCTTCCGAGAGAGGATGAGACCCAAAGGCTTCAGGCTTATGGAATTCTTCTGGATCCGGCGGTGGGATATGAACTGCGTCGGGACGGCTTTGGGAACTGGCTGCTCTGCGGCTCTTGTCAGGGATCGCACGGGACATTCCATTATACCACACGTGGTGTGGTTCGGGTCGATCATGCCAGACGGACGGCGGAGACGGTCAATCCGGTGCTCCGATATCCAACGCCCCTGACAAGACCGGATGAGCGCATCCGTGCGCTCTGGAAAAGCCTGCCGCTGGACGGAAAAACGCCGTGGGAGCAGGCTGAGCTTCTGGATCGGGCTGCTGCTGACGCTATGATCTATTGCTCCGGCACAACGGACGTCAGGACAAGTGCTGCCGAAGCATTCGCCGCTGGGAAGGGAGTCTGTCAGGATTATGCGCATCTGCTGCTGTCACTGGCACGGCTGTCCGGCTTCGGCGCGCGATACTGTATGGGTCTTATCCCCGGAGAGGGAGCGACCCACGCATGGGTGGAGCTGGCTCTGCCGGATGGATGGCATGGCTTTGATCCGGCGAACCATCGGGAGGCGGACGAGTCCTACCTGAAGTTCGCGGTCGGACGGGATGCGGCGGATTGTCTGGTCGAACGTGGGGTTTTCCGGGGAAAAACAGAGCAGATGATCGATATCCAGATGAGACTCAGGGAAAGATAACATTGAGTGGTTAAGTGAAAAGGGTAAGAAATATGGAACAAACAGTCGCAAGCCTTTCGCTTGCAGTACACGAAAAGCTGGAATTGAAAAAGAACCGCCTTTCTCCGCTGCCCGGCAAGGACAAGGGAAAACGGATCTGTGTGGTGACGGGTGTGCATGGCGATGAGCTGGAGGGACAATATGTGGTCTATCTGCTCAATCGGAAGATTCAGGCGCATCCGGAGTTGCTGACCGGTACGGTGGACATCTATCCGGCGATCAATCCGCTGGGCATCAACACCATCCAGCGCGGCATCCCTCTTTTTGATCTGGACATGAACCGTATTTTCCCGGGCAATACCAACGGTCCGATGGCGGAATATTATGCCCATGAGGTCGTGGAGGATATGAAGGGGGCGGAGATCGCGATCGACATCCACGCTTCCAATATCTATCTGCGGGAGCTTCCACAGGTGCGGATCTCCGAGGAGACTGCGCCCGCGCTGGTTCCGCTGGCAGAGCAGTTGAATGTGGATTTCGTCTGGATCCATGCGGCTGCGACGGTGCTGGAAAGCACGCTGGCGCACAGCCTGAATATCATCGGGACCAATTGTCTGGTCGTGGAAATGGGTGTCGGTATGCGTCTGACCCCGAGCTACGGCGAACAGCTTGCGGACGGCATCCTCAACCTGATGCGAGACCAAGGCATGTGGGAAGGAGAGACGATCACGCCCCGTAAGCCCATCGTCAGCAAGGATGAGGTGGCGTTTATCAATGCGGATAAGGCAGGAATTTTTATCCCCAGTGTGGAGCACAACGGTATGGTGAAAAAGGGACAGGAGCTGGCAGTCATTGCTGACCCGCTGACCGGAGAGGTTCGCCAGACGCTGATGGCTCCGGCGGACGGACTGCTGTTTACGCTACGGGAATATCCGGTGGTCTATCCGGGAAGCCTGCTGGCGCGGATCCTGACAGGAGGGTTTGGGAAATGAGACAGGAAGTTCTTTATGCCTTGGAAACGCCCTATCGCCAGAAGTTTGAGATCGAAGGCTTCCGGTTCGGCAAGGGGGAAAAGGCCTGCGCGATTGTGGCAGCAGTCCGCGGCAACGAGGTGCAGCAGATGTACGTTTGTGCCCTGTTGGTGCAAAGGCTGCGCAAGCTGGAGGAAATAGGCGCGATCCTGCCGGACAATGAGATTCTGGTCGTGCCGTGCGTCAACCATTTCTCCATGAACGTCGGCAGCCGCTTTTGGGCGATGGACAAGACCGATATCAACCGGATGTTCCCGGGATACGATCAGGGCGAGACGACCCAGCGCATTGCGGCGGCTCTGTTTGAAGCCGTGCAGGGCTATAAATATGGCATCCACTTTGCCTCATTCTATCTGCCCGGCGATTTTGTGCCCCATGTCCGCATCATGAACACCGGCTATCAAAGCTCCAGCTTGGGAAATCTGTTTGGTCTGCCTTATGTTGTCATGCGTGACCCGCAGCCCATCGATACCACGACCCTGAATTATAACTGGCAGATCTGGGATACGAACGCGTTCAGCATCTACACGAAAGAGACGGACGAAATCGACGAGCGGAGCGCGCAACAGGCAGTGGTCGCGGTTTTGCGCTACCTGAGTCGGGTCGGCGTGGTAAAATACAATTGCCACAGCGGATATCTGGCGACCGTCATTCAGGAGCGGGAGCTGGCAAATGTGCTGACTCCGGCGGGCGGAATCTTCCGGCGGTTCGTCGAGCCGGGCGAGGAGGTTGAGTACGGTCAGAAGCTGGGCGTCATTCTCGACCCGTTCACCGCGGATGTGGAGGCGGAGATCCTCAGCCCGACCAGCGGCGTGATTTTCTTCGCCATGAAAAAACCGCTGGCGACCGAGCATGAGGTGGCGTTCAAAATCATTCGGCGACTTCACGGAGGACAGGAGTAACCAAGGCTTTGGGTTCAGATCTGGGTCATAAAAAGTTCATCGAAATGATTCAATTTTTCCTTGCAAATCATTCGCGGTTTGCGGTATAGTAAGGGCGGAAGCTGAATATCTTCCCCGACCGGAAGGCCGGCAACTGTGGGTGTGCGGAATCGCCCGTCATCGGTTCTGCGCTCCGTCGGGAAAGGATGGAGATTTGTGTCACAGACGACGAAACGCGCTCTGGAAGCGTCCCTGAAAAAGCTACTGCTGCAAAAACCGCTGAACAAGATCACAATCAACGATATCACTGAGGACTGCGGCGTAAATCGCATGACCTTCTATTATCATTTTAAAGATATCTATGATCTGGTGGATTGGATCATGGTGGAGGATGCGGCAAAGGCTCTGGAAGGCAAGGAGAGCTTTGAAACATGGAACGAAGCGTTCCTTGATATCCTGAACGAGATCAAGGAAAACAAGGTGCTGGTGCTGAATGTATATCGTTCCGTCAGTCGGGAGCAGGTGGAGCAATACCTGTATAAAATGCTCGATCCGGTGCTGCGCAATTTCATGGATCGGGAAGTGCAGGGCCTGTCGGTGCAGGACATTGATAAGCAGTTCGTGATCGATTTTTACAAGTACGCATTGGTCGGCATGGTGCTGGAGTGGATCCGGAACGATATGAGGACCGAAGCAGATGTGATGTCCGAGCGGCTGAATACCATGCTGCATGGCGATTTCCGTCGTGCGCTGCTGCGGTTCAGTGCGGGCAACTTAAAAAACGGGGATTGACGAAATTTAGACAATCTGGGCGTCGTGATGGGTTTTCCATCACGGCGTTTTTTCTGTCTATGGTAAATTTTGCACGAAACGAGTAGAATAACAAAGACAAGAAAAGAGAAAAATCTCGTGGAGGAAATTGATTATGAACACCACACTTGATTCATTGACACATAAAATGCAGCGTGCCGCAGTTGGCAAGATGGTCGATATGACCCTTTCGCATGTGAACAAAGACCGCCAGAAGGCGATGACACAACTGGTCGATGTGGCAAAGCAGTTCTATGGGAATTCGTTCAGCGAGGAGTCCTATGAAAAGGCTCGCAGAACGATGAGCGACCCGGACAGCAAATGGTCGAAGCTCATCAATTGCGTGCTCGACCAGACTGACCCCAACGTGGCACGCACTACGGCATTGAATCTGGGCTATGAGGCGTTTTTCCGCGGCACAAAGACCATCCGTGAAAACCGTGTCAAGTACCAGTGCAATATCCCTTGGCTTATCCTGTTTGACCCCACCTCTGCCTGCAACATGCACTGTGTCGGCTGCTGGGCAGGCGAATATGGGCACAAGAACAACCTTTCCTTTGATGATATGGACAAGATCATCACGCAGGGAAAGGAGCTGGGCGTTTATCTGTATATGCTGACCGGCGGTGAGCCGCTGGTGCGCAAGGCGGACATCCTCAAACTGGCAGAAAAGCACAACGATGTGCAGTTTGCCATCTATACCAACTCGACCCTGATCGATGAGAGCTTTTGCGAAGAGGTCGTCCGTCTGGGCAACATCGCATTCATGCTTTCCATTGAGGGCACGCCTGAAACGAATGACGCCCGCCGCGGCGACGGTCACTATGCCGCTGTTATGAACGCAATGGATCTGCTGAAAAAGCATGGTATCCTGTTTGGGACGTCCATCTGCTACACCCGCGACAACATCGAGGCAGTCACCAACGATAACTTTATGCGGATGCTCTGCGACAAGGGTGCGCATTTCGGTTTCTACTTCCATTACATGCCGGTCGGTAACGATGCCGCGCCGGAGCTGATGCCGACGCCGGAGCAGCGCAAGTACATGATCGACCGCATTCGCTATCTGCGCTCGGACAAGTGCGATATTCCGTTCTACCCGATGGACTTCCAGAATGACGGCGAGTTCGTCGGCGGCTGTATCGCAGGCGGTCGAAACTATTTCCACATCAACTCGGCAGGCGATGCGGAGCCATGCGTCTTTATCCATTACTCCAACGCCAATATCCATGACAGCTCGATCCTGGAGATTCTGCAAAGCCCGCTGTTCATGGCGTATCATAACGGTCAGCCCTTCAATAAGAATCATCTGCGTCCCTGCCCGATGCTTGAGAATCCCGAGCTTCTGCGCCAGATGGTGCATGAGACGGGTGCGCACAGCACCGATTTGCAGTCTCCGGAGAGCGTCGATCACCTCTGTGACAAGTGCAAGAGCTACGCTATGAACTGGCAGCCCGAAGCCGACGAGATCTGGTCTCACACCAAGATCCGTGAGAGTCTCTATGAGAATTATAAGGACTGGAAGCCGAATCAGCAGTAATCAAAACTGAGGATAACCGGTAGAAATAGTCTGAATAAGTAAAATTCCCTCTTTCCCAAGTGCCGAGACAGTACCGGAAAGAGGGAATTTTGCGTTTTAGCATTTTACAGGGAAATAATCTGAAAGATTCGCGGAAGGACTTTTCAAAGAAAAGGGACTGTGCTACAATAGCGATGATTTTCTGAGAGGTGAGGTGTGAAATGAAAAAAAATTCAAAGGAAGTGGACATGCTTCACGGTCCACTGACAAGTCAGTTGCTGCTGTTTGCGGCACCCATTGCGGCAAGCAGTATGCTTCAGCAGCTGTTCAACTCGTCGGATACAGCAGTCGTGGGGCGTTTTGCGGACGCAAACGCACTTGCCGCAGTGGGAACAAATGGTGAGATCGTGGCTCTGCTGGTGAGTCTTTCGGCAGGGCTTGCAGTCGGCGCGAATGTCCTTCTGGCTCGGTTGATCGGCTCGGGAGAGCGCAGCGAGATCTCCCATGCGATCCATACGGCTCTTGTGCTGGCTTTTCTGATGGGGGTTGGCGGTCTGCTTTTCGGGCAGTGTATCGCAAAGCCGCTGCTGGTGATGATCGATACACCAGAACAGGTATTGAAGCAGGCAGTGTCATATCTTAAAATCTACTTTCTGGGCTATCCTGGGCTTCTGATCTATGATTTCGGTGCCGCCATCCTTCGGGCGAGAGGGGACAGCCGCCGACCGTTCCTTGTGTTGATTTTTACAGGAGTGCTCAATGTCCTGCTGAATCTGTTCTTCGTCATTGTATGTGGGCTGGACGTGGCAGGCGTCGGTCTTGCGACAGGGCTAGCAACAGCAGCAGCGGCGGTGGTTGTGCTGTGGATGTTGACAAAAGAAGAGCAGGATTTCCGACTGGAATGGAAAAAGCTGCGCCTGAACCGTAAAGACGCGGCACAAATCCTGCGCATCGGCATTCCGGCGGCGTTGCAGGGAGCGGTGTTCTGTTTGGCCAATATCGTTGTTCAGGCGGCGGTCAATGGCTTTGGAACAGAGACGACGGCAGGTAACGCGATCTCGATGAATTTTGAGTATTTTGCCTATTACGTCATCACGGCGATGGGACAGGCAGCCACGACCTTTACCAGCCAGAATTATGCTGCCGGACAGGAGAAACGCTGCAAAAAGATATTGGGCATCTGCCTGCTATACGGTACGCTGCTCTGCGCAGTGCTGAGTGTTCCGCTTACCATCTGGGGAAGAGTCGGATGCGGCTTTTTCTCAACGGATGAAAAGGTTATTGCGCTGGCGATTCAGCGGATGTGGATCATCCTTCTGCCGGAGTTTATCTGCGCGTTCTATGAGATCCCTGCTGGAGCTTTGCGCGGCAGAGGATATTCGGCTCTTCCGGCTGTCTGGACGATCCTGGGAACGTGTGTGTTCCGCATTCTCTGGGTAGAAACCGTGTTTCGCAGGGTCGGCACACTGCAAAGTCTGTTCGTGGTGTTCCCCATCAACTGGGTGGTGACGGCATTGCTGATGTGGGGTACTTACTTCTGGGTGATGCGCCGCAAAAAGAGCTGAACTACGAAAAGAAAAAGCTCTGCGCGTTTTGGAGCGCAGAGCTTTTATCATTGCTGTTAGTTATTCTCAGGAGCTTCCGGCTCCGGCTCGGCAACAGGGTCGTTCGGGTCGCCGAACTCGTCATGATAGATTTGAACCTGCTCGAGCTGGTTGTTGCGGCGGAGACCGTGGAAAACCAGCTTGCGGATCACGTCATAAATGACGGCAAAGAGCGGAACGCCGACGATCATGCCGACAAAGCCCCACAGACCGCCGAAAAGCAGGATGGCGAAAAGCACCCAGAAGCTGGAAAGACCAGTGGTGTTTCCAAGGATCTTCGGACCGATGACATTACCGTCCAACTGCTGCAGGATCAGGACAAAAAGGACGAACCAGATCGCCTTGATGGGGTTCTGGATCAGAATCAGCAGGGTGGCGGGGATCGCGCCGATGAACGGACCGAAGAAGGGGATGACATTCGTCACGCCGACAATGACCGAAACGAGCAATGCGCTCGGGAACTTGACAATGACACAGACGATGTAGCAGAGCAAGCCGATGATGGCGGAATCCAGAATTTTGCCATTGATAAAGCCGCCGAACATCCTGTCCGCATAGAGGACTTCCTCCATGATGAGATCCGCCCAGCGGGGTTTGACGATGCTGTAAAGGATCATCTTTGCCTGTTTGGCAAATTGTTTGCGGCTGGCGAGCAGATAGACGGCGACGATGATGCCGATGATGAGGTTTTTGAAGACCGTTACAACATTCAACACGCCGATGCCTACACCGCTGAGGATGTTCTGCATGGTGGGCAGAAAATTCTGCACCGAGGGAATGAAGGTGCTCTTGACCCATGTGTCCAGATCGCTAGTTAAGTCGGTATAGGTCTTATCAATGAAATCTACGAGATATTGCTTATCGGCGATGAATCCCAGCTGTGACAACCAGTCGATGAAGTCGCCGATATTGTTCCGGGCAGTGTAGTAAAGGGAGGTGATGCTCGTGACGAGCTGCGGCACGACCATCAGGAACAGCGCGTAGACCAGCAGCAGCCCGAACAGAATGGTCGCGGCAACCGAAACAGCATTGACGAAGCCTTTTGCCTTGTCCGGAAGAAACCGACACAGAAAATCCTCGATGGCATTGCAGACCGGCTTGAGCAGATAGGCGATGACAGCACCATAGATAAAGGGCATCAGGATGTTTGTCAGGGTCGTGATGGCTGCCCCAAATCCCTGAAAACGGTAGATCAGAAAGAAAAAGATGATGCTGAGACTGATCGCTCCGAATCCGGCGAACATCCCGTAGAGGTAAGGCTTGATATGCGGTTTTTTGTCCATCATACTAGACTCCATTCCTGTCGCGGGCAGCAGGAACTCCCGCGGCATCACTTAAATTTTGTTGCTCCTGCGCCAGATATGAAGCTTCTCGGCTTCCGCGATAAGCTCCTCACGGAAATCCGGATGAGCGACACTGATGATAGCCTCAGCCTTTTCCCACGAAGTTAGACCCTTGAGGTTGACGCAGCCATACTCGGTGCAGAGATAGTGGATGTTGGCGCGGGTATCGGTGACGATGCTGCCGTTTTCCAACGTCGGACGGATGCGGCTCTCCAGCTTTCCGGTCTTTCGATTCATAAAGGTAGAGGACAGGCAGATGAAGCTCTTGCCGCCGTTGGAAAGGTACGCGCCCAGAACGAAATCCAACTGACCGCCTGCGCCCGAAATGTGCTTCACACCTGCGCTCTCGGCGTTGACCTGACCAAAGAGGTCAATATCGACTGCGTTGTTGATGGAGATGAAGTTGTCGAGCGCGGAAATGGTGCGGACATCGTTGGTGTAATCGACCGGAGCAGACATACACTCGGGATTGTTATTGAGATAATCGTACATCTTCTGTGTGCCTGCGCCGAAGGCGTAGACCTGACGACCTTTGTCGAGACTCTTGTGTGCGCCGGTGATCTTGCCGGCCTTTGCGATATCGACGAAGGCATCCACATACATTTCGGTATGGACACCAAGATCCTTCAGGTCACTCTGCGCGATCAGGTTGCCGATGGCGTTGGGCATTCCTCCGATGCCAAGCTGGAGACATGCGCCGTTGGGGATCTGTGGGACGACCAGGTTTGCGACCTTGAGGTCAACTTCCGTTGCGGCACCCGGTGCGGCCATCTGACCCAGCGGGGGATTCGGACCCTCGACGATGCCGGTGACCTGCGAAATGTGGATGCCATTCTCCATACCGCCAAGGCAACGGGGCATGTTGGTGTTGACCTCAACGATGATCTTTTTTGCCTTTTCACAAACTGCGCCCAGATGACTTGCGCTTGGACCAAAGTTGAAATAACCGTGCTCGTCCATCGGAGTCACCTGAAAAACGGCGACGTCTACGGGGTCGCTGCTCTCGCGGTAATAGCGGGGAAGCTCTGAATAACGGATGGGAGAATAAAAGGAGAAGCCCTGCGTGATGGCTTTTCGCTCAATGCCGCCCATGTGCCAGCTATTCCATGTCATATGGGCAGCGGGATCATCGATCTGGAAGATCGCAGGCACCCACATCAGGATGCCGCCGCGGAAGTTGACGCCCTCAAGCTCGGGCAGTCGTTTCGCCAGCGCTGCGTCCACCGCAACAGAGGTGTTCACCGCCCAGCCATAATCGACCCAATCACCGCTCTTTACCAGAGAAGCAGCCTGCTCGGCAGTCATTCTTTTCTGTGCGTACAGTTCCGTAAAATCCATTATAAACCATCCTCTCCAATAATAACATAAAGGAATTGTAAATTCCAACTTAGTTATAACATTAACAAAGATTTAAATCAATGGTTTTGGGTGAAAATTTGCCAGGGAGAACAACTTGACTAAATTCCTTGGCTTTTTGTGAGGATAGTTTGGTATAATAAAAATAAAAATTTTCGAAAAAAGACTTGATAAAATTTTGACAATGTGGTTTACTTATAGCGTAGCAAGTCGCAACGAATCTGTCTGGTGTTGATCGTTTAAAAATTAACGAGATGATGCCGGAATATGGAGGGAGGCTTGCATACATCAGCGGAAAGTGCTATCATGACAGAACCAAAACGCGCTTTTCCAAAGAGGCGTATCAAGGAGGTTCCAGATGGCAACAGCAATTTATCCGGGTTCGTTCGATCCGGTGACCCGAGGACATCTCGATATCATCAAGCGTGCGGCAAAGATCAACGACAAGCTTATTGTGGCGGTGCTCATCAACAGTGCGAAGCATCCGCTGTTTACCGTAGAGGAGCGGGTCGCCTTGCTGCAGGAATGCTGCAAGGATATCCCGAATGTTACGGTCGAGAGCTTCGATGGTCTGACTGTTGAGTTCGCAAAGAAGCGTCACGCTTCGGTCATGGTGAGGGGATTGCGGGCGGTTACGGATTTTGAGAACGAGATCCAGCTTGCGCAGACCAATCACGCATTGATGCCCGGCATTGAAACGATGTTTCTTGCAACGAGCATCAAGTGGAGCTATCTCTCTTCTACCATTGTAAAAGAGGCGGCTCGCTACGGAAGCAGCATCGCCAAATTCGTTACCCCGAATGTCGAGACAGCGGTCAACGAGAAGATGGAGCGGCTCCGTCAGAATGGACAGCTCTGAACCGATCTGAAAAGATGCCTACGGGCATTTTGATAAAAAAGAAGCGTTAAAAAATCAAACCATATACACACAACATCAGGAGGCAATTAACATGAAGAAAGTAGTTATCGCATCTGCATGCCGTACCGCTATTGGTAAGTTTGGTGGTACTCTTGCCAACGTTCCCGCTGCTGAGCTGGGTTCTATCGTCATCAAGGAGGCGATCAACCGCGCTGGCATCACGCCTGAGCAGGTCGATCATGTTTACATGGGCTGTGTCATTCAGGCTGGTCTGGGTCAGAATGTCGCTCGCCAGGCTTCTCTGAAGGCCGGCTTGCCCATCGAGACTCCGGCTGTTACGGTCAATGTGGTCTGCGGCTCTGGTCTGAACTGCGTCAACATGGCTGCTCAGATGATCGAGGCTGGCGATGCGGATGTCGTCATCGCAGGCGGCATGGAGAATATGGATATGGCTCCGTTCGCAATGATGAAGGCTCGTTATGGTTACCGCATGGGTTCTCCTATGGGCAAGAGCGAGCTGGTCGATACCATGGTCAACGATGCTCTGTGGGATGCTACCGGCTTCAACAAGCACATGGGTATGACCGCTGAGAACGTCTGCACCAACGAGACCTATCAGAAGAAGTACGGCTATAGTCCTATCGACCGTGAGACTCTCGATCAGTTCGCATACGAGAGTCAGGTCAAGGCTGATAAGGCAATCAAGGACGGCGCATTCAAGGATGAGATCGTTCCGGTCGTTATCAAGGGCAAGAAGGGCGATACTGTTTTCGATACCGATGAGAATCCCCGCCTGAGCGCACCTGAGGTTCTGGCAAAGCTGAAGCCTGCTTTCACCAAGGACGGTATCGTCACCGCCGGCAACTCCTCCGGCATCAATGATGGTGCTGCCGCTCTGGTCATCATGAGCGAGGAAAAGGCTAAGGAGTTGGGCGTCACCCCGCTGGCGACCTGGGTCGGTGGCGCATTGGCTGGCGTTGAGCCGGAAGTCATGGGTCTGGGTCCCATCGCTGCAACCAAGAAGGTCATGGCTAAGACCGGTCTGACCGTTGCGGATATGGATCTGGTCGAGGCAAACGAGGCGTTCGCAGCTCAGTCTGTGGCAGTCGGCGAGGCTCTGGGCTTCGACAAGGAGAAGCTGAACGTCAACGGCGGCGCGATCGCTCTGGGTCATCCGGTCGGCGCATCCGGCGCACGTATCCTCGTCACCCTGCTGTATGCTATGAAGCATCGTGGCGCAAAGAAGGGTCTGGCTACCCTGTGCATCGGCGGCGGCATGGGCTGCGCTACCATCGTTGAGATGGATTAAGCTCCGCTTCGATTTACTCCGGATATTGGAACAGCCCGGGCGGAAACCTGAAAATTCTGCCCGGGAGCTGTTCTGGATGTGATATGAAAACGTTTGAATGGAGGTTTTCACAATGGCATTTGTAAAAACCGAGGTGCAGGGTGCAGTTGAGATCATTACGATCGACCGCCCGAAGGCACTGAATGCCCTGAATCCTGAGGTTCTGGCTGATCTGAAGGCTGCTTTTGAGGCAGTCGATCAGAATGTTGTCCGCTGCATCGTCCTGACGGGCGAAGGCGATAAGAGCTTTGTTGCAGGCGCGGATATCGGCTCCATGAGCACCATGACGAAGGCAGAAGGCGAGGCTTTTGGTAAGCTGGGCAACGATGTCTTCCTGATGATTGAGAGCTTCCCGATTCCCGTCATTGCTGCTGTCAACGGTTTCGCACTGGGCGGCGGCAACGAGCTGGCAATGAGCTGCGACATTCGCATCTGCTCTGACAACGCTGTCTTCGGTCAGCCGGAAGTTGGTCTGGGCATCACCCCGGGCTTCGGCGGCACCCAGCGTCTGGCTCGTCTGGTCGGTATGGGCATGGCAAAGCAGCTCGTCTATTCTGCTCTGAATATCAAAGCGGATGAAGCTTACCGCATTGGCTTGGTCAATGCGGTCTACCCGCAGGCTGAGTTGATGGAGAATGTTCTGAAGCTGGCGAATAAGATCGCCAAGAATGCGCCTATCGCAGTCCGCAACTGCAAGAAGGCGATCAACGACGGCATCAGCCTGCCGATCGAGAAGGCTGTTGAGGTCGAAGAGAAGCTGTTTGGCGACTGTTTTGAGACCCACGATCAGAAGGAGGGCATGGCTTGCTTCCTCTCTCGTGAGAAACCCAAGCCCAAGGCTGTCTTTACCAACAATTAAGCATTCCTCAATCTTACATTGATAAAACATAAAAGGAGAGATATCCTATGAAAATTGGTGTTATCGGTGCTGGCACTATGGGCCAGGGTATTGCAAAGGCTTTTGCTCAGGTCGAGGGCAACACGGTTGCTCTGTGCGATATTAAGCAGGAGTGGGCTGAGAACGGTCTGAAGAAGATCAAGGCTGGCTATGACAAGCTGGTCGCTAAGGGCAAGATGACGCAGGAAAAGGCTGACGGCATCGTTGCTACCATCACCCCGGGTCTGAAAGAGGATCTGTGCGCAGACTGCGACCTGATCGTTGAGGCTGCTTTTGAGGATATGAAGGTCAAGCAGACCACCTTCGGCGAGTTGGATAAGATCTGCAAGCCTGAGACCATCTTCGCTTCCAACACTTCTTCTCTGTCCATCACTGAGATCGGCAAGGGTCTGAGCCGTCCGCTGATCGGTATGCACTTCTTCAACCCCGCTGACCGCATGAAGCTGATCGAGGTCATCGCCGGTGTCAACACTCCCGCTGAGACTGTCGAGAAGATCAAGGAAATCTCTGTTGCGATCGGTAAGCAGCCGGTTCAGGTCAATGAGGCTGCTGGCTTCGTTGTCAACCGCATCCTGATCCCGATGATCAATGAAGCTGCTTTCATCAAGATGGAAGGTGTCTCCAACATTGCAGGCATCGACACCGCAATGAAGCTTGGCGCAAACCATCCGATGGGCCCCTTGGAGTTGGGTGACTTTGTTGGTCTGGATATCTGCCTTGCGATCATGGATGTTCTGTATAAGGAGACCGGCGACAGCAAGTATCGTGCCTGCCCGCTGATCCGCAAGATGGTTCGCGGCGGCAACCTCGGCTGCAAAACCGGAAAGGGCTTCTACGTTTATAATGCGGATCGCACCAAGACTCCGGTTGATGAGCTGTAATTTTTGATAAACGTTTCTCCCGACCGTGGGAAAGCGGTCGGGAGGAATTTGTTTGCACCGCATGGCAGAAAATGTCAGCGGTTAGGTTAAATGAAAAATGACCCGTTAGGAGGATATAGCGATGGATTTTACTCTGTCCAAGCAGCAGCAGATGGTACAGAAGATGTACCGCGAGTTTGCTGAAAATGAAGTCAAGCCCCTGGCTAAGAAGGTCGATGCGGAAGAGTATTTCCCAAAAGAGACCGTCGAGAAGATGGCAAAGCTGGGCATGATGGGTATCTATTTCCCCACCTCTGTGGGTGGCGCAGGCGGCGATGTTCTGTCCTACGTCATGGCAGTTGAGGAGTTGAGCAAGGTCTGCGGCACCACCGGTGTCATCGTCTCTGCTCATACCAGCCTGTGCGCTGCGCCCATTTATGAGAACGGTACTCCCGAGCAGAAGGCAAAGTATCTGCCCAAGCTGTGCAGCGGCGAGTGGCTGGGTGCTTTCGGTCTGACCGAGCCGGGCGCAGGTACAGATGCTCAGGGTCAGCAAACTATTGCCAAGGAAGATGGTGACGACTGGGTTCTGAACGGTTCCAAGATCTTCATCACCAACGCCGGCTATGCGGATGTCTTCATCGTCATCGCGGTTACTGACGTCGTTCCCGACAAGCGTGGTCGTATGACCAAGCAGTGTTCCGCATTCATCGTGGAGCGCACCGACCCGGGCTTCTCTGTTGGTAAGGCAGAGGACAAGATGGGCATTCGTGGATCCTCTACCTGTGAGCTGATCTTCGAGGATTGCCGTATCCCGAAAGATCGCATGCTGGGTGTGCGAGGAAAGGGCTTCCAGCTTGCAATGGCGACTCTGGATGGCGGTCGTATCGGCATCGCTTCTCAGGCTCTGGGCATTGCCGAGGGTGCAATCGACGAGACGGTCGCATATGTCAAAGAGCGTAAGCAGTTCGGTCGCAGTATCGCTCAGTTCCAGAACACCCAGTTCGAGCTGGCTGAGATGAAGGCTCGTGTTGACGCTGCCAAGTATCTGGTCTACGCTGCTGCTCTGAAGAAGCAGGAGGTGATGGACGGCACCGTGAAGGGCCGTTACAGCGAGGAAGCTGCCGAGGCAAAGCTGATCGCAGCACGCACCGCAAGCGACGTGACCCGCCGCTGCCTGCAGCTGT
>CAVEGP010000024.1:0-24806 GCA_963615155.1 Bacteroides uniformis | reverse complement strand
TTCCCGATGCTCGTGCTGTTCATGCCGGATGCGTGGAGAAGGTTCTGAGCAAAAAAAATGATCCCATTGCCGTGCGTCACTGAAAAACGATGCACGGCGTTTCTATAGAAAAAATATCGCTGTTTGGAGAATATCCAGACAGCGATATTTTTGTATCAGGAAATCAGATCTCCCCGACTTTTTCCTGCGCACGGTATTGGAGGGCTTCGAGGAGGGCATCTTCATCGAGAAGACGCTTTCCGGCGAGGTCGGCGATGGTGCGGGCAACACGAAGGATGCGGTCATGGGCACGGGCAGAAAGCCCAAGGGTATCGTAGGAAGCACGGAGAAGCTGCTCGGCGGCGGGGGTCATCCGGCAGACGCGACGTACCTGTCCGGCAGCGAGCTGGGCGTTGCAGCGGACGCCTTCATAGCCGGAAACAGAATACCGCTTGGACTGGATCGCGCGCGCCGCCATGACCTGCTGGCGAAGCACTGCGCTGCTTTCGGCGGTGGCGGCACTGTGCAGCTCATCGAAGGCGACCGGATCCATCTCGACGCAGAGGTCGATACGGTCAAGCAAGGGACCGGAGACCCGACTGCGGTACTGCCGGACTGCGTTGAGAGAGCAGGTGCAGGGATGGGTGGGATGCCCGTAGTAACCACATTTGCATGGGTTCATAGCGGCGACCAACTGAAAATGGCTGGGATAGGTCGCGCTGCCAGCAGCACGGCTGATGGTGATATGACCGTCCTCAAGGGGCTGGCGCAGGATCTCAAGGCTCTCGCGGGAAAATTCAGGCAACTCATCAAGGAAAAGAACGCCGCAGTTGGCAAGACTGCATTCGCCGGGACGGAACTGCGTTCCGCCGCCCGCCAGAGCAACAGCACTTGCGGAGTGATGCGGACTGCGGAAGGGACGGGTCATGATGAGTCCTCGTCCCTGCGGCATCTGTCCGGCGATGGAGTAGATCTTAGTGGTTTCAACGGCTTCTTCCCGTGTGAGCGGCGGCAGGATCCCGGGAAGTCGCTTTGCAAGCATGGATTTTCCTGTTCCGGGCGCACCGACCAAAAGCACATTGTGTCCGCCGGCAGCCGCGATCACCATCGCGCGGCGTGCCAATGGCTGCCCCATCACATCCGCGAAATCCGGAACGTTCTGCCATGCCCCATCGGGATCAAAGGGGATCGCTTTGACCGGAGAGACCGAGGCTTCTCCGCGCAGTGTCCGAACGACATCGTCCGCGGTCTGCACAGGGTAGACCTTCATTGCGTCCCCGCCGGCTTCGGCTGCCTCGGCGGCGTTTTCAGCGGGAACATATAACGCTTGAATTCCCTGTGCGGCTGCTTCCAGTGCCATCGGGAGAACACCTGACACGGGGCGGAGCGTTCCGTCCAAGGCAAGCTCTCCCAGAAAGGCGGTACCCTCCGGCGGCTGCTCCAACTGACCGGAGGCGGTCAGGACCGCCAGCAAGAGCGGAAGATCGTAGACCGGTCCGGTCTTGCGGACATCGGCAGGAGCAAGGTTGACCGTGATGCGGCGGTCAGGCCACCGGAAGCCCAGATTCCGGACTGCGGCACGGACGCGGTCGCCGCTCTCACGGACTGCGGAATCGGGCAGACCTACGATGGAAAAAGCGGGAAGTCCTCCGGAAACATCGGCTTCAACGTCCACAGCATACCCGTTCAGACCGTTCAGACCGAAACTTCTTAATACCGAATACATCTTATTCCTCCTGTGCTCTGCGGTGCGGCGGGTGAGTGAAAACTGGTTAAGAAATGATAAAAATGGTATATATTTCCAAGATTCGACGGCATCTTTTCACTGATTTTATTATAGTGGACTCCGAAAGGGTTGTCAATCTGCAACAAAGTACCCATTGAAGGAGGAAAAAATTTATGGGGCGAAGAGAATACTGCCGTTATATCCGTACATATTCCGAGTTGGAGGGGCTGCAACGGGCGCATACCCTGTGTTATACCGCCAGTGTAGAGGAGAGGGGGATCCTGATGGAGGTACAGCTCCAGCAGGGCACAAAAACACTGATCCAGAGGGTAGTCTGTCCGGAGGGAGAATTCCGTCGGGCGATGCTTCTGATGCAGTATCTGTGCGAAAATGGTGTGGCTTTTGAGCACTGGCTGGAAGTTCTGGACGACGTTGGGCTGGCGTACCTTCCGATGGATGAGGTCGGAAACCCAGAAAAAAGTCGGGAAACATCATCCCGACCAACGCAATTTGTTGCTTTTGCTGGATTTTGAGATAAAAACTTGTTGCATAATACAGAATTGACACAAAGCGAACAAACGCTTATAGTATAAGTAGGTTTCACAAACGATTCTTTTTCTGCGAAAATTTATAAAGGTAAGGTGTGCAACATGTATCAGGAAGAATACAAGCGTTGGCTTGCGTCCGATTTGGAGGACGCAGACCTGAAGCCGGAGTTGGCAAAGATCGAGGGAAACGACGATGAGATCAAGGACCGCTTTGCAGTGGCTTTGAAATTCGGTACGGCTGGTCTGCGCGGCGTTCTGGGTGCAGGCACCAACCGGATGAATATTTATGTCGTCCGTCAGGCGACGCAGGGCTTGGCAAACTGGGTCAAGACGCAGGGCGGCAATCAGACCGTCGCCATCAGCTATGACAGCCGCCTGAAGAGTGATATCTTCGCAAAGACTGCAGCGGGCGTTCTGGCGGCAAACGGCATCAAGGTTCGCATTTATGACGCTCTGATGCCCGTTCCAGCTCTGAGCTTCGCAACCCGTTACTATGAGTGCAACGCAGGCATTATGGTCACTGCGTCCCACAACCCCGCCAAGTACAATGGCTACAAGGCATATGGTCCGGATGGCTGCCAGATGACCGACGATGCTGCCGCCATCGTCTACGACGAGATCCAGAAGACCGACGTCCTGACCGGAGCAAAGTACATTTCGTTCGCAGAGGGCGTGGAGCAGGGTCTGATTCGCTTTGTCGGCGACGACTGCAAGAAGGCACTGTATGATGCCATCGAAGCTCGTCAGGTTCGCCCGGGTCTGTGCAAGACCGCTGGTCTGAAGCTGGTCTACAGCCCGCTGAACGGCTCCGGTCTTGTTCCTGTCACTCATGTCCTGAACGATATGGGCATCACCGACATCACTATCGTTCCCGAGCAGGAGTATCCCAACGGCTACTTCACGACCTGCTCCTACCCCAACCCCGAAATTTTTGAGGCTCTGAAGCTTGGTCTGGAGCTGGCAACGAAGACGGGCGCAGACCTGATGCTGGCAACCGACCCTGATGCGGACCGCGTTGGTATCGCGATGAAGTGTCCGGACGGTTCGTATGAGCTGGTCTCCGGCAACGAGATGGGCGCACTGCTGCTGGATTACATCTGCGCCGGCCGCATCGAGAAGGGCACAATGCCGAAGAACCCGGTCGCGGTCAAGTCCATCGTTTCCACCCCGCTGGCAGACGCCATTGCCGCACATTACGGTGTTGAGATGCGCAGTGTCCTGACAGGCTTCAAGTGGATCGGCGATCAGATCGCAAATCTGGAAGCTGCAGGAGAGGTTGAGCGCTTCATCTTCGGCTTTGAGGAGAGCTATGGCTATCTGGCTGGTCCGTATGTCCGTGATAAGGACGCGATCATCGGCTCGATGCTGATCTGCGAGATGGCTGCCTACTACCGCAGCATTGGTTCCTCCATCAAGCAGCGTCTGGAGGAGATCTACAAGGAATATGGTCGTTACCTGAACAAGGTGGACAGCTTCGAATTCCCCGGTCTGACAGGCATGGAAAAGATGGCTTCTATCATGCAGAAGCTCCGTGACAACCCGCCCGCCGAGCTGGCTGGACACAAGGTCGTCAAGGTCACCGACTACAAGAAGCCGGAGGAAACCGGTCTGCCCGCCGCGAATGTCCTGATCTATAACCTTGAGAACGGCGCAACCGTCGTCGTCCGTCCCTCCGGAACGGAGCCGAAGATCAAGACCTATTTTACGACGCTGGGTAAGGATCTTGCCGAGGCACAGGCACAGAAGGATGCTCTGGCAGCCGCCATTGAGCCGATCCTCGCTTAAAAATTCAACAAATTTCCTGTTTTGAGAAAAAATGTCTCTCTGTTGTGCTGCAAAGCTCCGCAGAGAGGCATTTTTTGTATTCTGCGCAGTTGCAGTTTGAGGGGGTTTACGCTATAATAATCAGTATGTAGGCGTTACTCTGCGGGGGAGACCGTAGGGCGGAAAAGGGTAGGTGTAGCAAATTGGAAAAGCAGGTAACAGCGGTGCTGGTGGCAGCAGGCTCTTCGACCCGAATGGGGTTCGATAAGCTCAGCTTTGATCTGGGCGGCGAGACGGTGCTTCACCGAAGCATCCGTGTCTTTGAGGAGTGTCCGCTGGTGGACGAGATCGTTCTGGTGGCAGGCAGGAACCGCGAGGATGTGGAAGCACAGGTCAAAGGCTGCAAAAAAGCCGTGCAGGTCGTGCAGGGCGGTGCGACCCGTGCCGAAAGCGCGAAAAACGGCGTGCAGGCGGCGCATGGCAGATATGTGGCGATCCATGACGCTGCCCGACCCTTTGTCAGTGAAGCGGTCATCGAGGGCGTGATCGCGGCGGCGAAACAGTGCGGCGCGGCAGCTCCGGCTGTTCCGGTCAAGGATACCGTCAAGCAGGCGGTGCGCGGCGACGGCAAGACCGTTCCGGCGGAATGCCGGGTCAGGGACACCCCTGACCGCAGTACCCTGTACGCGGTCCAGACACCACAATGCTTTGACCGTGTGGTCTATCTGACTGCGTTTGAAGAACTGGATGAGGAAAAAGCCCGCCTTGTTACCGACGATTGCAGCCTGTTCGAGCTGACAGACCGTCCGGTCCAACTGACACAGGGCGATTACGCAAACTTGAAAATTACGACCCGGGAGGATCTGCCTCATCCGGAGAAGAAGGAGAATACGATGCGCATTGGTCATGGTTATGATGTTCACCGTCTGGTGGAGGGACGCAAGCTGATTATGGGCGGTGTGGAGATCCCTTATGAAAAGGGTCTGCTGGGGCATTCGGATGCGGATGTGCTGGCACATGCCGTCATGGACGCTGTGCTGGGCGCGGCGGCTCTGGGCGATATCGGCAAGCATTTCCCCGATACTGCCGCGGAATACGAGGGTGCGGACAGTCTGGTTCTGGCACGCCGTGTGGCAGAGATTATGCGCGAGAACGGCTGGAAGATCGAGAACATTGATTCTACGATCCTTTGCCAGAAACCAAAGCTTGCTCCTTACATTCCGACCATGCGGGAAAAGCTGGCTGAGGCGTTTGGTCTTCCGGTCGATGCTGTCAGCGTCAAGGCAACCACCGAGGAGCATTTGGGCTTTACGGGCGAGGGGCTTGGCATCGCGGCGCACGCCGTCGCGCTGATCGAGAAACTTTAATGGGAGTGTGTGTCGATGACTCTGAATTCCATCATAGCCAATTTCCAGACCTTCAAATTGGTGGATCTGCTGGACATCATCATCATTGCCTTCCTGATCTATCAGTTGCTGGGCATCATCAACCGCACCCGTGCCGGACAGCTGGCGAAGGGCGCGCTTCTGGTGTTGGCAGTTTATCTGGTGGCAAATATCCTGAACATGCGCACGGTGACATGGCTGCTCAACTCGCTGCTGCAGGTCGGTCTTCTGACACTGGTGGTGCTGTTCCAGCCTGAGATCCGGCGCGGTCTGGAACGGATGGGGCAGACGGATCAGTGGATGTATCGGCTGTTCAATGTCCGGGGAAGATATTATAACGATACCAGCCTGAAAGGGGCGTGGCGCAGTGCCATTATCGCGATCTGCGACGCGGCGGAACGCTTTTCGGAGACGAAGACGGGCGCGCTCATCGTGCTGGAACGTAACACGAATCTGTCGGAGATCGTCCGCACCGGCACACCCGTGAACAGCGCAGTCAATCTGGAAGTGCTGGGTACGATTTTTTATGAGGGTACGCCGCTTCATGACGGCGCGGCTATCATCGAAAATGGTCGCATCAAGGCGGCAGGGTGTGTTCTGCCCCTGTCCAACAATCTTGATCTTGGCAAGGATATGGGAACACGCCACCGCGCTTGTCTGGGCATCGCGGAGAATTCGGACGCAATTGCCATCGTTGTCAGTGAGGAGACGGGAATTATTTCAATGGCGAAAAATGGTGTGCTGATCCGGCATTTTGACCGTCAGACCCTGTATACCCGTCTGATCGACGAGATGATCCCGAAGGAGCAGGTGAGCGAGAAGAGCACCGCGGATACCTGGAAGGAACGTCTGCGGAGAGTGCTGAACTGGGTCAGCCAGAAAGAGGAGGATGAACAGCAATGAGCGAGCCGAACAAGACCAAAGGCACAAAGGCTGCCATTGCGCCTACCAAGAGCATCCTGAACAATCGCCGCATCCGCCTGCTGCTGGCGATCCTGGGTGCGATCGTCGCGTGGATGGCAGTCACCATCGTTGTCCAGCCCGGCACGACCACCACCATCAACAATGTCCCTGTGGATTTTACCTATGATTCCTCGGTCTATACATCCCGTGGTCTGAGTATCGTCAGTGCGCAGGAAAAGACCGTCAACCTGAAGCTCTCGGGCGACGGCTACACCATCGGCAGTTTGTCAGCTTCGGATTTTGTGGTCTATCCGGATTGGTCGAGTGTTCGGGACAGCGGCGAAAAAACACTGCGCCTTCAGGTGCGGAGTCAGAGCGCGCTGATGACGGGCGTGACGGTGTCCATTGACGGTGACAATACAGTGGATGTCGTTTTTGATGTGGTGGAAGAAAAAACCATCCCCATTCAGGTCACGACCAACTATCTGACCATTGCGGACGGCTATATCCTGTATGGTACGGATGTCTCGAAGGAGAGTGTCACCCTTTCCGGTCCGAGTACCGAGCTGAGCGAGGTTGAGAGCTGTACGGCGGAAGTGACTTACAAGGGAGAGCTGACAGATCCGGTCACCCTGGATACACCGCTTCGCTTCTATACCAAGAGCGGCAAGGAGGTCACATTTGAATACACCACGTTGGAAACAGAGAGTGTGGAAGTGACCTTGCAGGTCTATAAGATTGCGACCCTGCCCGTATCGGTGAGCTTCATCAATACCCCCCGTGACTTTGATTCGTCGGTGCTGTCTTATGAACTGAGCAAAAAGACCTTGAATGTCGCAGGTCCGGAATCACAGATCGACAAGCTGTCCAGTCTGTCCATTGGCACGATCGACCTGTCCACCTTTGCGCTCGATAAGGTCTATGAAATGCCCATTGAGCTGCCGACAGGCATCCATCTGCTGGATAACCTGTCCAGCGTTACCGTCAGCTTCGACAGCTCCCATCTGGAAACCAAAACACTGAATCTGCCGTCTGAGTGCGTGCAGGTCGTCAATCTGCCCTCGAGCTACACACTGACGGTCGAGACGGAGCGGCTGATGAACGTGACCCTCTGCGGTCCGAAGGGCTCGCTGGAAACACTGACGCCGGAGCAGGTCGTCATTGAGATCGACGCGGATGATTTCTCCATTGCGCTGGGTCAGCAGAATGTTGCCTGCCGTCTCTATGTGCCGTCCAATGGCAAAATCTTTTCCATTGGCAGCTATGTATTGCAGTGCAAGATCGAGAGCAACTAGCTCTTTCAGTCTCGCTGACGCTCGCCAGCTTTCCCAGAGGGAGAGCCGAGACTTGTATCCTGCCCCTCTGACAGCTTCCCCTCAGGGGAAGCCTTTGTCGAGAAAACAAAAATCCAAAGATAGGACAACTTTAAGATGATTCTGGTTCGGGATATCCGCCTGCCGCTTTCCGCCGGAGAGCCGCAGGCCTTTGAACGGGCGTTGCGTCTGGCACGCATCCCACGGAGCAAGGTCGGGCACCTTGGTGTGGCAAAGCTCTCGGTGGATGCGCGCCACGGTCAACCCAAGCTTGTATATACCGTTGCGGTAACGCTCAAGGACGAGGGTGAGGAGTCTGCCTTTGCAGGGTTCTCGCCCTGCGTCGCCTTGCACTGTAAGACGGATTTTACGGTCGAAAACGGGAGCAGACCGCTGGCGCATCGTCCGGTGGTCTGCGGTCTGGGTCCGGCGGGTCTGTTCGCTGCGTTGCTGTTGGCACGGCAGGGATACCGTCCCCTCGTGCTGGAACGCGGTCCGGCTCTCGAAGAGCGTGTGAAGGCGGTCGAGCACTTTTCGGTGACGGGTGAACTGAACGAAAACGCGAATATCCAGTTCGGCGAGGGCGGCGCAGGCACATTCTCGGACGGCAAGCTGACGACTCGGATCGGGGATGAGCTTTGCGGCTTTGTCACCGAGGTCTTTCTGGAGCATGGTGCGCCCCGAGAAATCGCATGGCAGCAGAAACCCCATGTCGGCACGGATCTGCTCAGAGGTGTCATCACTTCGATCCGCAAGGAGATCGAGTCTCTGGGCGGCGAGGTGCGGTTCAATACGGCATTGACCGGATTGGAACAGAAAAACGGACACCTGACCGGAATCGTTACGACCGACGGCGCATTCCCCTGTGAAGCACTGGTCTTTGCGGTGGGGCATTCGGCACGGGACACTTTCGGGATGCTGATGGACAGCGGATTGACTCTTGAGTGCAAGCCGTTCAGCGTGGGCTTTCGGGCGGAGCACCTTCAGACGGAGATCGAAAAAAGTCTCTACCATGAAGCGGCAGGACATCCGGCGCTGCCGCATGGAGAATATCAGCTTTCGCAGCATGTCGGAAGCCGCTGTGTCTACACCTTCTGTATGTGCCCGGGCGGTCAGGTGGTTGCCTCTGCCAGTGAGACCGGACGGGTCGTCACCAACGGCATGAGCTACCATGCCCGTGACGGCAGGAACGCGAACGCGGCAGTCGTCGTCAGTGTGAGCGGTGCGGATTTTGAAAACGATCCGAGTAGGGCGATCGCCTTTCAACGGGAGCTGGAAGCCCGTGCCTATGCCGCAGGGCAGAAGGGCGGAGCGTATGTGGCTCCGGCTGAAAACATCCAGAGCTTTCTGGAGGGGCGCGGTCAACTGAAGATCGGTCGGGTCGAGCCGACCTATGACCGTGGTGTGGTCGCTGCGAATCTGGGTGCGCTGCTGCCGGATGAGCTGACGCAGACGCTTCGGGCAGGTCTGCGTGCCTATGAGCGAAAGATCGCGGGATATACCGCACCGGAGGCGATTTTAACAGGTCTTGAGACCCGCACCAGCAGCCCGATCCGGCTCCGGCGGGAAGAAAATTTTGAATGCTCCCAGATGGCAGGTCTGTACCCCTGCGGAGAGGGCGCAGGATATGCGGGAGGCATCATGAGTGCCGCCGTGGATGGTCTGCGGGTCGCCCGCGCCATCGTCAGCCGGTACAGTCCGGCAGAGGGATGAGAAAAGAATGAACGAGAACCACTACACAACAGAGAATGAAACGAACCGTGCCGCTCAGGGGCAGCAGATACAGGACGAGCTGGAACGGCAGATCCGTGCCTTCGGCGATACCGTGAACGACGCCTTCCGCAACGGCTTCGACGGACGGGGCATGGAGATCGGCGACCGCGCATGGGATATGGGGCGTGCCGCCGTCCATGCCGCCAGTTATGGCATCAACGAGGCAGGACGGGCGTTTCAGGAGGGCGCGCAGGAGTACCGCCGCCGTCAGCGGGGATCGGAGCGTCAGAGCAAGGAAGCCGGAAATACAGAGGCGGGCAAAACAGCGCAGAGCGGGATGCCCCGCTGGGCGAAGCAGATCCTTGGTTTGGACAGAGATACGACGCCGGTTGGGGAAATACGGGAAAGCGCGAAAAAACGCTGTGATGCAGGCTGTGTGCTGCTGGCGGTCGGCATTACCTTTGCCGTGATCTTCGGTGTTTCCGGTTTGAGCTGCCTGATCGGTTTGCAGTTGTTTTTCGGCACATGGCTGTATGATGTGGTGGGCGTTACCAGCAGCCTGCTGTTTTTGGTGACGGCAGGCTTTCTCTGGATGACCGCTGCAGGAGCTTCCCGAATGAAGGCGGCAAAGGAGCTGAACCTGCTTGCGGACGCGGCGGACAGCTTTGACTATAAGCAGGGCGTCCCGATGCAGATGCTGGCGGAGCTGACCCATCAGAAACCGAAAAAAGCCCGCAAGCAGCTTCAGAAGTTCATCCGCAAGGATTGGCTCAGGGGTTGGCTGGACGAAAAGACGGACAGGCTCTATCTGACGGCGGAGGATTATCGTGCCGCGCAGGAAGCCCGAATCGACCCCCAGCCCGTAAAAAGGGAAGAAACGGAAACGGATCAGGCAAAGGATATTCCGCAGAATCTTGAGATCGCGCGCCGCTTTGTGAAGGTTCTGGGGCAGGAAAAGCAGCTCATGAAGGATGAGCAGGCGGTCGAAGAACTGGAACATATGCAGATGACTACGCAGTCCATCTGCGACTGGCTGGAGGCGCATCCGGAAAGTCTGCCGAAGGTGCGCCGATTCGCGGAATATTATATCCCGACCACGCTCAAGCTCCTGCATACCTATAATGATGTACAGGGGCAGCAGGGCGAGAATGCGGAGAACATCCGCAGGGATATCGCAGGTATCCTGCATACCCTGAATCAGGCGTATGACAATCTTTATGATAATCTGCTGTCGGATGTCGCGCTGGATGTATCCAGCGAGATCGCAGCCCTGCAGGGCATGATGGCGAATGACGGCTTGACCGGGGAGGGACTGCAATGACCTACCGGGCATGGAATCTGAAGGAGCTTGACCGCGCCGCGGTTCGGGAGCTGACCTGCGCGATTGCGGAGCAGAGCACCGAAGAGATGGAATACAATTCCGAGGAGCCGTGGAGCGAGGAGAAATTCAAAAGCACGCTTGCTGCCCAGCAGAAGGAGACAGGGCTTCTGGCAGGGGTCCTGGCGGCACGAGGGATCGCAGATCCCGCCGACGCACTGACCCTGCTGGCGGGCGAAGAAGAACTGAGCGATCCGATGCTGCTGACCGATATGGATAAAGCGTGTCAGCGTATTATGGAAGCCATCGACAGAGAAGAGACGATCGTAGTCTTTGGAGACTACGATGTAGACGGCGTGACGGCGACCGCCCTGTTGTACCAGCACCTCAAGGGAATGGGCGCAAATGTCAAGTGTATGCTTCCCAGTCGGGAGGGGGACGGCTACGGTCTGTCCAGGAATGCCATCCAGTCCATTCACGACAAGGGCTATCAGCTCATCGTGACGGTGGACAACGGCATCTCTGCAGTAGAAGAGGCGGAATTTGCCGCCTCGCTGGGGATCGATCTCGTCATTACCGACCATCACCTTCCACCAGAGACGCTTCCGCATGCTGTGGCTGTCGTCGATCCCCGCAGGGAGGATGACCATAGTCCCTTCAAGGGCTTGTGCGGCGCGGGTGTGGCATTCAAGCTCTGTGCCGCGCTGGATGGCTGTCCGCCCGAGGAAATGTTGGACTACTGTGGCGATCTGGCTGCAGTTGGCACAGTGGCAGACGTGATGCCCCTGACGGGAGAGAACCGCACCCTCGTCAAGGCGGGGTTGCGGCTGCTCCGTCAGACCGACCGCCCGGGCTTTGCTGCCCTGCTGGATGAAGTCGGTCTGACCGGAAAACCTATCACTGCTGAAAATGTCAGCTATGCCATCGCACCCCGCATCAATGCCGCCGGACGGATGGACAACGCGGTGACGGCATTGCAGCTGGTTTTGTGCGAGGATGAGGCACGCGCCGAGGAGCTGGCGCATAAGCTGAATGAGATCAACGCTGCCCGTCAGGAGACAGAGCTGGAGATCGTCAGAGCGGCGCAGGAGCAGTTGGAGAAGGAGCCGTCCATCCTTGAGGACAGAGTCATTTTGCTCTGGGGAAAGGACTGGCATCCGGGCGTGATCGGGATTGTGGCTTCCCGCCTTGTGGAAAAGACCGGACGTCCGGTCATCGTCGTTTCGGTGGATGAGCACGGCGAGGGAAAAGGAAGCGGACGAAGCGTGCAGGGTTTCAACCTGCATTCCTGCATCAGCGCGTGCGCCGACCTGTTGCTTCGGTTCGGCGGCCATGCAATGGCAGCAGGCCTGTCGGTGCGGGAGGAGAATCTGCCGGAGCTTCGCCGCCGTCTGAACGAATGGGCAGCGCGGGAATGTCCGGTGCTTCACACGCCTCCGCTCACCTGCGATTTGTCCATCCATCTGGATCGGGTGACGGTGGAGAGTGTTCGCCGTCTCGAGCGGCTGGCTCCCTACGGAGCGGAGAACCCCACTCCCGTTTTTCTGCTGGAAAAGGCAGTTCTGGAGGGGGTCTATCCGGTGTCAGACGGCAAGCACAGCCGCCTGCGTCTGCGGCAGGGAAATGCCTGCCTTTACGCTGTCTGGTTCGGGATGCGACCGGAGCAGCTGCCCTACAGTACGGGCGATGTGGTGGATGCCGCCATGAACCTGTCTGTTTATGAAGCACCCCGTGGAGCGCAGCTTTCGGGACGCATCATCGAGCTGCATCCGGCGGGGCTGGGCAATACGGCGGCACAGCAGGCCGCTCTGGTGCAGGCATTGCGTCGGGGTACACCTTTGACCGAGGAGCAGAAGCAGACCGTTGCGCCTGCCCGCAGTGATATCGTCGCCGTTTATCGTGAGCTTCAGGCGCGGCGGTGGCGTTCGGATGATATGCAGCCGCTTTTCTCGAAACTGGGCGAAGAAAATACAGGAAAGATCCTGGTGGCGGTCACGGCCTTGGAACAGGTCGGTCTGATCGTTGACATCGAGCGTGAAGGGGTCAGGTTCTGGGAGCTTGTGCCCACGGCAGGGAAGAAAAATCTTGCCGATGCGCCGATTTTGAAATGTTTGGAGGGAACGTAAAATGCCAGAGGGAAAGAAAGTGACCGCACCTGCAATGGCAACGGAGAAAAAAGAGGATTCCTATTCGGCAAAGACACATCTGCATCAGCCGGTAACGGAAACATCGACGGTCGCAGCGACTGCACTGCCGGCAAATGCCCCGGAAGGCACTCTGCCGTCTGAGGTGCGTCCGGAGATCGTCACCTACGAGAAGCTTGTCGAAGCCATCAAAGCCAGTGGCAAGGCGTATAACATGGAGATGATCGATAAGGCATATCATTGGGCAGATGACGCGCACAAGGGCGTCTGCCGCCGGAGCGGTGAGCCGTATATCTGCCATCCGCTGGCTGTGGCACGTTTGGTGCTCGATCTCGGTATGGATACCGAGAGCATTGCCGCCGCACTGCTCCACGATGTCGTGGAGGATACCCCCACGACGCTGGACGACCTGAAGGCTGCTTTTGGAGAGGAAGTCGCTCTTCTGGTGGACGGCGTGACCAAACTGACGAAGATCCAGTTTTCGAATATCGAGGAATTGCAGGCGGAAAACCTGCGCAAAATGCTGCTGGCGATGAGCCGTGATGTCCGTGTTATGATCATCAAGCTCTGCGACCGTCTGCACAATATGCGCACAGGCGACGCATGGCCTGAGCAGAAACGCCGTGACAAGGCGCGTGAGACGATGGAGGTCTATGCCCCCATTGCCAACCGTCTCGGTATTCTGAACGTGAAGGAGGAGCTGGAGGATCGCAGTCTCCATTACCTCGATCCGGTGGGCTATGAGGAAATCAATAAGATGCTCAGTGAGCGTTCCGGCGAGGAATTCCTTGCCAGCGTCTCCGGCGTCATCGAGCAGCGTCTCGAGGAGAGCGGCATTGAGGGCGCAACCATTAAACGCCGTGTAAAGAGCATTTACGGCATCTATCGCAAGACCATCATGCAGAATAAATCCTTTGATGAGATCTACGATATCTATGCCGTTCGTGTCATTCTGGATACACTGGCGGAATGCTACAGCACCCTTGGTCTGATCCACGATATGTACCATCCGCTTCCGAACCGCTTCAAGGATTATATCTCAACGCCGAAGCCCAACGGCTACCAGAGCCTGCACACCACGGTGATCGGTCACGAAGGAATCCCCTTTGAGGTGCAGATCCGTACCCGGAAAATGGATGAACAGGCGGAGTATGGCGTTGCCGCGCACTGGAAATACAAGGAAGGTCTGGATGGACATGATAAGCTGGACGAACGTCTGGCGTGGGTCAGCCAGCTTCTGGAAAATCAGCGTGTCAGCGAGGATTCCGGGAACCTGCTCCACGACCTCAAGAGCGATCTGCTCCCCGAGGAGGTCTTTGCCTTTACCCCGAAGGGCGATGTCATCAACCTGCCTGCCGGTGCGACCTGCATTGACTTTGCTTATGCCATCCACTCTGCCGTCGGCAACCGGATGGTGGGCTGCAAGGTCAACAACCGGATGGTGCCCATCGACCACATTGTTTCGACCGGTGAGATCATTGAGGTCGTTCTTGGTCCGGCAGACAAGGGACCGAGCCGTGACTGGCTGAAGATCGTGCGCACCAGTGAGGCAAAGAGCAAAATCCGCAACTGGTTCAAGAAGATGCGCAGGGACGAGAACATCCAGCAGGGGCGTGACGCTCTGGCAAGAGAGCTGCGCCGTGAGATGATCTTTATCCCGGACGACCAGCTGGACGAATTCGTGAATAGCTGCAGCCGCCGGATGCGCCAGAACAACGCTGAGGAGCTGTATGCAGCCATCGGTTACGGCGGCATGACCATTGCCAATTGCCTGCCCAAGCTGAAGGAAGAATATCAGAAGCTCAAGGCGGCCGAGGAGAAGAGTGTTGATGATCTGCCGAAGGTCGATCTGAGCAAGGTCCATGCGACGGACGGCGTAGTGGTCGAGGGCTTTGACAACACCCCCATCAAGTTCGCGAAGTGCTGCTCGCCTCTGCCCGGTGACCCCATCGTGGGCTTCATCACCCGTGGCTTTGGCGTGTCCATCCACAAGCAGAGCTGCGCTAACGCCATTTCCAGCATGAAAGACCCCACCAACGCGCCCCGCTGGGTCAAGGCATACTGGGCGGACAGCGTGAAGGACAGCTATAAAGCGGGCTTGGAAATTATCGCGCTCAACCGAAACGAGCTGCTGCAGGATGTGCTGGCGGCACTGTCGGATATCCGTGTGCCGATCTACGCGATGAATGCCCGTCAGGTCGAGAACAACTGCGCCATCGTCAGCCTGACGATCGGCATCAACAATACCGAACATCTGAATCGGGTCGTTGCCCGCCTGTCCAAGGTCAGGGATGTTCTGAAAGTAACAAGGAGCTAAGTAATGCGAGCAGTCATTCAGGCGGTATCCACGGCAAGCGTTCGGGTCAACGGCGGAGAGCCGCGTTCCATCGGGTCCGGTCTTGTGATCCTGCTGGGCGTCAAGGATACCGATACACTGGATATCGTCCCTAAGCTGGCGGAAAAGTGCGCAGGTCTGCGTATTTTTCCGGACGAAGAGGGCAAGCTGAACCTCAGCGCGAAGGATCTGGGCTATTCGGCTCTGGTCGTGTCCCAGTTCACCCTTTACGGCAACACCCGAAAGGGCTTCCGACCCAGCTTTATCAAGGCGGCAAAACCGCCGCTTTCGGTGGATGCCTATGAGCTGTTCCTCGCCGAGATGAACAAGCAAGGCTTGAAGGATGTCCAGCACGGTGAGTTCGGCGCGGATATGCAGGTGGCACTGATCAACGAAGGTCCGTGCACCATCGTGATCGACACCGATGAGTGGAAACAGAAGGATTAAAGGAGAACATTCCATGCAGGCATTTCATCTTCTCGGCTCTGCGCCGTTTTACACCAACAGCTTCCTGTTCCTCACCGACGCAGGTCATGCGGTTATCATTGATCCGGCGGCAGATGTGCAGGACTATGATAAAATTCTGAAAGAGCACGACGCGAAGCTGATGACTATCTTCTGCACCCACGGTCATTATGACCATGTGGGCAGTGCGGGAGTCCTGAGCAGGGAATGGAACGCAAAACTCTATTGCGAGCCTGTCGACTGCAAGGGCATCCAACTGTTCCCTCTGAAAGCGTCCGACAGCGGCTATGCCGAGGGAGAGGTCATTACGATCGATGAGCTGAGCTTCAAGGTCTGGCACACGCCCGGGCATACCGAGGGCGGCGTGATCCTGCTCTGCGGCGAGGAGCATCTCTTTGTAGGCGATACCGTCTTTCAGGGAAGCATTGGTCGTACCGACCTCGAGGGCGGCGACAGTCGGGCGATGGACGAGAGCCTGCGCAAGCTTGCGGCTCTGCCCATCCCGCGCGGAGCGCAGCTTTTGCCCGGTCACGGCGATTTCTCGACCTTCGGCGAAGAGCTGGATAACAATTTTTATATTCGTCACGCGCTGAAAAACGCATAAGAAAAAGGGAATATCAATGAAAATCTATATCACCGGTCTGCCGTCCGGCTATGAGGTCGAGCATCTTGTCCGGCTGTTTTACCCGATGGCACCGCTGACCCTGACCCCTCCCGAGGAGGGCGAGGACTGTGTGTGGGCTGAAAAAAAGCCGGATGGCTTTTGGGCGATGGTGCGGCAGAACGGTCAGTCCAAGACCGCCGAAGCACCCCTGCCGAAGCCTGTTGAGGAGAGCGGTGAAACGCCGGAATTCTCGCTGGCAAGCCTGACCTATGACCTTCTGCGGAGTTGGACGGGGATCCGCCCGCCGTGGGGCAAAATGACGGGCGTGCGTCCTGTCCGCCTCATCCACGACAAGCGGGCGGCAGGCTGGACGGAAGAACAAATCGACTGGTTCTTTCTGGAACGGTTCGACTGCTCTGAGCAAAAATACACGATAGCAAAAGAAATCGCCGACCTGCAAGAGCCGATTTTGAAACGGGGCAGTGAGCCGGACTCATACAGCCTGTACATCGGTATTCCGTTCTGCCCGTCCCGGTGTAGCTATTGCAGCTTTGTGAGCTGCAATCTTGACCGAGACCGCAAGATGGTGCAACCCTATGTGGATTGTCTCTGCAAGGAGGTCGAAGCCATCCGGCAGGAGGCTGACAAGGCAGGACTGAAGCTGTGCAGCATCTACATTGGCGGCGGAACGCCCACCAGCCTTTCGGCGGAGCAGCTTCGTCAGCTGATGGGAACGGTACGGCAGAGCTTTGACCTCTCAAAGATCGTGGAATACACGGTGGAAGCGGGTCGTCCGGACTGCACCGACGCCGAAAAGCTGGCGGTCATCAAGGAATATGGCGCGACCCGTATCTCCATCAACCCTCAGACCTTCTCTGACGAGGTGCTGGCGAAGATCGGCAGGAAGCACTCGGCGCAGGATATTCTGGACTGTTATGCCGACGCCCGGCGGGCAGGGCATGACGATATCAACATGGATCTGATCGCGGGTCTGCCCGGCGACACCGTGGAAGGCTTTGAGAAGAGTCTCCGGCAGGCGATTGCACTTGACCCAGAAAACATCACCGTCCACACCCTGACACTCAAGCGTGCGTCCCGCATCGTCATCGAGGATCAGAAGGAGAACGATTACGCCGATGTTGCGGCTATGCTGGAAAAGTGTCATCTGCTGGCGGAGGCAGGCTATCGCCCTTACTATCTCTACCGACAGAAGAATACCTTGCAGAACCTCGAAAACGTGGGCTGGTGCAAGGCGGGTCACGAAGGATATTACAATATTTATATCATGGAGGAAGTCCAGACCATCCTTTCCGCAGGCGCGGGTGGCAGCACCAAGCTGGTCGCCGACGGCGGAAAGCGGATGCAGCGAATCTTCAACTTTAAATATCCGAACGAGTATATCCAGCGGTTTGCGGAGGTGCTGGAACGGAAAAAAGGAGTGGCTGATTTTTATGATCACGATTTGGGTCCCGAAACGTCTGGTTGAAGTTGACCTCTATAATGTCGCGGCACAAAGTCCGGCGGCTCTGGCACAGATGTGTGAAAAAAGCTACCATCAGCGGGTGAGCTATGCCGCCCAGAAGGTGCGGGATTCCGGCACGAAGATCGTTATGCTGACCGGTCCATCTGCCAGCGGCAAGACTACCTCGGCGCATAAGCTGGCTGAGGAGCTGGTGCGTCAGGGGACGCCTGCGCAGGTCGTCAGTCTTGACAACTTTTTCAAGGGGGCGCAGTTCTATCCCAAAATGCCTGACGGTACGCTGGATTATGAGAATCCGGATACTCTGGATCTGCCGCTCGTCCGGCAGTGCCTGCGGGAGCTGAATGAGACCGGCAGGACAGAGCTTCCCATCTACGATTTCACCGCTGAGGCACGAGCCAGTGAGACGGAAAAGATCGATCTGCAGGGCGGTGTTTGTATCGTCGAGGGAATCCACGCCCTGAATCCGGAATTGACCGGTCTTGTTCCAGAGAATGAGATCTACCGCATCTATGCGGGTCTGCGGGAGGAATACTGCGTCGATGGTCGCCGGAGCATCAGTACCCGGGACGTCCGGCTCTGCCGCCGTACCCTTCGGGACGCTGCCGCGCGCGGACGCAGTCCGGAAAAGACCCTCGCCATGTGGGAGAGAGTTCTGGACGGCGAAACACGGTATATCAAGGGCTTCAAGACCACAGCGGACTTTCTGCTGGATACCTCCTTTACCTATGAGCTGGGGCTGATCGCCCAGCTTCTCCGGAAGGTGCGTCAGCAGTTTACGCTGGAAGGTCACTGTGCCGAGCTGTGGGATGAGACGGCACGCCGCTTCGAGAATGTTGCGCCGGTGCAGCTCGAGCTTCTGCCCGAAGACAGTATGCTGCGGGAATTCTACGCAGGACAGACCCGCTAAACCACGCTTTTGTGCAATTGCGAAAAAAATGTTTCCAAATCCGCACAAAACTGTAAAACTTGCGGCGGATTCGTTGCAATCGTGACGAGAACGCGTTATAATGAAATCATCATCCGATACGCAGGGAAACGCCCTGTGCAGCAGATAGGATTCAGGAGAAAAAGCCCTCTGAGGGCGTGAATTGAGAGAGGTGTCCGATATGGATTTCAATAAGCTCAAGGAAATGGGTCTCGAGTATGCCGAGAAGGGCAAAAACGCGGCGATGGATCTGGCGGAGCGCGGCAAGATACAGGCAAAGATCGTCAGCGCACAGACCAAGCTGGCAAAAGCGCAGCGTCAGCTTGGCGCGCTGGTGTACAGCCTTGCAAAGGGGCATGAGGAAAATCAGCCCCTCGTTGACAAGTACATTGAGATGATCGGCACCATCGAGGAGGAGCTGTCGGCACTGAAAGCGGCGGCAGGCTTCACCGCAGCGGAGGTCGAGCCCGAAGAGGCGGCGAAGGAGCCGGCAAATAGCATCACTATGGATTTCAGCATCGACAAGGACGACGGTGCCCCGCACAAGACCTGTCCGCAGTGCGGTGCGCCTATCTCGAATGATGCGCTGTTCTGCAACAAATGCGGAGCACAGCTCTGAGACGCTTTTTCGGATAAAATTCGGACAGAGCGGTATCTCTCGGGGGATGCCGCTCTTTTTGTGTGAAATTCCTGTAAAATCCAGTGTCCTAAAACTGCAAAATGGGTCAAAACCCTTGCAAATAAGCGGATTTTGCGGTACAATTTGAACCTGTCACAGGACAGGAAGGCAGGAAGGAAGATTCGGATGCAGGATTGGCAGGAACGGGAACAGTATACCGCAGAGGATCTTTTGGAAATCATCCGCATCCTGCGTGATCCTGAGAATGGGTGTCCATGGGATAAGGTCCAGACCCATCAGAGCATCCGGAAGAATTTTCTGGAAGAGACCTGTGAAGCGTTGGAAGCCATCGACGCGGATGATATGGAGATGCTTCGGGAGGAGCTGGGCGATGTGCTGATGCAGGTTGCGTTCCATGTCATCCTTGAGGAAGAGCGCGGACGGTTCAATTTTGAGCAGGTCTGTCGGGAGGTGTGCGAGAAGCTGGTGTTCCGGCATCCAAACATCTTCACCTCATCGGCGGCGGAAAATTCCGGTATAAATGGCTGGGACGCGCTCAAAAATAAGGAAAAGGGGCGTCGGACGCTGGCGGATGAGCTGGATACGGTTCCGTTGACTCTGCCCGCCCTGATGCGTGCTCAGAAGCTCCAGAAGCGTGCTGCGGGTCGGGGGCTTGGTACACAGGATGCTGCACAGGCGGCGCAGAGCCTTGAGAAGGCGGAGCGGGCGTGGGCAGATGCTTCCCCTGAGAATGCGCAGGAGCGTGCGGGCGAGCTGTTGTTCGCGGCAGCGGACGCAATGCGTCTGGTGGGTGTGGACGCAGAAGAAGCGTTGAGCTTTGCGTCCAAACGGTTCAGCGAGGGGCTGAAGCAGCAAGAGATGACATCGAACGGGGCAGAAGCTGAGGTGACAGCTCCCGAGAGATAAGATTTGAGAAGAACGAAAGAATTTGTGGAGGTTTTTATTATGACGAAAACTGATCTGATCGCACAGGTTGCGGCAAACACCGAGATGAGCAAGAAGAGCGCGGAGGCTGCCGTCAACGCAATGTTTGACGCACTGGGCAAGGCAATGACCGACGGTGAGAAGATCACCATTTCCGGCTTTGGTACGTTCGAGATCCGTGAGCGCGCAGAGCGTCAGGGCATCAACCCCCGTACCCGTGAGCCGATCACGATCGCTGCTTCCCGCAACATCGTTTTCAAGCCGGGTAAGGCTCTGAAGGATACCCTGTAAAAAGAACGCATCTCGCCGCCGGAATCAGATGTCCCGGCGGCTTTTTTTGTAACCCTCGGAAAGTCTCTCCTATGCTGGGGGAGCCTTTAGCAAAAACGAAACGGAGACGATGATTTATGAGATTGGATAAATATTTGAAAGTTTCGCGGCTCATCAAACGCCGCACCGTGGCGAACGAGGTCGCCGACGCAGGGCGTATCCTCATCAATGGAAAGATCGCAAAGGCAAGTCAGGCTGTCAAGGAGGGTGACATCATCGAAGTTACCTTCGGCAACCGCCCCATCAAAGTAAAGGTCCTGTCGGACATCGAGCCGCGCACCAAGGATGTCGCGCGGGAGATGTATGAAATTATCAGTGAGTGATACCCCGTAGGGCTTCCCCTCAAGGGGAAGGTTTTAAAAACGTGCAAAAAAAGTATAAGCTTCATTCCCTTGGCATACTCCTGTTTAAAAGGGGTGTGATGGGATGAAAAGTGCGGAGAAACCAGAGCAGGCGAAGCCCCACGATTTGATTTTAGAAGGGCGGAGCAAGCTGACTGTGACGGGGGTGAAGCGGGTGCTGCGGTGTGATCCGGACAGTGCCGTCATCGAGACGAGTCGGGGCGTGCTGAACCTTGCCGGGGCAGAGCTGAGCGTGACCGCGCTGGACTTAGACGCAGGCGAAGCTAAGCTGACTGGTCGGGTCGATCTGTTGGAATATACCGCAGAGCATACGATGGGCGGGCTTCTGCGCCGTCTGTTCCGCTGATGAATCCGGCATTGACACTCCGGCAGATCATGCAGGAGATGGAAGCCTGCGCCGTGCTGGGCGGGATAATGGGATCGGTGCGGGCGTTCTTCCCCCAAAAGGGACGGGCGGCGTTTTTGCCGGATGTTGCTTTTGTGGGAGTGATGCTGTTTGCGCTCCAAAGCTATACGGCGGCGTACAGCGTGGGCGGTATCCTGCGCTGGTATATGGTCCTCAGCGCGGTGGGCTCTGCCGCTGCCGCAGGTGGTCTGCTGAGGCTTCCGGAAAAGTTTTTGCGGATGTATCGAAAAAAGAGTTTCAAAAAAATACAAAAACAACTTGCCAAATGAGCGGCGCGTGATGTATAATCAGACGTATCAAGGTAAGAGTACAGGCACGCAAAGCCTGCTGTTTCAACGGGGGCGATGTGGTATGGCGAATCCGAGCCGCAAGAAGCGGAAAAAGAATCCGGTCTGGAGGAAAATGCTCTGGCTGTTTTTTGTGCTACTTCTTTTCAGTATGCTGGCGGCATATATCTCCAATCAGGTGACGATCAGCTCGAAACGCGCGGAGCTTGAGACCCTGAACGAGCAGATCGCACAGCAGCAGACCCAGAATGAGGAGATGGAGCGCATCCTCAGCGGCGATGCAAATGAGGTGACGGAGTGGGTCGCCCGGGATTCTTACAATTATGCCGCACCCAACGAGCGCATCTTTGTGGATGTGACCGGAAATTGAGCGCGGCGCAGAGAACCGGAACATTGAGAGAGTACAAGGAGTATTGAGTTTTGGCGATTGAGGTAGGGAACGTTTTTGAGGGTCGTGTGACCGGCGTGAAGCCGTTTGGCGCATTTGTTGCGCTGCCGGAGGGTCGGGTCGGCATGGTCCACATTTCCGAAGTGTCCAATGAGTATGTGCAGGATATTGCAGCAGTCCTGCATGATGGCGATCTTGTCAAGGTGCAGGTCATCAACGTGGCACCGGACGGCAAGATCGCACTGTCCATCAAGCGGCTGTTGCCGCCGCCTCCGCGTCCGGCACGTCCGGACAGCTGTGGTCCTCGCCCGAATGGTCCGCGTCAGGGCGGTCCTCGGGATGGCGGCAGAGGCGGTTTCCACTCCGGTCCGCGTGAGGGCGCTCGTCCTCCCCGTGAAGGCGGACGCGGTCCGGCACGTGAAAGCGCACCTCGTGTCTGGCAGCCGAAAGCCCCCGTCAAGTCCGATAACATGAGCTTTGAGGATATGATGAGCCGCTTCAAGAGCCAGAGTGAGGAAAAGATGGCGGATCTCGACCACGAGACGAACAACCGTCGTGGTGGTGGTTACGCGCCCCGCAGCCGTCGTGGTGGTCACTGAGATGTTGTTTCTTACGGAAAATGTCTGAATGAAGATCTTTGGGCCTGCCCCAGCGGGGCGGGTCTGTTTTTTAGTTATCCACAGGAAAGGAAAACAAGATGCCTGCAAAATTTGAATTGATCGCCCCCTGTTTTTTCGGGTGCGAATCCACCGCCAATTTTGAGCTTCGCCGCATTGGCGCGGAGGATATTCGGGTCAGCGATGGTCGCTTGACCTTCAAGGGCGGTGCGGAGATGATCGCAGCGGCAAACCTCAATCTGCGCACCGTTGAGCGTGTGATGCTGCTTCTGAACACCTATCCGGCGTCCACCTTTGATGAGCTGTTCGATGGCGTGTACTCGATCCCGTGGGAAGAGCTTCTGCCTGCGGACGCTGCTTTTCCGGTCACGGGCTCGTCCCTGAACAGCCAGCTGACGAGCGTGCCTGCCTGTCAGAGCATTATCAAGAAGGCGGTCGTCAAGCGTCTGATGCTCAAGCATAAGACCTCTGTCCTGCCTGAGACGGGTGCGGAGTATAAGATCCGCTTCATGCTGCGCAAGAACGTCTGTGAGATCATGCTGGATACGACCGGCGAGGGTCTGCATAAGCGGGGATACCGTCGTAACGCAATGGAAGCACCCATCCGTGAGACGCTGGCAGCGACCATCGCCGATCTTGGGCGTGTCCGCCGTGACAGCCTTGTGGAAGATCCCTTCTGCGGGAGTGGCACGCTGCTGATCGAGGCGGCGCAGAAGGCGATGAATATCGCTCCCGGGCTCAAGCGTCGGTTCGCCGCCGAGCGGTACAGCTTTGTTTCGGCTTCGATCTGGGCGGAGCAGCGTCAGAAGGCTCTGGCAGAGTCCAAGCTGGACGTTGGCTTCGAGGCATTCGGCTATGACATCGATCCGGCGGCTGTCGCGCTGGCAAATGCGAACGCAAAGTTGGCGGGCGTCGAGAAACGCTGCCATTTCGAGGTGGCGGACGTTGCCGATTTCGCTGCCAGGAGCGAGGCAATCGTCCTGACGAATCCGCCATATGGCGAGCGCATGAGCACCATTGAGGGTGCGGCAAAGCTGGCTCGGACGTTGGGTCAGCAGATGGAGGCGCATCCCTGTGCGGGTGTGTACGCCATCACTGCCGATATGGATTTTGAACACCATTATGGTAAGCGTGCCAACAAACGCCGCAAGATGTACAACGGCATGATCCCCTGTCAGTTGTATATGTACTATAACACCCCCAAGTCCGAGAACCGTCCGGCGAAACCCATGCCGAAGAGCGGCTTTGACGGCAAGCGCACCGCCCCGAACCGCTTTGAGAAAAAGTAAATAAGATTTATTTGTGAGCTGCTGCCCCTGTGCAGCAGCTTTTTTTGCGGAAGAATTTACAAATGGGGAGTTGCAAGTCGAATCCAAATTGAGTATACTAAAATTGATATACAACGGACCGGATAACGGGGTAATAGAGCGGAGGGAGTAGAGAAAAAATGGACGGGCGGATGAAACCGTATCTGCCAGAATTGACGATACGCGATTATAACACCTATCTGTGGTATCTTCGTGGTGTGCAGCATCAACTTGCGCTTTCTTATGGATGGCATTCCAGCCGTCGTCTGCGTTATAATGGTGTGCTTTTCGCGCTCATGGCGGATGGCTTGGCGGGGCGTCCGGCGACCTGCAAGAAAACCCGAGTACGTGGAACATTTGTCTGGAAAGAAATGATGTGCCAGACGAAGGGCATCCGCTTGGCGGCACAGGTCGAGGTATTGCTGGCATGGCATCGGCTTCAGGATGCGCAGTGGGAGATCCTTCCCTTGAAAAAGAAATATGAGCGGGTGATGGACGGCATCTTCCTGCGGAGGGCGTATAAGAAAGCAGCATCGGAGAATCCTGCCTTGGAGCGTATTTTTGCGCAGGAGCTTGATCAGGCAAGGGTGCAGCGTCAGCTTTTTACCCCCAACTATAAACAGGCGTCCGAACCCAAAAGCAATCTGTACGGTGCGCTGTACGCGCTGCTTGCCAATCACGACGACCCCAACCAGCGCAAGAGTATGCATTATATCGGAAGCTGTATCGGTCGGGTCGTCTACTTGATGGATAATGCTGACAGCTTGAATCGAGATTGGGCAAAACATCGGTATAACGTCTATTTGGCAAATAATATCACCGATCGGAGCGCAGCACTCGAGAATGCGCGGCGGCAGTCGTTGGCAGTCGCAAACGATCTTGTCCGAGCTTACGGGATGCTGGATGTCAAACTGAACCGCTCCCTTATCGACAATATCAT
>CAVEGP010000023.1:0-25359 GCA_963615155.1 Bacteroides uniformis | reverse complement strand
GGCCGGGGCCACGGGCGCAGCGGCACAGGGCCTCGTGCTGATGGACGTCACCCCGCTGACCCTTTCCATCGAGACGCTGGGCGGCGTGGCTACCCCTCTCATCACCCGCAACAGCATGATCCCGACCCGAAAGAGCCAGATCTTCACGACCGCGCGTCCCATGCAGACCAGCGTCGAGATCAACGTCCTGCAAGGCGAGCGTCATTTTGCGCGGGATAACAAGTCGCTGGGCAAATTCAAGCTGAACGGCATCCGCGCAAGCTTCTCGTCCAAACCGCAGATCGAGGTCACATTCGACATCGACGTGAACGGCGTCGTCAAGGTTTCCGCCAAGGATCTTGGCACAGGTCGTGAGCAGAACATCACCATTACCGGAAGCACCAATCTTTCGGAGAACGAGATCCAGCGTGCCATGGCGGACGCCGCCGCCTATGAAGCCGAAGACAGCCGCCGCAAGGAGCGGCTCGACCTCCACAATCAGGCGGAGGTGCTCGCCTATAAGGTTGATGAGGCTCTCTCCAAGTGCAAGAAGGAGCTGGACAAGGACGAAAAGAACCGTATCAAGTCTGACCTCGCCAACCTCCGTCGCTGCCTGCGCAAGGATAAGCCCGAGAAGATGAATGAAACCGAGGAAGCGGCTCTCCGTCAAGCAAAGAGCCAACTGGAATCCTCCGCTAACCACCTCATGATGCTTTTCTCCGCCGAGCAGGAGCAAAACAGCGAAGGCAGTGGTCCCAATCTTTGAATCACGCAGACGCTGAAACCGCACCGTCAGCATCCGATAAACATACGAGAAACAAAAAATGTACCCGAACCCTTTTCGTAATGAATCGGGTTCGGGTACAAGTTATATTGCGGAACATTCTTCACAGCAGTCGAAGCCAGCACTTCCGCACATGTTATAGAAACAGCTTCTTGCTGGGGCGACCTGTCTCACCCCCTGCTTCTACTATCAATGAAATTCAGCGTTCAAAACTTCAACTTGGAATACCAGAAAGTGTTCTGAATCAGCGGAAGGAAAATGTGTTTTCAAGACAGGACATTCTTCCATCATACGCTGTTTCACGGCGAGAGAATGGCATTCAGTTGCTTCGCCGGTAATACGCAGCCATTCCCGTGAGTGTTCTTTCTTTGCCAGAATCTGAATGTTGCCGTTTTCCCGAAGCTGCTGGTGAACCTGGTTGCCGTCATGGGTAGAAATGTAGATCTTGTCCTCGTACTCCATGACGGCACCAAAAGGCCTCCCTGCCGGAAAATCGCCGTTGATTGTCAGCACATAGAAATATCCGCACTCTTTCAAAAAATCATATGTCCCGCCCATGGTTATGCCTCCTGTAAGCCTTAAAAGATGCGGCAAGTATAGCACACTCTCTGACGAATAGCAAAAGGCAGGATACCACCGCCATGGTGATACCCTGCCTTTGCTCTTACCGCTCTGCATACTCTCACCGCAGAACCTCCGACAAAAAAACATACCCGAACCCTTTTCGTAAAAATTGGGTTCGGGTACGAACTATATGGTGGAGAATTAGGGACTCGAACCCCAGACCCCCTGCGTGTGATGCAGGTGCTCTAACCAGCTGAGCTAATCCTCCAAATCGGAACAGGAGTATTATACCATGAGTCTGGAGGAATTGCAAGCCCTAATTTTGGTTTTTCAGGAGCTTTCCGGACAGCAGCCCGCTCTGGGACATTTTTCCGCCTGCGTTCGATATTTTGATTGCTCTTTGCGGCAAAATGATGTATACTGAATGGTAATTCATCGTACCTTCGGGTACAAAAGTGAGGTCTTTTTATGCTGACGATCCGTGGAATTATTACGCTGCTGGTTCTGGTTGTGCTGTTTGCGCTGGCTGTTGTCTGGATCTCCAAGCAGGGCGGCTGGAAAGGCGAGGGCTGCGGCGGCAACTGCGCATCCTGTCACCAGCACTGTGATACCCCCGAAAAGAAAAAATGATTCTGTAGGGCTCTTCCGGATGCTGTTCCGGAAGAGCCTTGCGTTTTATCGCGGTTTCCAATACAGCTCTCTGGGCTGGAACGCGCCCTCATCCGCTGCATAGACCGCAATGGTGCTCAGCAGGTCAAGCTGAGCCTTCTGGTAGGTTGTCCGACCGACATTCAGCCGCTCGATGGTTTCTTCTTCGCTGCACCGCTCAAAATATCGCAGCCGGAGCAGATCTGACCGAATGGGGTCAGCTTCATCATAATAATCCAGCGTTTTTTCAATTGCCTTCGACCAGCTCCGGTTCACGGGGCTTCGCGCCCACTGACGCGTTCCATAACGGCGAAGGGCATTCTTGGTCTGCGCGATCTGTTCCTGTGTCAAAGTCTGCTCCTTTCCATCGTTCTGCTCGGACATTGTCGTGAAAGTCTGGTCGTCCAGTAAATCTCCGGCGCAAAAAAACAGGCGTCCCGTTGCTCCCTTGTCAATTCCAGCAGATGGGAAAGCTTGTCCGCTTCGCTGACCTTGAAGTCTGTCTCGCCGCGCAGCTTCAGCCGCAGGGAATTGGGTGAAATATCCAGCACCCGTGCGACATATCCGACCTTAAGTCCCTGAAGCTTGATGTGCTCCTGAATCTTATTGGTATCCACCACAATCGCATTCTCCTTTCTGTTTTGTACATCAGGTCTCGTTCACAATCTTTAGTTGTATTATAGTCATGTGTTGATTATTTGTCAACCGTTTTTTCAAAATTTCTCCACAAAAGTTGAATTTCAAGAATCACTTTGTTATACTGGACACAACTTCATTTATGATCCGTCTTTTTCCGCCCGCAGACATCTGCGGATAACAGAAAGCGAGGCTCTTTATGTCGGAACTTTCCCGCCGGATACGGCAACGCCGGAACGAACTCGGTCTATCACAGGAGGAGCTTGCAGACCGGATGGGCTACCGCTCCAAATCCTCCATCACCAAACTCGAAAAAGGAGTCAACGACCTTCCGCAGTCCAAGCTGGAAGAGTTGGCAGCCGCTTTGGATACGACTCCGGCGTGGCTGTTGGGGCTGGATGTTTCATCCGCACCGCCGCCCGGCTTTGAACCACTGCCCGCAATGACACGTGTTCCCCTGATCGGGTCGATCGCCTGCGGCACTCCCATCACCGCCGAGCAGAACATTGAATGCTATATTGGCGTCCCGTCCGTATGGCACGCAGATTTTGCGCTGACCTGTCACGGAAACAGTATGTCTCCGACGATCTGTGATGGCGATATCGTTTGCATCCGCCGCCAGCCCGAGGTCGAGCAGGGTGAGATCGCCGCCGTCCGTGTCGGCGAGGAAGCCACTTTGAAGCATTTTCATCGGCAGGGGGAGACCGTCATGCTGTTGGCGGACAACACTGCCGCCTGCCCGCCCATGATCTATACCGGCTCACAACTGGAAGAGCTTCAGATCGAAGGCAAAGCGGTCGGCTTCTGCCGTGGATTATAGTCCTCTCCGTCTCATATTCGTTCGCCGACTCTCTCAAAGGGATAGCATCGGAAAATCCCATCAAATCGCCACAGACTCCGATGCGGTTGCGTTCTGTGGCAGGAGGCATCTTATGACAGAAAAAAATCCCACTGAGACCATGACCTTAAAAGTCATTGCCCACATTCGTACCGCCTTCCCCACCAAATTTGGCATTCCTCGCCAGAGCGGGCTGGTGGACAGTCTGCGGGGCGAAGTTATTTTCACGCCTGAATACCGCAATGCCGACGCCGTGCGTGGGCTGGAAGCGTTCAGCCATATCTGGCTGATGTGGCAGTTCTCCGGCGCGGTGCGGGACAACTGGTCACCGACCGTCCGTCCCCCGCGTCTGGGCGGAAATACCCGAATGGGTGTATTCGCGACCCGTTCCCCATTCCGTCCGAATCCTCTGGGTCTGTCCAGCGTCAAGCTGGAAACGATCGAATTCCGTCCCGAGGTCGGTCCGGTGCTCATCGTGCGAGGAGCTGATCTGATGGACGGCACACCGATCTACGACATCAAGCCCTATATCCCCTATGCCGACTGCCATCCGGATGCTTCGGCTGGCTTCACGGCACAAACCCAGATGCACAAGCTGAAGGTCGAGTTTCCAGACTCTCTCCGGAATATCGTCCCTGCCGATGAACTGGACGGCTTGATCGGAGTACTCGAGCACGATCCCCGCCCATCCTATCAGCATGACCCCGATCGAGTCTATGGGATGGAGTTCGGCGGGCTGGAAGTCCGCTTCAACGTGGATGGTGAAATTCTGACCGTGACCGCCGTCACCCGCCGCTGACCGGAGGCTGCCATGGAACTGCGTACCGTCAATACCTTTTTGCATGTAGCCGAGCTTCGCAGCTTTTCACAGGCGGCACGGGAGCTTGGTTATTCGCAGTCAGCCATCTCCTCCCAGATCGCTCAACTGGAAGCAGAACTGGAAACGCCCCTCTTTGATCGGGTGGGAAAGACTGTCCGGCTGACCGACGCGGGACAAATTTTCCAGAGCTATGCCCGCTCCCTGCTGACGACCGCACAGCAGGCCAAAGCCGCTTTGCAGCCGGAGCAGCAGATCCGCGGCACACTGCGGGTCGTACTCGCTGACTCGGTATCGAGTGCGTTCCTGCCCGACCTGCTCCGGCAGTATCACGCCCGCTGCCCACAGGTGGAGCTTGTTCTCCGCACTGCCACCGCAGATGAGATGCTCCGGATGCTGAGCACCAACCAGACCGATCTCGCCTATACCCTCGATCAGCCCATCCTTCTGCCCAGCATCACGCTGGCTGTGGACACCCCCGAGCCGGTCTGCTTCGTTGCGCCCGTTGGGCATCCGCTGGCGGGGCAGGAGGTCGTGACGCTGGAAGAGTTGACCCGACAGGAATTTCTTCTTACCGAACGAGGCATGAGCTACCGTGACGCCCTTGACCAGTGCCTTGCCGCACAGGGGCTTGAGATCCATCCCTATCTCGAGCTCGGCAGTGCCGCCCAGCTCGGTCAACTGGTCGAGCGAGGGATGGGGCTTTCCTTCCTGCCGGAATACATCGTTCGACCCGCACTTGCCGCCGGAACGCTTGCCCGACTGAATGTGCCGGATTGTCTACTGCAAATGCACCGTCAGCTCTTCTATCACCGCGACAAATGGCTGACCCCTCAGATGAAGCTTTTCATCGAGCTGGTACAAAAGAGCTGAACCCGAAAAAAGAGAACCTCCCAATTGGTTTGTCCATTCCAATTGGGAGATTTTCATCTTTATATTGCTGTTTGTTATTAAAGCTGTTTGTTTTCCTCGTCGAGGGAATCGCTTTCAGCATGATCGAGGTCAGAACCATACTGCCGCTGTTTTGCGAGCTGCTCGAGCATCTGCGTCTCCGTCCAGTCCTGTTGAATGGTATCCTGCAGATCGAGGTACAGCGTCTGTTCCCCCATGCTACTCTCAAAGGTCACTTCGTAGGGCTGGATCGCCAGATTCTTGATGAGCTCCATCAGGGTATGGCAATCGGCTGCAAAGCTTTCGGCATCGGGATAAGCATCCTCCAGCTCAATTTTCAGATAAATATCCTGCTTGCCGCCCTCTTTCGCCAACTCTTCCAGCGTCTTGGCACTGCCGTCATAGTGGGAAAGTGCCCCGCTCATATTCCGGATCGGAACGTTCGGAGCTTCCCGCCGGAAAGCTTCGTAAACCTCCGTGCGATACGCGTCGAACAGCTCTGCCCTTTTCTGCGTCTGCTTCGGGTCAAACTCTCTCATCAGGGTCGGGATCGCCATCAGGCAAAAGCAGCCGCCGATCAAAATCAGACAAAAAAACACGGAAAGAAAATCATACCTCCATCTCTCCGGCTTGCCGGCAAAGTAAATCACCTCAATGCCCAGAAGGATAACGCCTGCTGCCGGAAGGATCTTCAGCGTCAGCATCCAATCAAAATTCGGCACAAAGTAATAAAGCAACGAGAAAATACCCGTCGCAATCAGGCACGCGCCCAATGTAAAGCTGCCGACACGCCGGATCGGAGCGTTCTGCTCCGGTTTATTCATCGTCATTTCCATCCTCGCCCTCGCTTTCCTGCTCAATGGGCGTTTCCGTTTCTTCCGCGTTGTCTGCCGGATGGCTCTTCGGGAAATGCAGCTTCGGGAATTCCGGCAGCTTGAGGTCCGGCATTTTTCTCGAAGAAGCCTGATACTCGTGGAAATCCTGCTCCTCTGCTTTGCTGCCGTCCGGCTTCTTAGCAGCCTTCGGACCCTTCACCAGCCAGACGCCACAAATAATAAGGACGACGCAGACCACGACCTGCGGCAGCTGATCCATCACCAGATAGAAGGCTCGGAAGAAAGCGTTGTTCTGACCCCAACGCCACATCAGGTCATCGAGGGCTTTCATGAGGATGTTTTCATAGGCAATGAGAATACCGAACGCAATGAGTGCCCAGCCCACCAGCTTGTGGCTGTCCAGCATCATCTGCGCCAGCCGCTTATCTCTGGGGTCAAAATGGACGAGATAATCGTCCTCGGAAGCTGTGCCTTCGGCGATCTGCGCACGGAGGTTGAAGGTATCAAAGAAGCTGTACATCCAGACCACCAGAATAAAGAGTGCCACCGGTGAGATCAGCGTCGCCACCATCCAGATTGCGCAGCATATCAGAATCAGCGACAGCCCGCGTTTCATATATCCCTGATACATCTGTCCTGCGCCCGGGACAAAGGCAAACAGGAAGGTCAAAAATCCATTCTTCTTCATAAAAAGGTTCTCCTATTCTCAGCTCTCAGACGTTGTGCCGCCCGTTGTGGTATCGCTGCTGTTCTGGCTGGGAAACAGTTTTTTTAACGCATGGTCCACATGGTCGGAAAACGTCTCCCTCGGTTTGATTTCGATCGGCTTCCCCAGCTCCTTCGGCTCATAGTTTTCCACCGCCTGCGAATTTCGGGTGGAAAGCAGCGCATCGTTGACTTCCTGCTGCCAGCCGATCATCTTGTCCAATGCGCCCGACCGCCACATCGTCAATGCCAGCACTGCCGCAACGCCTGCCACAGAGATCCGGCCATAGGTGTTCTGCATCAGACGCACCCAGATCGTCGTCATGACGGTATTTTTCATGCTCTTTGGCGGTGCCTCCAGCACCTCCTCCGTCAGAAGCGCGGTATAGCGATCCATACATTGATCGCAGTAAGACAGATGCTCGGCAGCTTCCAGCCTCCCCATTTCATCCAGTCGGCTCTCCACAACGGATCGCAGCCCCTCATCGGTGAAGCATCCGTTTTCCCGAAACAGCTCCATCTCCATTCCCCCTTTCTGTGTTCTGTACGCCGCGAAGCTGCTCCACCAGCATCTTTTTTGCCCGATAGACCTGCGCCTCCACGGTTTTCTGCGGACGACCGCAGAGCCTTGCAGCTTCGGCGGCGGTGTGTTGCTCCAGCAGCATCAGACGACAGGGCGTTTTGTACGGCTCTCGCAGGGCAAACACCATTCGGGTCAGCTCCTCACAGCCCATCTCGTCCAGGACCTGCCGCTCCGGATCGAATTCCGGCGGCGCACCCTCCAGCGCAAGCACATCGTCGCCGGGCGTGTTCATCCGCCGCACCCATGCGCTGCGCAGATAGTCCTTCGCTTTGTTGGAAGCGATCCGCGCCAGCCATTGCTTTTCAAATCCGGGCGGACAACGGTCGATGCTGCGCCATGCCGCCAAAAACGTCTCCTGCGTCAGATCCTGCGCATCGCCCTCATCCCGCACCAGTTGGTGACAGACAGTATAAACCAGTGCCTGATAGTTCTGCACCAATGTATTGAATTCCAGTGTCGTCAATGCACCGCGCCGCCTCCTTTCCGTTGGACTTCTATTCTCCAGTACGAGATGCGGAAGAGTTTTCCTGCAAAAATTTGAAATTTATGTTAGAATAAATCTATCTTACCACAAAAGGAGCGGGACAGCTATGGGTCTTTCCACAAAACAGGCACTTTTGCAGGCACTTTCGGCGGCGGAGGGCGGTTACATCTCCGGACAGCAGCTTGCGGAGCAGCTGGGAGTCAGTCGTGCCGCCATCCACAAGGCCGCCGCCGCACTGACTGCGCAGGGCTACACGTTGGAAGCCGTCAGCCGCCGAGGATATCGACTGCTGGGCGGCGACCCCTTCTGTGCCGAAGCTCTTGGGGATTACCCCGCGCCCGTCCATCTGTTCGGGACGCTGGAAAGCTCCAACCAGACGGCGAAGCATCTGGCGTTATCGGGTGCTCCCCACGGCACACTGGTACTGACCGGACAACAAAGCTCGGGACGCGGGCGAATGGGGCGAAAATTTGAAAGTCCCGCCGGAAAGGGCGTGTATCTCTCCCTCGTTCTCCGTGCCGATATCCTCGCTGCCGATGCGCAGACCGTGACGGTCAGCGCGGCGGTTGCGGTCTGTCGGGCGGTCAAAGCTCTGTGCGGATTGGAGCTGTCCATCAAGTGGGTCAACGACCTTTATTTTCACGGCAAAAAGGTCTGCGGAATCCTGACAGAAGCAGGCACAGACCTTGAAAGTGGTCGGCTGGAATGGCTGGTGGTCGGCATCGGTCTGAACCTGACCGCTGCGCCCGAGGACTTCCCCGCGGAGCTTCGCTCCATTGCCGGCAGCCTCTTCCCCGGCAGGCCCTCGCCGGTCGGACGGGTCACTCTGGCTGGCACGATCGCGCGGGAGCTGCTGACGCTCTGCCCGAAGTTCGATTGTCTGAACGAATACCGTGCCCGCTGTTTCGTCCCCGGGCACTGGGTAACGGTCTGCACCGGAAACGAGACCTTTGCGGCGTTCGCACTCTTCATCGATGATGCGGGACGCTTAGTCGTCCGGCGGGAAAACGGACGGACAGAAGCCCTCTGTCACGGTGAGGTCAGCATCCGACCGACCAAAACAGAGTGACAAAAAAATCTCCGGTGCATCGCATCGGAGATTTTTTTGTCATAATTCCACTGCTTCCAAAACCTTGACCCCTTCGGCTTCGAGGGCATTGCGGATTGCTTCCGCATAGCCAGACTTCTTTGCCTTGTTCTCGATACAAAGGGTAATAACTCCGTGAAGGCTCATGGCTTCCAGACCGATGGACGCGCCATCCGGCAGGACCCATGTCTGAAAATCTTTTACGTATTCTTCCAGGGTCTCATCTGCCGGAAGGAAGGGATTGCCCAGATAGCTGATCCAGAAATCCGCAGGGAAGCCGCTGATATACTCGCCCATCTGGTAGATGCGTTTCTTGATCTTCAGCGGTGCTTTCTGCTGATAGACCTTGTAGACCCAACCCATCTGCTCCGCCATCCGGAAACACCTGCTTTCAGGCTGCAAAGCCTCTCGGATATCGGCGTCTACCTTGGGCGCATAGTCAGCGAATCTGCTGTCGTCATCCACAGCCAGCGGACGCTGGAAAGACGCGATGCAGTTGTACAGCGCACCCTCTCTTCCAATGGCGTCTCGGGTGTCCGCAGCAAAGCTGTACAGGATGGTCTCCTTTCCGAGGTAATCCCGTGTCGCCTTGCTGAGCAGTGCCGTCAGCGCACTGAAGGGTCTGACATTGTTGTTCAGAGCCAGCTTCACAAGGCTATGCTTATCCAGACGGACACGGGCACGGGAAGGTTCTCCCTCAAACGTATCAAGGACCGGCTTCTGCATGTCGTTCTCGACCTGACTTTCCGGATACCGTGCCAAAATCTCATCCACATCGTAGAATGGCACTTCCACCAGCTTTTCGCAGACAAAGCCCGTGCCGTACCGCAGATTGCAGTATTCCTTCATCAGCAGTGTCATGAATGGCGATCCACCCCGTCCATCCGCAAGGAAGTGGAACCAATCCAGATAGATCACGTCTCTCTCACAGCTCAAAGCGAACTGATAGTCATTCGTCTCGTCTGGGATGTTGGGCTGGGTGCTTCCGATCCGGACAAGACAGGGTACGTCATTCGGTTCGAGATGACACGTCCGCTTTTCCCAGACGACCTTCTGGAAATAATAGCCCGCCAGCGGACGGACAGAATCCAAAGCCCGTTGCAGCAACGCCGCGTCCACCTCGTCCTTCAGAGTGATCTGATAGCGGCAGAGCACCTGATTTTCACGGTAATAATATACGATGCCCTGAAAGATCGAGCGTTGTGCTTCTTCCATTGCGTTACCCCGCGTTCGCTTCCAGATAATCCGCGATATCGCTGATCGTCACAAAGTTGCGCAGCTCTTTTTCGGGGATACGCAAACCAAAGGTCTCCTCAAGGTCGGCAACGACCGTCAGAACCTCCATCGAGGAGAGATCCAGCTCGTCCATCAAGACGCTGTTCTCGTTTACATCATCCGGCGAGATCTCCGCCACATCCTCAAGGATCGCCAAGATCTGAGATACGATTTCCGCTCTTTCCATAGGAGTATTTTTTCCTTTCAATATGGATTTTTTAGGTTCATTGTTCGGGTCTTTCCCGGAGATCCGTATTCCACGCTCTGCTCCGGTCTGCCCATCTTTAATAATACCTGTTTCGGATCGGAAATGCAACCTGTGCATCCGTTCTTTTTGATTATTTCCGCAGCAGCTTGCCCATTGCGTTTCGGGGCAGCGGTTCGGCACTGAACTCGACCGCAGTCATCCGCTTGTACAGAGGCAGCGTGCGGTTTGTATTGGTGATGAAATCACGGACGGTCTGCTGCCTGTCCTCGTCGCAGTAAACGACGGCACAGATCTTTTTGCCCTTTTCCCTGACGACGCATTCCTTGATGGAATCGCACTCCTTCAGCAGATTTTCCAGCTCCTCCGGACTGACGTTCTCGCCGCTGTCCAGAATGATTAGGTTCTTCTTGCGTCCTGTCATATAATAGTATCCCTCGTCGTCCACATGGGCAAGGTCTCCGGTATGCAGCCAGCCATCCTTGTCGATGACCTCAGCGGTAGCCTCCGGGTCTTTATAGTATCCCAGCATCACGCTGCCGCCGCGGACGCAGATCTCACCGGTCTCATCGATCTTGTGCTCCGACTCATGCCCCGGCTTGCCGAGCGCGCCGATATGGGCGGCGTCCTGCTCGACATTCAGCAGACCATCACCTGCAAGCTCGGTCATGGAGTAGCACTGATTGATATAGAAGCCGTTGTTCACCAGCGTCAGCAGGATCTCCGCGTCCAGTGCGGCAGAGCTGCAGCTCAGATTCCACAGACCATTCAGTCTGTCCTGATGACCGCGACGGATCTCATTGTAGACCATCTCGACCAGAACCGGCGGCGTGGACATGGCATCGCTGGGCATCAGCTTGATATCACGGTAGAAATTACGCGGGTCCCCGCAGATGTTCAGCGCGTAACCCTGCATCGGATAGACCCACAGGCAGATGAAGCCGGAAAGATGGAAGAAGGGTACCAGCGTGAAGTGACTCAGCGGCTTGCCCTGACGATCGGCCGGGGCAAGTTTCTTCTGATATTCCGGCAGTGCCTGCTGGCCCGCAACATACATCTCATTTGCGGTGGCGTAGTTGCGCTCCGACAGCATCACGCCCTTGCTGCGTCCGGTCGTGCCAGAGGTGAACATCAGCATCAGCAGACCATCCGGATCAATGCAGTTGGTCAGCTCGCCGGGCTTGCTGTCCTTATAAGCGTCCATCGGGCAGAGATGCGAGCCATAAGCCGCTTCCAGCTCCGCGCGATAGCCGTAATCAATGCCGTCGTTGAAGATCAACACCGGCTCGACCTGACCCAGCTCGTATTCCAGCTCCGGCCATGTTTTCTTGTAGTTCAGAGTCACCAGGACCGCGCCCGACAGCATAACGCCGAAGGTCAGCACACCGTATTCATAGCTGTTCCGGCTGAGAAGCGCGATCTTCTTGCCCTTGATCTCCGGAACATTCTCCTTCAGATAGGTGACCGTGCGTCGGATATCCTCTGCCATCTGCGCATACGTCCATTCCAGAACGGTCGCTCCGTCCTCCGCCACAGCGCGGAACGCCACGCACTCCGGAAACAGCTTCTCCATCGAGTTGGTAACGAGATCGTAAACGGTGCGGGGCATCTCCTCTACCGAAACGATCCGATCATACTGCTTTTCCATTGCTTTTTGCTCCTTTTTGATTCCGTATTCTATCTTTCTGTTTGCTTCAGGCTTTCTGTTTGCTTCAGGTTCTCTGGAGCTTTCCTGCCGCATTGCGGGGCAGCGGCTCGGTGCTGAACTCGACCGCAGTTATCCGCTTGTACAGAGGCAGCGTGCGGTTTGTGTCAGTGATGAAATCACGGACTGCCTGCTGCTTGTCCTCCTCGCAGTAAACGACGGCGCAGATCCTTTTGCCCTTTTCCTTGACGAGACACTCCTTGATTGTCTCAGATACGTTCAGCAGACCTTCCAGCTCCTCGGGGTTGATGTTCTCACCACTGTCCAGAATAATCAGATTCTTTTTCCGACCCGCCATATAATAATAGCCCTCGTCGTCCACACGCGCAAGGTCTCCGGTATGCAGCCAGCCGTCCTTGTCAATGACCTCAGCGGTAGCCTCCGGATCTTTGTAGTAACCCAGCATGACACTGTCGCCCCGGAAGCAAAGCTCGCCGTTCTCATCGACCTTGCACTCTGTATCCCGTGCCGGCTGCCCCAGCGCGCCGATATGCGCTTCCCCCTGCTCCATGTTCAGCAGACCGTCTGCCGCCAGTTCTGTCTGGGAGTAGCACTGATTGATGAAGATTCCCTCCTTGACAAGCTCAAGCAGGATCCTCGCGTCCAGTGCGGCAGAGCTGCAGCTCATATTCCACAGACCGCTCAGGCGATCCTTGTGCCCGCGGCGGAGCTCATTGTAGATCATCTCGATCAGCACCGGCGGCGTAGAGATGGCGTCGCTGGGCATCAACTGAAGATCCCGGAAGAAATTGCGTGGGTCACAGCAGATGTTTTGAAATCCACCGTGGATCGGGTAGAGCCACAGATTGATGAAGCCGGACAGGTGGAAGAACGGCACCAGCGTAAAATGGCTGATGGGCTGACCCTGAAATTTTTCCGGAGCATATTGTTTCCGGAGTTCCGGGATGTTATACTCTGCCGCAACATACATTTTGCAGGCTGCGAGATAGTTTCGCTCTGAGAGCATCACGCCCTTGCTGCGTCCGGTCGTGCCGGAGGTGAACATCAGCATCAGCAGACCGTCCGGATCAATGCAGTTGGTCAGCTCGCCGGGCTTGCTGCCCTTGTAAGCGTCCATCGGGCGGAGGAGCGAGCCATAAGCCGCTTCCAGCTCCGCACGATAACCATAGTCGATGCCGTCGTTGAAGATGAGAGCAGGCTCGATCAGCCCCAGCTCGTATTCCAGCTCTGCCCATGTCTTTTTATAATTCAGCGTCACAAGGACGGCTCCTGACAGCATCGTTCCATAGGTCAGCACGGCATACTCATAGTTGTTCCGGCTCAGGATCGCGACCTTTCTGCCCTGAATGTCCGGAATATTCTCCTTCAAATAGGCAACGGTGCGGCGAACGTCCTCAGCCAGCTGCGCATACGTCCATGTGAGGACGGTCTTTCCGTCCTCTGCCACAACATGGAGTGCCACACGCTCCGGATAGAGCTTTTCCATTGAGTTGGTAACGAGTTCATAGACACTGCGGGGCATTTCCTCCACCGAGGTCACGCAATCTGAATTCTTTGCCATTGTAGTTCCCTTTTATCTCATCTCTTAAATCGGTTTCCGTCTCGTTTACGGAAGGGCACGGGACACGCCGGAGCACCCTCCCGAGAATAGTATATCGTATCTGAACGGCTGATTCAATGGATTTTCTGTTAAACGCAAGATTTTATTGCACAAATATGCAACTTAAGCTTGCGGTCAATCTTGTGCAATTCCATGTAAGTATTTCCTTTAAATTGACAGCCGGACGAAAAAGCATTATACTTATTCATAATAAATCATTGTCCAGACCCCTGATTTTTTGACATCTTGTTATTTTTGCGCCTGAACTGTGGCATCTTGCCAAACAGGGTACTTCGCGGCGCAAAGAAGGAGCCCTGTTCATGGAAAAAAACAAATCACGCACCACCAGCACCATCGGCATGTTCGACCTGCTCAAGGGGTTCGGAATGCTGACGATCGTCTTCGCACACACGGCGGAGTCCTACGCGGCAGGAATGACCACTAAGATCACGCCGTTCACCTTTTATCTGTTTGCCTATCGTGAGTCCCTGATGGCTGCGTTCTATATCGCCAGCGGATACGGCTTCCGAAAACGTTCCATCGGCAAATGTATCAGCCAACAGATGCAAATGCTTCTCAAGCCTTACATCATCACTGGTCTTGCGACCGCCATCCTGCATTATATCTGTCACTACATGGCTTTCGGCTCACCCGAAAGCGCGCTCTTTGAGACCAGGAAGGTCTTTGGCGGTTTCGCTCTGGGGCTTCCTCACACCGCCGATTATTTCGGACAGACCTTCTTCTCCTGCGGACCGATGTGGTACTTACTCGCCCTGATGATCGGCTGGATCCTGCTGGATATCATCATGAACATCTTCCCCGAGCCGTACATACCATGGGTCGTGCTGGGCACGATGGTCCTGGGCTGGGGCATCACGCTGGCATGGAACGCCCCCTTCTGCGTCGCACAGGGCATGGTCATCGTTCCATACCTGTACTTAGGCTTCCTCGCCAAGAAGAAAAAGCTGTTCGAGAAGCCCTTCTCCCGCCGTCTCAAGCTGGGGCTTTGGGGCGCGTTCATTCTGGTGGGTACACTGGTCATCCTGACCCAGAGCACCGACTGCGTTTCTCTGGGCGAATGGACCTGCGGTCCGGTCAGTATCCTGTTGGACGGTGCGGTCGGTCTGGGGCTTCTGTCCGTTTTTCTGCGCATTCAGGCGCGCTTTGACAATCTCCTGACCCGAGGCATCGAGAGCATCGGACGGCGGTCACTCTACATTTTCTGTGTCCATACCGTCGAGCTGACCGCGATCCCGTGGTACCTGATGGCGGACAAGTTTGCGGATATGCAGACGCTCGGTCTCATCCTTCAGTTCATCGTCTCTCTTGGCTCTGTCCTGCTGGTCTGCGAGCTGCTGCTCCGCCGTCGGGACTGGAAGATCCAGCGTGCTGCCAGGCAGCGCAAGCGTGCTGAGGCGCGCAAGCCCTACGCTGCCCGTCACTAAGTAAAAAGAAGTATCAGCCTGCGGCGGTCTCTCCGCAGGCTGAAATAATAAAAAGAGGAGAATCCGGTTATGAACAACGAAACTCCTGCGGTTTTGCACGACCGCATTGCGGATCTGGAACAACAGCTCAAGCTCGCCGACGAGGGTGCGTCCCGTCTGGCAGAGCGGTGTCTCGCACTGGAGCAGGAAGTCCAGAGCTATCTCTCCGCTCACCCCAAAAAGGAGGAACGGACCGAATCCAAGGCTCTGCGCCAGCCAAAGCTTTATTATGACTGCGGCTTTGGTTTTTCGGAGGCTGACACCCTGATGTCGGACGACTGTGTCTACGACCCGTTGAACGGCACGGTCGGTGCTTCCTTCAAGCTGCCCACCGACATTCAAGCCATCCGCTTTGACCCGGGCGAGTTACCCTGCTGCATCAGCGGGCTGAGCTTTTCAGACGACCGCATTCAGGCTCTGCCCTGCAACGGCATCGTCTTGCAGGACGACAACACGCTTTTCCTGCGCGGCGACCCGAATTATCGTCTGGATGGCGTAAACAGCTATCCCGCTGGGACGCTCCTCGTCATCCGCTACTCGTATTACCCGCTGGAAACCCTGTCCGGTGAGCCGCTGTTCCGGATCGTGCTAGATGGTATGAAGCAGTTCCAGCAGGAAAAATCGGGCGAGGAGAACCACATTCAGGAGTTGAACCGCATCATCAACGATCAGCAGCGGGCTGTCGAGCAGCTCCAAAGAAGCGTCGCCAACCTGAACCACGACATTCTCGACCTGCGTCAGACCAACAATGCCCTTCAGAGCAGCAACGAAGCCTACGACAACGCCCTCAAGGGAATGCAGTCCAGTACCATCTGGAAGCTGACTGCCCCCCTCCGGAAGCTGCTGGGGCTGTTCCACCACGGTTCTTGATTTGAGAGGAAGGAAAGCCCTGATGTATAGCCGTTATACCTCCCTGCAGCGGGAACAGCTCCCCAAGCAGGTCTATTCTGATACACAAAGCACCTATCTTCTGGTCTATGCTCCCATGCGGCACGCCTTGCTGGAAGGGTCCCTGCATGATCAGCTTCATTGCAAATTCCGGCTCGTGGAGCGGCTGGGCAGTGAGCTGACCGACAGCGTTGCGGGCGTTCTGCTCGTCAGCGAGGATGTTTCCTGCCTTTGTACCACCCTGACCTATTTTGCGCAGGTTTTGCGGGACGGTGCGGACTATGCCGTCTCCGACGCTGTATTCGGTTTTGACGGCATGACCGCCCTCTACCAGAGCCAGGCGCATCGCGCCGCTGTCTGCTGCGCAATGGTCTCCCGAGAGCTGCTTGACCGCTGCCGTGCCGCCGCCAACGACCCCGAGAATGTCACCGAGCTGCTCCGTCTGGCCGCAACGCTTTGTCAGCATCCCCACCGCATTCCGGAAGCTCTGCTGCATTATCCGCGCAGCATCGCCGCGGAGGATGCTTATTCCAGCTCCGGCAAGCGAGCGTTCATCATGAGCCATCTACTGGATATGACGGGCGCGCCCATCGTCCTTGTCAGTGCTGTCCCCGTCCTGCGAAGCATGGGGTATGAGGTCGTCGTCCTCGGTCCGGAGGATGACGGCTCGTTGGAGCTGTTCCTCGATGCGGGTGCGGCAGTCATCACCCGCCTGGACTGTGTTACCACACCCGTCCTCTGGGGGCTGGCGTTCTACGCCGACTTTGTCCTCGCCAACACCATCGTTGAGGCGCGTGCCGTCCGTGCGCTGAACGGAACCGGCGTTCCGGTGCTCTGGTGGCTGCACGACGCTTTCGCGGGCTATCCGTATATCGCGCACCAGATCCCCAAAAAATTGGAATCCAATGTACACCTCTACTCGGTTGGCAGTCATGCCGCCGCCGCAATGCACAGTGTCCATCCGGAGTTTGAGATCCGTTCCCTGATCTACGGTCTGCCCGATTACGCCGCCGAGGATTTCATTGAGACCGATCTCTTCGCCGACCTGAAGATTCCGAAGGACAAGCCGCTCTTCGCAACCGTCGGCTCGTTTGAACGCCGGAAGGGTCAGGACATTTTCAGCAAGGCGATCCGCCTTCTGCCGCCGGAGATCCGGCGCAGGGCGTCCTTCCTCTTTGTCGGCAAAGCCGCCGAAAAAGAGATGATGGACGCAGTGCGGGATCTTACCATCGACTATCCGGAAACGGTCTTTTACTGCAAGCGGCTGACCCGTGATGAGATCAAATCCCTGATGTCTCAGTGCGATTGTCTGGTCTGTGCGTCCCGTGATGACCCGATGCCGACCTTCGTGACTGAGGGTCTGATCTTCGGCAAGCCCGCAATCGTTTCGGAGCACACCGGAACTGCCGGACTTGTGACCGAAGGGGTGGACGGCTTTATCTACCATGACGATGACCCCGAACAGTTGGCGAAAACACTGGAACACGCCATCACTCACCCCGAGCGGCTGACCGCCATGCAGCCTGCCTGCCGTGCTCTTTACGAGCGTTATTATTCCAAGCAGTCATTTGCGGAAACACTGGAAGCCGCTGTCAACGAGCTTGTCAAATAAACCGCACAATAAACAGAGACCCCCTCGCCGGGCGATGCCGACGAGGGGGTCTCTGCGTCTTATGATGAATGTGGGGATCGCTCAGATAAATTCCACGCTGCCGTCCTCGATATGATACATTGCGCCGACGACCCGCAGTCCGGTCTCTTCCTCGATATGGTGGATGCAGAGACTCTTTTCGATTTCCTGCACACTGTGGCGGACGTTCAGGCAGCTGGCCTTATAGGGGTCGGTCTCGTCGCCGATAGCCTTTTTGATCTCATCCGTGATATAGCGGATGTATCCGGTCGGCTCGTGATTGATCGCCGCATCGACTGCGCCGCAATGGGTATGCCCAAGCACTACGACCAGCCGACAGCCCAGATGTCCGGCGGCATACTCGATGCTGCCCAACTGGTGATCGTCAATGACATTACCTGCCAGACGGATGACGAACAGTTCGCCGATACCCGCCGAGAAGATGTTCTCAGGGATGACCCGAGAATCGGAGCAGGTCACGATGATGGCATAGGGGGACTGCCCTTTCGTCCATGTCGCCAGACGGACACGGCGGGAGATATCCCCGCTTCCGTTTTCCGCGTTGAGATATTTCAGGTTGCCTGCCGCCAGTTTATAGATCGCGTCCGCAGCGGTGCAAACATTGGTTTCGTTCATAGAAGAGCAGCCTCCTTCGGGGGATCGTTTTAAAAAAGCCGCCCGGACTTCCGTGAAGAAGTGACCGGACGGCAAAGTTCAACTTAGAAGTTGATAACGCCGAGAACCAGACCTGCGATCAGGCAGATGATGGACACACCCCACTGCCAACCGAAGCAGTACTTGATGTGATCCTTGATCTCGACACCAGCCAGACCGATACCCAGATAGGTAGCGGGAGCGACCGGGCTGATGAAGGTTGCGCAGTTGCGGCAGACGACCATTGCGATCGCAATGTGAGCCGGATTGACGCCAAACTGGTTGCCGACACTGACCAGAACCGGCAGAACGCCGTAGAAGTAAGAGTCGGTATCGAACAGCAGAGCCAGAGGCACGCTCAGGACGCCGATGATGATGGGCAGGAAACGACCCATGGAGGTCGGGATGAAGTTTGCCATCGCAACAGCCATCTTCTCCATGATGCCGCTCTTGCTCAGAACGCCAAGGAAGACACCTGCGCACAGAATGGTGGAAGCCATGCTCAGACCAGCGGAAGCGTGGCTCTTGATGATGGAGTTGTGCAGCTTCTTACCACGATAGTTGACGAGGATGCCCAGAGCGCAGCCAACCATAAAGACATAGTAAGAGGGGAACAGGTCCATAACGAGGACGATGATGACAGCCAGAGTCAGGATGACATTGAACACAAAGTTCTGGGGACGAGCAAGGCTTTCGTCCTTCTTGTCGTCGTCAGAGTCATCATACTTTTCTGCTTCCTTTGCCAGCTCTGCTGCGTCCAGCTTCGCGATGCGCTTCTTCTCCTGAAGACCCCAGAAGACCGCAGTGCAGACAGCGAGGATCAGACCAACGACCTGCATGGGCATCAGCTGGAACCACAGCTCGTTGGGCTCCATCTCAATGACGCTTGCGGCACGCATGGTCGGACCACCCCAGGGCAGCAGGTTCATGACGCCCATGGAGGTGATGCAGATCAGCAGCAGGGTCTCACGACGCATATGCAGACGCTTGTAAACAGGCAGCATTGCGGGGATGGTGATGAGGAAGGTGGATGCGCCGCCGCCGTCCAGATGACCGATGATGGCGATCAGGCAAGTCATCAGCGCAACACCGACAACATTGTTGCCGACCTTCTTCATCAGCGCGCCGATGATCTTGTCGAACATGCCTGCATCAGTCATAACGCCGAAGAACAGGACGGAGAAGATGAACAGAACAGCCGTGCCGTGAACACCCGAAACACCGGACTTGATGAAGCCAGCCATTTCATCGAGGGTGAACGCACCGGTCGCCACCAGAATGGCAGCCGTGATGGTCGAGACACTGACGAACGCCAGTGCCGGAACCGTGACATTGCGCAGCAGCAGAACGATGACCGCAATCACCGTCGCAAAGCCGAGCAGAGCGAGAATAGTATCACTCATGGGTTTACTTCCTTTCCTTTTTCCACGAATTCTCAGCAGACAATTCATTCCAGTCGGTTCTGAAGTTTCATTCCTGCTGTTGATGGTTTAAGTATAGTTGTCTAAACTTAAACCCCAAAGCGCATTGCGTTACGATTTGTTAAGGAAAGGCTTAATATCCTGTAAGATTCCGGATGTATGCTTGGATACAACATTTTCTCACTGCTTCTGCCGCTGGCAGGCACGGATCTCCTCCAGCAGCGTCCCCGCGGAGACCGGCTTGACGATATAGCCATCGATCACCCGATGCCGTCTTGCGTCCACGATCTCCCTCGTCGGAGTATTCGTCATGATGATGCGGGTCAATGCGGGATATTTCCCTTTTATCGCCATGCAGAAATCCACCCCGCTGCCTCCGGTCAGGCTTTCGTCGATTGCAAGAACGTCAAACGGTTCATTTTCCAGCAGGGCACGCACCTCGCCGCGGCGGGAGCAGGTAATAACCTCCAGCCCCAAGCGTCCGAAATCGTTCTCCAGCAGGTCGAGGACCTTCTTGTTGTCATCTGCTGCCAGAATGCGAAGCTTATGATCCTGACCCCACTGCAATTGCTCCCGCGCATGCTGCTGTTCCAGCACAGGGAGATAGATATAGAAGGTCGTTCCCATTCCCAGCGTACTTTCGGCACAGATCCAGCCCCGATGCGTCCGGACGATCTGCTCCGCCAGCGACAGCCCCAAGCCTGTGCCCTCGCCCGTCTTTTTGGTGGTGAAGAACGGCTCAAAGATATGCTGTAGGGTATCTTTATCCATTCCACAGCCGTTATCGGAAATGCTCAGCCGGACATAGCTCTGCCAATCATAGGAGATCTTTTCTTCCGGAAGCCGCCGTGCCAGCTCGGTGCGCGGCACGACCTTTGCCTGAAGGATCAATCTGCCCTCATTCTGCCCGATGGCATGGATGGCGTTGACGCAGATGTTCAGCAGCACCTGCTGGAGCTGGGTGGAGTTGCCCAGAACATCTTCGCCGTTCAGCTCGATCTCCGCTTTGAGTTTGACCTGCTTCGGGCAATTCGTCTCCACCAGCTTCAGGGTGTTGTTCACCAGCTTCTCGACCGAAACCGCTTCGTACACTGTCTCGACATTCTTCCGACTCATGGAAGAGATCTGCTTCACGACATCCTGCGCCTTCTGCGCCGCTTCGCTGATCTCCAAAGCGTTATCATAGATCTCACTTCCCGGGTCGGACTCTGCCATGATGAGGTCGGCATACCCTGTGATGGGGGTCAGAAAGTTATTGAACTCGTGCGCGATGCCGCCCGTCAGCGTCCCCATCAGCTGCAAACGCTGCCCGTGCGCCAGCGATTCCTCACTGCGGTGCAGCTCTTCCAAGGTTGCGTTCAGGGATTTCAGGTCGTTGATCTCCGTCACGTTCCGGCGTTCCTTCTGCTGCAAGCGGAACACCAGCACGATGAACAAACCCAACACCACCGCCACACAGACGAACAGCACCGTCACCTTCCGGAAGCTCTCCGCCACTGGCTCATACAGGTCGTCGTAATCCACAACGGCACTGACGATCCAGAAGCTGTCGCCGATTGCCAACTGACGATACGCGCTGATTTTATGCACACGCGGAACATCCGGATCGGTCCACCAATAGGAATAATAGTCTCGGATACCGGCAGTCTCCTCCTGCTGCGCCTGAAGCAATTCCTCAAGGCTTGACATATCCAGATTGGTATTGTTGTAGATTTCGCGTCGGCCTTCCAGCACATCAATGCCCCACTGTATCCGTTCCGGGTGCATTACGATTCGATTATCCGCATTTTTGATCATGACATAGCCGTTTCTGCCCACATGAATGTCTGAAACCAATTGTTCATACAGCACTTCCGAGTTCACGACCAGACAAACAGACTGCTCCCCGAGCTGTTTTTTCAACACAAGATAGTGTCGGTCGCCGTTGTGATACTGCCAGTAGGTTACACCATCGCCCGAATCGGTCAGCATTACGTCACAGACCGCCGTCACGCCGTAGCAGCTTGCGGTCACTTCCCCGTTCTTATTTTCCAACCAGAGGTCACAAAGGGTATCACTTCGTGCCAGCGCAAGCTTGGAGTCCGGATCCTCTTCCAGCTTTTTTACCGCCGCATCCAGCCGGTCGTCATATTCCGCCAGTGAAAACTGGATGCTGTCGGCAAGGCTCTGCACCACCAGCTCCATCTGGCGGGTCTGGCTGTCGATGAGGGCAGCGCGATAATCCTTCCAGACCATCCCGCCGACAATGGCAAGCAGGATGAGCAATACCGCTCCTCCCAGCAGCATCGGCCAGACCGCGCGCAAGGTCTGCGTCAACCAGCTTTTGAATCGTATCAGGGTTCGTTTCACAGCGACTTCTCCTTTCAAACGGGCAATTTTCGGGCGGACTTGCTCTTATCCGGCAAAAATGTTATAATTTTATCAGTATAGCGAAAATTCGACCGACTCCGCCCATGATCGGGTCGGATTCTGGTGTTTCAGTGGGGAGTGCAGGGTGAACGATGGCATATCATGTTCTTATTGTAGACGATGATCCCGCAATTTGCAAATTATTGTCTAAAATTATGATCAGCAACGAGATGGAGCCGCTGGTCGTCAACAGCGGCGCGCTTGCTCTTGACCTCATTGCGCGGCAGAGCAGCACGCTGGATATGATCCTGATGGATATCACGCTGGGCGACATGGAGGGCTTTGACGTCATCCAGACCATCCGGCGGAACGGCGTAACAACGCCTGTTATCATCATTAGTGGTCGGAACGAGGACTATGATTTCATGTACGGTCTCTCGCTGGGCGCAGACGATTATATCACCAAGCCCTTCCGTCCCCAGATTCTCGGCGCAAAAGTCAAGGCTCTTATCCGCCGGAGCAAGAGCTTCTCGCAGGAGAACAACCAGCAGATCACCTGCGGTCCGTTCCTCTGCGACACCACCACCATGCGCTTCTACAAAAATAACACCGAGCTGAACCTCTCCGAAAAGGAGCGTTCCCTTCTTCTGCTCTTTGTCCGCCATCCGCAGCAGGTGTTCACCAAGGACATGATCTACGAGCAGATCTGGGGGAATCTCATTGCGGTTGACGACAACGCTATCATGGTCTACATCAACCGTCTGCGCAGCAAGATCGAGGACAATGCCCGCACCCCGCAGCATATCATCACCATACGCGGCGTAGGCTATCGGTTCGTTCCATAATAACACAGATTTGATATTTTTTAAACAAATTTCACAGAATGTGCCGCCAGATCTCAAAGAAATGGCGGCGCATTTTGTTTCGTTGGGGATTCATTGGGCAACGAAGCAGTTTGAGCCGTTATTTTTTCTGGTTTTGGTTGTGTACATTGGGTTCACTCCTGTGCTATAACTATGCCATACAAATTTCTCTCAAGAAAAGCAGGCAGGTGGATTTCTGTGTTTTATTATCATTCCTTCCAGGAGCAGTGCACGACCCCGGAGCTTGGCACTTACACGACCTTCGGGATCGCAGTTCTCCAATACTCCGATGGAAAATGGCAGATCGTGTTCTCCGTTTCAGACGTCTCCTTTGAAGAGCAGCGGGTGCTGGAGCTTGCGGCTCTCTGCACCAGACTCCAATTGCATCCGATGCACCTTTGCGACGTTGTAGAGGACGCGCTTTGTGAATGCAACTGAAACAAAAAAACAGGGTCAGCTCCGCTTCTGCGTTGTTGACCCTGTTTTCTCTTGTTATGATCTTTACTCAACCGCCCAGATACGCGCTGCGGACACGCTCATTGGTCAGCAGCTCCGCGCCTGTACCGTTCATGACGACACGACCTGTTTCGAGGACATAAGCGCGGTCAGCTACCGAAAGAGCCATCTGCGCATTCTGCTCGACCAGCAGGATCGTCATTCCCTCTTTATGGATATTCCGGATGATATCAAAGATCTCCTGCACCAGCAGCGGGGACAAGCCCATCGACGGCTCGTCCAGCATCAGCATGGAGGCATTGCTCATCAGCGCACGCCCCATTGCCAGCATCTGCTGCTCGCCACCGGACATAGTGCCGGCCAGCTGGCGGCGGCGTTCCTTCAGGCGGGGGAACAGCTCAAAGACCTTCTCCTTGTTGGGGGCAATGGTCGAGGCGGGCTGGGTGTAGCCGCCCATATCGAGGTTTTCCTCTACAGTCATATGCAGGAACACATGACGACCTTCCGGAACCTGTGCCAGACCTGCCTCGACAATCTTATGCGCACGCATTCCTTTGATGCTCTTGCCCTTGTAAAGGACGTCGCCCGTTTTCGGGTGGAGCAGACCGGATACGGTCTTCAGGGTAGTGGACTTGCCCGCACCGTTCGCACCGATCAGGGTAACGATCTCGCCCTCATTGACCTCAAACGAGATATCCTTTACTGCGTGGATGTTGCCATAATAGACGTTGATCTTATCGACCTTCAGCATGGAATCAGCCATCGCTCAGCCCTCCTTCTTGCCCAGGTAGGCTTCGATGACCTGGGGATTATTGCGGATCTCCTCGGGCGTGCCCTTGGCGATGATACGACCAAAGTTCAGCACCGCGATGCCCTCGCAGATGCCCATGACAAGGCTCATGTCATGCTCGATGAGCAGAACGGCAATGTTGAACTCGTCACGGATACGGCGGATGGTCTCGGTCAGCTCCGCGGTCTCGGAGGGGTTCATGCCTGCGGCGGGCTCATCCAGAAGCAGCAGCTTCGGGCTGGTCGCAAGCGCGCGGATGATCTCCAGACGACGCTGCGCGCCATACGGCAGGCTGCCTGCCTTCGCCTCGGCAAGATCCGTCATGTGGAAAATATCCAGCAGCTCCATCGCACGCTCGGTGGTCTTTTTCTCCTCCTTCCAGTAGTTCGGAAGACGGATGATGGACTCTGCCAGATTGTATTTCATGGACTCATGCAGACCGACCTTTACGTTGTCAATGACCGACAGATCCTTGAACAGGCGGATGTTCTGGAAGGTACGGGCAACTCCCATCCGGTTGACCTGATACGTCTTTTTACCTGCGGTCGGCATGCCGTCAATCAGGATCGAGCCGCGGGTGGGCTGATAAACATTCGTCAGCAGGTTGAACACGGTGGTCTTGCCTGCGCCGTTCGGACCGATCAGCCCTGAGATCTCGTTGCGACCAATCATCAGGTTGAAGTCATCAACAGCGGTCAGACCGCCGAAGTCGATGCCCAGCTCACGGACGTCCAGAATGGGCTTCTTGTCCTTATCACGGTCGGTCAGAAAGCCACCGGAGGGGACACTATTCAGGGAAGTCTTGAACTCACTCATGGTCTGCACCCTCCTTGTTCTTCTTGCCGAACAGCTCACCGTTCATGATTTTTTCCACGATACGGCTCATCGAGAAATCATAGCTTCCAAGCAGTCCGCCCGGGCGGAAGATCATCATCAGGATCAGCACCAGCGAGTAGACCACCATGCGGTAGCTCTCAAAGCTTCGGGTCGCCTCAGGCAGGATCGTCAGAACCGTCGCCGACAGGATTGAGCCGAGCATCGAGCCCATACCGCCCAGAACGACCATGACCAGGATCTCGATGGACTTCATGAAGCCGAAGGTAGATGGGTCGAGGACGCCCAGATAGCAGGCGTACAAACCGCCAGCCAGACCTGCGAACGCAGCAGAGAACGCAAACGCCATGACCTTGTAATAGGTGGTCTGGATGCCGCAGCTCTCTGCTGCG
>CAVEGP010000022.1:0-26103 GCA_963615155.1 Bacteroides uniformis | reverse complement strand
GAATAATACCTTTCATTTTTGTGCACTCCTTTAATTGATGATGAAAAAAGTTGTGCAGCTTTACGAGGCTCAAACCGAGTCCCGTATGGATTCAAAGCGGAGCTGCGTCCGCTGTAAACATAGTTGGGTAAAACGCTTTCCATCCTGCCGCATATGGGCATGATAAGATAATTTTACACTTTATTTTACTATTAAAATCTTAAAAAAGCAAGAAAATAACGGCTTTTGCGGAAAATTTTCTGCAAGAGCCGTTAAAACTGTTTGAAGATCAAAACCGGAAGCCCCATTTCGCAAAATAGCGGAGCAGGCTGCCGGTCTGCCAGAGAGCGGGTTTCAGGCTGCGATGGGCAGCGCGATGCCACGCATGGATGGCGTTGTACTGCGGCACGAGATATGCCTTGCCCGTGGTGCGCATCTTCTGGGTCAGATCCGCGTCCTCGACATACATGAAGTAATGCTCATCAAAGCCGCCCACCGCCTTGAATTCCTTTGTCCGTACTGCGGAAAAGCTTCCGGTACAGAACTCGATCTCCGTCGGCTGTGTCAGATCCTTGTCCGCCATCAAATACCGTTCGTTATATTTCTCCCAGAATTTCAAAAAAGGCAATTGCCGGTAGACCATCGGACGAAGGCTGCACCGTCGAAGCGGAAGCCGCTGCTCACGACCATCCGGAAACCGGAGAGCGGGACGCGCCATCACCGCATCCGGATGCTCCGCCATCCAATCCGCAAGACCGCTCAGGGTATCCTCCGTCAGCTGAATATCCGGATTCAGGATAAAGTGATAGTCGCTGGTCAGCATCGGCAGAACGGTATTGTGTCCCGTGCCAAAGCCGCCGTTCGTCTCCCGACAGAGAATCTCCACCCTCTGACGTTCCGTACAAAGCAGTGTACCGTTCTCCGCAGCCTGCTTCAGTCGGACACCGCTCCCATCCGGACTGGCGTTATCCACCAGATAGAGCGTCAGCGGATAACGCCGAGTATATTTCAGGATGGTCTGTGCTGCGTGTACAGCTTCATCACAGCCATTGTAAACAACGATACATGCGGATAGCTCCACGGGTGTTCCTCTTTTCGTCGGATCTTTTATTTCAGCGGCTTGATATCGAAGGTGAAATCCTCTTTCATCAGGTCGAAGTTCGGGTTCATGCAGGGATCGCCCGCCTCCAGCTGCTTGCTCCAGCGTTTCTGGAAACGCTCGACCTCCGAGACGAAACGCTTCCGCTTCTCAGGAGCTTCATCCAGACCGCGGCTCTTGCTCTCATAGTGATAGAGCTGGGCAAACGGTGTAAAGACATTCGCATAGCCCGCTTCCCGAACGCGGACGCAGAAATCCACATCGTTGAAGGCAACCGCAAAGCTCTCGTCCAGACCGCCCATCTGCTCATAAATATTCTTGCGCACCATCATGCAGGCCGCAGTGACGGCGTAAACATCCTGCGCATAGACCAGCCGTCCCATATAGCCGGGATGACCTGCGGGAAAGTTCTTGTGCATATGACCCGCCAGCGTCAGGAAGCCAAAGCCGATGCCTGCATGCTGGATCGTATCATCCGGATAAAGCAGCTTGACGCCGACACAGCCGACCCGCTCCTGCTGGGCATACATCACCATTTCTTCCAGCCACTTCGGGGTGATGACCTCGGTATCGTTGTTGAGAAGGAGCAGGTATTCGCCTGTTGCGTACTTCTCGCCGAAGTTATTCAAGGCACTGTAATTGAAGCCAGTTCCCCTCCACGTGACGACCTTCAGGTTGTCCGGGTGCTCCTTCTGCATCTGTTCATAGGTGCGGAAGGTCTCGGGCTCCTTGCTGTTGTTTTCGATCAGGATGACCTCGAAATCCGGATAGGTCGTCCGGGCATAGATGGACTCAATGCAGGTCTCAAGGTCATCAATGTGGTCACAGGTCGGGATCAGGATGCTGACCCGACCGGGCTTGGTAATGGTGTAATCCGTCTTATAGAAGCCCGGGGTGTTGGGGATCATGGTGACAGCATCCACCGGTACGCCAACCCGCTCGTAATGGGCGTACAGAGCCTTGACCGCTGCTTCCAGACAGTAGAGCTTCGCCGAAATATTACTCGCCACGCTGGTCGGGCTGGAACGCCAGTAATAAAGCATGTGCGGGATGTGGACGACCTTTTCCGCCTGTTCGGTCAGACGGAGATAGAGGTCATAATCCTGACTGCCGTTGTACTCAGCGCGTTCTCCACCACCGACCTTTGCCAGCAGGCTGGTCTTGAAGACGCTGAGATGGCAGATATAGTTGTTGGAGCGGAGATTGTCCAGCATATAATCCGGCTTGAAATGATACACCGTCAGGTGGTTGATATCCCCCTCAAAGGTCACTTCATCGGTATACACAAAGTCCGCGCCCTGCTCCGCGATCGCCTGCGCCACATACCAGAGCGCGCAGGGATGCAGGATATCATCATGGTCAAGCAGCGCGATATAATCACCCCGCACCATCTCGAAGCCATGATTGGTGTTGCCCGCAATGCCCTCATTTTTGGAGAGTTTCTGATAGCGGATGCGTTCATCCGCCCGTGCGCGCGCCTTGACGATACGGGCGACCGTTTCATCCTGTCCCGCATCCACCATGCAAAGCTCCCAGTTGCGGTAGGTCTGGTTCTGGACGGAATCCAGCAGCTCCTCGAGAAAGTTCTGCGGGGTGTTGTACAACGGCACAACGATGCTGATCTTCGGTCCGTTCGGCTGACTTCCTGCCTGCTTCACCAGCAACTCCGGCGTGGCAAAGCAGTCGGCGGGCATAACCTTGCCCGGGAAGAGCTTGCCGTATTCTCGGCGGGCTTTCGCCTGCTCCATAACACCGGAAATGCCGATCTCATGCAGGGTCGCAAAGAACACAAAGAGCGGGAAGGTGTGCCAGATCTGACGGCTCTTGCTGACGACATACCGCATCGGCCATGTGATTTTCCAGAAGGTCGAGTTGGTGACATTGTTCAGGGTCGTCTCCAACTGCTGCTCATGGCTGCGGCTGAGCGCAAGATCACTGCGCAGACGCTCAATGGTCATCACCGTGTCGGTGCTGACCCTCTCGGCACGCAAGGTCTGGTCATGCAGGCGGGCGAACTCCTGTTCGTAGCCGTCGATCATATCGACCGTATCCGGTTCTTCCTTCTGTCGGCAGAACAACGCGTCTGCCACAGTACGGTCACGGCACTTCCAGCGGAAGCTCCGGTAAAAGCCCTGCTCCGCCAGCTTCTTCGCACAGGAAGCCAGATTCTCCGCACGGGACGCATACACAAGTATTTTCTCGCTGTCCATCTCGGTCAGCTTTTCCGGCTCCGGATCCATGACGATCAGAAGATCTGCCGTTTCCCCTTCGGACGCAAAGATGAACTTTTCCTCCCTGAGCGCAGCTTTCATCGGTTCGCTCTGCCCCACCAGCGTCACCGTACCGGGTGCGACCTCTCGCGCGACCTGATGCGCCAGCAGACGGCAGCGTTCCCGTTCCTGCTTGAGTTCCTTTTCCTTATCCAACTGCATTTCGATCTCTCCACTCCGACGGACAATACTCCACCATCAACAATTTTACAAACGTGTATAGTATACCAAATCTCGCCCCGTTTGAAAAGCGATTTTATGGAATTCCTTTTGCTTTCCAGCGTTGATTTTGTCTCAGCCGCCAAATAGCCATCCAAACAGACCGCCGCTCTTCGCCCTGCTGATGGAAACGCCTTCATAATAGTGCTTCAGGATCTTCTTATAGCTCCATCCCTTTTCCTCCGCATAGCCGACCGCGCCGCATTGACTCATACCGACGCCGTGACCGTATCCATAGTAGGTCATGGCTGGTGTCCCGTTGGCATCCGCGCCGAAATCAAAACAATAGCGTGAGCTGACGAACTGGCTGATATAGCGGTAGCTTCTGCCGTTTGACACAAATGTATTGTACTGGACAAAGCCGCCCAGATCCTTATGGGTGGTATCCGCGCTCTGGTATGCCTCTCCGGTGCGGCTGTCCGTGTATTCAACATAGGTATAATCCTTGCCTATGATACGCTGCATTTTGTTGTGGTACTGCTCTTCATAAGGGCTTTCGACGCTTTGCAGATAGGGAACCTCCGTCCCCCATGCATCCAAACTTGAGCAGCTTCCGTATTTTCCGGTCTGGGTGTTATAGCCTGCGCTGGCCGACCACACTGCGCTTATGACACTGCCGTTGCAGGTCAGGATCTCATTCTTGACCGATTCCACTGCTCTTTCGATGGCGGAACGAGCCGAGGACGGGATCTGATCGACCGGCGTGTAGATCAGCGCATTGGCTGAAGAGCCATACTGTTTATGGTACTCCAGATAGGAATGGATCGCAACTGCCTGTGCCTTCCACGCCTGCTGTGCCGCCGACGCGCTGACAAAACTGCCGATCGAGCCGAGCTCCGTATAGGTGATACCAACCAGACAATCCACAAGGTTCAGAGTGACGTTCTTCTTCAAGCCCTGTCCCTTGATGTTCAGATAGGGCATGGTGATATTGCTTCCGAAAAGACCCAACAACCAGCTCAGGCAATTTTCCTCTTCCACCGGGATGAGAACCGTGTTTGCGCCGCCGATGGTCGTTGCAGGCGCAACAGCCTCTTCCAACGATTCGGACGCTTCGGGCGATCCGGCGAATACCGTCTGTGATGTCTCGCCAAACAGCACCGTTGCCAGAACAAATGCCACGCTTCCGCGGATAAATGTTGAACGCTTCAATGTTTTATCCTCCAAGGTTTTGCGCCAATGGGCGCAGAGTTCCAGTTTTCTTCAGTTTAACATACACCGCCCCGAACAGCAAGGACGCGACTTTTGTTTTCACAAAGTTACGACAAAACTCCCGCCCATTTCAAACGAAACGAGCGGGAGCTTCTTATCTGATTATGTTTATGTCAGCGGCGAAAAAGTCACTGCTGCTGTGCGTTTTTCTTTGCCTCGAGAGCGATGATGGCGTCGCGGCGGCTCAGGTTGATACGACCCTGCTGGTCGATATCGGTGACCTTGACGACGATGGCGTCGCCCACAGCGACCACATCCTCCACACGCTCGACACGCTTGGTGTCCAGCTTGGAGATGTGGACAAGTCCCTCCTTGCCCGGCGCGATTTCAACAAATGCGCCGAAGTTCATCAGACGGGTAACTTTGCCCTTGTAGATCGCACCGATCTCGGGATCTTCCACGATGGTCTTGATGGTGAAGATGGCACGCTTTGCGTCCTCCTGATCGACCGCGGAAACGAACACATGACCGTCCTCCTGCACATCGATCTTGCAGTTGCAGGTCGCGCAGATGTCCTGAATGACCTTGCCGCCCTTACCGATCACGTCCTTGATCTTATCGGTCGGGATCATCATGCTGAACATCTTGGGTGCCCAGCGGCTCAGCTCTGCACGAGGCTCGGCGATGACCGGCTTGATGATCTCATCGAGGATGTACAGACGACCCTTGCGGCACTTCTCGAATGCCTCGGCGATGATGTCATAGGTCAGACCGTCGATCTTGATGTCCATCTGGATCGCCGTGATGCCTTTACGGGTACCGCCGACCTTGAAGTCCATATCGCCGTGGAAATCCTCAACGCCCTGAATGTCCAGCATAGTCATCCAGCGGTCTCCCTCAGTGATAAGACCGCAGGAGATGCCGGCAACGGGTGCTTTGATGGGAACGCCTGCGTCCATCAGAGCCAGCGTAGAGCCGCAGATAGAAGCCTGAGAAGTCGAGCCATTGGAGCTGAGGACTTCAGAGACACAGCGAATGGTGTACGGAAACTCTTCCAGAGAGGGCAGAACGGGGATCAGAGCACGCTCTGCCAGTGCGCCGTGACCGATCTCACGACGTCCCGGGCTGCGTGGTGCGCGTGCCTCACCGACCGAGTACGGCGGGAAATTGTAGTGGTGGATGTAACGCTTGGTCTGCTCGTCGGTCAGGTCATCCATCAACTGATTGTCCTTGGTGCCGCCCAGCGTGCAGGTGGTGAGGACCTGCGTCTGACCACGGGTGAACATACCGGAGCCATGGACACGGGGCAGGATGCCGACCTCGGCAGCCAGCGGACGGATCTCGTTGATGCCTCGACCATCGACACGCTTGCCTTCATCCAGCAGCCAGCGGCGAACGACATATTTCTGCATCTTGTAGCTGACAAGGTCAAGATCAGCCTCGCTCAGGTCAGGATATTCCTCGGCGATCTTATCCATGATGGGCAGCAGAGCTGCGTCACGAACATTCTTATCGTCGGTGTCCATTGCCGCCTTGAAGTCGTCCAGATACTTCTCCTTGATGGCGTGGAACACATCCATATCCAGACCGACCACCTGGAAGTCGATCTTCGGTTTGCCACGCTCAGCGACAATACCGTTGATGAACTCGATGATCTTTTTGATCTCGACATGCGCTGCCTTGATGGCATTGAGCATGGTGTCCTCATCCACTTCGTTTGCGCCAGCTTCGATCATGACGATCTTGTCCATCGTTGCGGCGACCGTCAGAGCAAGGTCGCTCTTCTGACGCTGTGCCTGTGTCGGATTGAGGACGATCTCGCCGTCCACCAGACCGACCTGCACACCGCCGATGGGCCCGTTCCAAGGGATCTCGGAAACGGCAGTCACCAGAGACGCGCCGATCATTCCGGCGATCTCGGGGCTGCAATCCGGATCAAGGCTCATGACGGTCATGGTGATGCAGACATCGTTCCGCATTTCCTTGGGGAACAGCGGGCGCATGGGGCGATCCACAACACGGCTGGTCAGGATAGCGCGCTCGCCGGGGCGACCCTCACGGCGCATAAAGCTGCCGGGGATGCGCCCTGCGGCGTAGAGCTTTTCCTCATACTCCACATTCAGGGGGAAGAAATCGACACCCTCACGGGGCTTGGGGCTCATTACGACGTTGCACATCACGCAGGTCTCACCATAACGGATGAGCGTGCTGGCATTGGACAAGCCGCACATCTTGCCCATCTCGGCCTTGAACGGGCGACCTGCCAGTTGGGTCTCGTAAACCTTGAAGTTTTCAAAGGTCTCTTTGCGGGAACCGAATTCGATTGCCATAGAATTGCCTCCTTTGTCCTTTTTAGCAGTTTTATATTCTTCCAAGAGGCTGCCCGCCGCGCATCAGAGCAATAAATCCAGCGTCCATACCTCCGCACAGGCGTTCGATTTACTGCTGCGATACACAGCAGCGACCTATTGTTCCGAAAAAAGAGCAAAGGGCAGATACCGTGCGGTACCTGCCCTCTGTTTTCTATTACTTACGCAGACCCAGAGTTGCGATCAGAGCACGGTAACGCTCGACGTCCTTCTTCTGGAGGTAGGCCAGCAGATTGCGGCGGCGGCCAACCATCTTCATCAGACCACGACGGCTGTGATGATCGTTCGGGTTCTTCTTCAGGTGCTCGTTCAGCTCATTGATGTGAGCGGTCAGCAGAGCGACCTGAACCTCGGGGGAGCCAGTGTCCTTCTCGGTCAGAGCGACTTTGGCCATAACTTCCTGCTTGTTCATAGTACAGTACCTCTTTATAAAATTTATTTGCCGTCAGCACAGCAGTGGGAACGCGGTACTCCCGATCGGGCATACTCCCAGCCCCGTGTTGCGGTAACAGGGTTAGTATACCAGAAACCAACGTAAAAAGCAAGAAAAATTTTTACAATTTTCCATTTCCGCGGCGTTGCAATCCGAGGTACATCTGTTATACTTGAACGTGATCATTTAGTTCTTCTGCACCCACCCTTTCCGGAAAGCTATCTGCGCAGCCGCCTGAGAGGGTCATCCATGAAAAAAGAGGTCTTACCATGAAAAACATCTCCCGCCGAAGCTTCCTGAAGGGCGGTGCGGTCACTGCCGCCGCTGCCGCGCTGAATCTGCCCGCAGATGCCGCTTTCCCCGAAGAAAACAGCGTTCTCTCCACCCTCTGTACGACCCAGTACGGTTCGGTGCAGGGCAAGCAGGAGAACGCACACCTGGTCTGGTACGGCATTCCCTATGCCGCCGCGCCGGTCGGGGAGGCTCGCTGGTCTGAGCCGCTCACCCCCGCTTGTTGGACAGACGTGCTCAACTGCGCCTCCCCCGCTCCCGTCGCCTATCAATTTTCCAACTGCCCCATCGGTTCGGAGGACTGTCTCCGACTGGACGTCTATTCCGTTTCCTCTGCCCGCAAGCGTCCGGTTCTGGTCTACCTTCATGGCGGCAACAACCAGACAGGAAGCTCCCGTGAGCTTCCGGGCGGCGACCTTGTGGAGAACGATGACTGCGTTTTCGTATCGGTCAACTACCGTCTCGGACTGTTCGGCTTCAACTGCCTGCCCGCCCTCTGCTCCGGCGGCGAGGCGACCGGAAACTTCGCTCTTCTCGACATCGCCAAGGCTCTGGACTGGGTGCGCGACAACATTGCGGCTTTCGGTGGCGATCCGTCCAACATCACTCTTTCCGGCTTTTCGGCAGGCGGACGGGACGTTATGGCTTGCCTGAACAGTCCGCTGTTCGCCGACCGTTTTCAGAAAGCCATCTCGTTTTCCGGCGGCATCACCTTCTCGGAGGAAACTGCCGGCGCACGCCAGATTGCTTCCGCCCTTGCGCCGTTGGTCGTCGAGGACGGTCGTTTTTCCGACGAAAATGACGCCTTTGCATGGCTGCTCACACCGGATGAATCCGTTCGTGAATGGCTGTACAGCATCGAGCCGTCCCGTCTCTGCTCTCAAATGACGAATGCCGCCATCCGGATGAGCAGCTTCCCCCATCTCTACAAGGACGATGTCGTTCTCCCCAAAGCAGGCTTTGCCGCCGGAACGCTCAACCGTGTGCCGCTTTTGCTGCTGACGGGAGTAACTGAGTTCAGTGCGTGTGCCCTCTCCGACCCTTACTTTACTGGTGATGATGCCGCCTCTTATTCCTCTGACGAGTTGAACGCCGCACGGCAGTTCGCTTCCCGCTATGGCTCAGAATTCTACCGCCACTTCAACACAGAAGCCAGCGCGGAGACCATTGCGCCGCTGTCCGACGCCCCGGTCTATTGCTGTCAGGTCGAGTACGGCTCTGACAGCAGCCGTACCCCCCTGCCCCCGCTCGGGTCGTTCCATGGCGTTTTTCTGCCAATGCTCTCCCGTGAAAATCCGTTCAGCCTTTACGCTGATTTCACCAACAGCGGCTATCAGGCGATGGCAAAGCAGTTCAACGCCTATCTCAAAAACTTCCTCGCCTGCGGCGACCCGAACGGCAAGCTGAAAAATCCGCTGTCGTCCCTCCCCACTTGGTCTGCATGGACTGCCGATACCCGCCAGACCATGACCCTCGACGCGGACGCTTCCACGTTCTATGCCGAAGTCAAAGATACCTCCACCACCGACTCCGCCATCCTCGCCGCAATGGATGCTGATACCACCATCTCCTCCACCCTCAAGTCCGCCGTCATCCAAAATGTCCTCAATGGTCGCTGGTTCAGTGAACCGATTGATGAGCATTATCAGAATGTGAGCTTGTGGAAATAACAGCACACCCCGTCCTTAGAAGATACTTTTCAAGTTCTTCCGAGGGCGGGGTGTTTCTTTTTTGTTTACTTATTCGTCGCACCCTTTTTCGGAGATACTGCCTGCTGACCGGTCTCTGAATACGCAAAAAGTCCTTCATCGCTGGATTTTCCCGAAGCGATGAAGGACTTTTTATTGATTCAGGACTGCGTCATCTGAAATATTCCTGCGCCCGCTTTGCCGCATGATTGATGCAGCTGCGAAGCTCGTCCAGCGAGTCAAACTTTTTGCTCGGACTGAGATAGGCGTAGAACTCAACAACCGGGTCTTTACCATAGAGGTCGCCTGAGAAGCCCGGGATGAAGGTCTCGCAGGTCACTTTGGACGTATCATCGTTGACGGTCGGTCGTGTTCCGAGACCGGTAGCCGAGGGATACCATTGATCCCCAATCTTCGTCCGTGTGATATAGATGCCGAACCGTGGCAGCTGAAACCCCTCCGGATAGAGCTGGTTGATGGTCGGCACACCCAGCGTGTGACCCAGCCCCTGCCCATGCTGTACCGCGAACCGGATGGCATAGGGCATCCCCAGCATGGCGTTTGCCGCCGGAATATCGCCGCCCTCCAACGCAGTACGGATACGGGTAGACGAAACCGGCTTCTCCTCAAACTGAGTCATTGGCACAACGACAACCTCCACGCCCAGCGGCTCACACAGACGACGCAGAAGGTCGGGGTTGCCCGCTGCCTTTGCGCCGAAGGTGAAGTTCTCGCCGCAGAACAATGCCCGTGCCTGACAGTCACGGACGATGCCCAGCACGAACTGCTCGGGCGTCATGGCTTTGATCTCCTCAAAATCCGGACAGAGATAATGCTCCACACCCAGACTTTCGATCAGGGCGTGCTTGTCTGCGGTAGAAAGGAGACGCTTGCCCTTCATTTTGTTGTCGGCTGGCAGCCGGAATGTGAACACCGCCGGAGACGCGCCGTGGGCTTTCGCCCAATCGACAGCTCCCTCGATGACAGCTCGGTGACCGATGTGGATGCCGTCGAAGAATCCCATCGCAACGGCTGTACCGTCCGCTTCGCCCAGCGAAAGCGGAGCAAGCTGTGAATAGATCTGCATTGGCATATTTCCTTTTTAATTTCGTTCGGCAAAGAGCTTTTCGACCTTGAGCACGCCTTGCACAACATTTGCCAGACCGAGGAACGTACCATCGGCGTTCCGCACCCGATAGCGTCCATCCGCCGCCGGATAGTGGCTGGTCGGGCATCCGTTGTACAAGTGCGTTTCCACCCGGTTGTCCACCACCAGAAGCGGCAGGGACTCAAAGACGCTCTCCACCGGAAGCAGCAGGCCTTCCAGCGTTCCTGCGTCCTTTGCTCTCTGGATCTCCTCCAGCGTATGGGCATCGGTCTCGGTGTAAACGCCTGCGGCTATTCTGCGCAGCGCACTCATCGTGCCTTTCTGCCCCAGAGCCTCGGCGATATCCTCCAGTAGAACACGGATATACGTACCCTTGGAGCAGCGAACCGTCAGCTCGTACTCATGTTCCGCCGGACTTCCGTTATATTCAATGCTCAGAATCTCGATGGGGCGAGCCTTCCGCTCCACCTCAATGCCCTGACGCGCCATTTTATAGAGTGGCTGCCCGTTGATCTTGACCGCCGAATACATGGGCGGGATCTGCATCTGCACCCCGATAAAACGGGGCAGAATGGCTTTCACTTCGGCTTCGCCCACCGTGATGGGAGCTGTTTCCAGCACCGTTCCGGTGATATCGCCCGTGTCCGTCCTTTGGCCCAGCTTCAGGGTCGCGCGATAGGCTTTGGTGTGGTCGAGCTGCAGATCGACCGCCTTGCTTGCGCCGCCGCAGAACACTGGCAGAACACCGGTCGCCATCGGGTCGAGCGTTCCACTGTGTCCCAGCTTCCGTGTTCCGAGAATGCCGCGCAGCTTCGCAATCACGTCGAAGCTCGTCCAATCCGTGGGTTTATCTACGATAAGGATCCCCTGCATCATACACCCTCCTGCGGCTGCTCCCGATCCAGCTCGGTCTCGACCTCAGCCAGGATCGCACTCTTGGCATTGTCCAGGTTGCCCAGAAGCTCACAGCCGGCAGCGCGATTGTGTCCGCCGCCGCCCAGCCGACGGGCAATGGCGCAAGCGTCCACGCCTTTGGCGGTCCGGACGCTGATCCGATAGCTTCCACCGGGCTGCTGACGAAGGGTCAGACCGACCTGCACCCCCTCGATGCTGACGGGCAGTCCCGTCAGCTCCTCAAGATCGGCAGGGTCAACCCCGCTCTTTTCGATCTCATCGCGGGTCAGATAGATAAGCGCGCAGCGACCATCCAGATGATATTCCAGATGATTCCGCGCGATGCGCTCCGCCTCCATCCGCTCTCGGGGCTTCGTGTCAAACAGACGGGTATTCAACTCCTCGAGCTGTGCGCCCGCCTCAATAAGCTTTGCCGCAATGAGATGGGTCTTTGCCGTCGTGGATGAGAACTTGAAGCATCCGGTATCCGTCGAGATGCCCGTGTACAGGCAGTTTGCGATCTGGGCGGACAGGCTGACGCCCATCGCCAGAATGACCTCGTACAGCAGCTCTGCCGCCGCTGCCGCGCTGCCGTCCAGCAGAGTGAAGTCCGCATAGCCACTGTTGCCTGCGTGATGGTCGATACAGAGATCAACATGGCGGGTATACTTCGGCACCCCATTGTTCTCTCCAAAAAGCTGAATGCTGGCAACGTCCACCGCAATGATCGTTTTCGGTTCAAAATCATTTTTGAATATCCGGGCAGCGGTATAGGAATACCGCTCCGGAATCGGGTCGGAGCAGAGCACTGCCGCGTTTTTATCCAACGCTTCCAAAGCGTAGCAGAGCGCGCTGGCGCAGCCGATGGTGTCTCCGTCCGGATTTTTGTGGCACAGAATCAGGATGTCATCCGCCGCACACAGCCGCTGAGCCATCTGCTGGACATTCAATCGTTCTGTCATCCCATGAATCCATCCTTTCCGCAGGCTGATCTCATTCCTCAGTTTCCGACGATACCGAGTCCGCATCGCCGTTTACATTCAGCTCACGAAGCAGCTCGTTGATATGCGCTGCGTAGGCTGCGCCATCATCCTCGATAAAGAGGAAGCGGGGAGCCTTGCGGATGTGCATTTTCTTGCTGACCTCGGTGCGCACATGACCTGCGGCACGGTTCAATGCCTCGATTGCGGGTTTTGCGCCATCCTCACGACCCATCACGCTGACATAGACCTTGGCAACATCGAGGTCGGGCGTCACGTCCAGACGGGTCACAGTCAGCAGACCGCCTTCAAGACGCGGGTCTTTCAGCCGTCCGATGATGGCGATCAGCTCACGCTTCATATCCTGTGCCAGACGCCCCATATTTTTTTGAGACATAGTTTCTCCTTAAAAGCAAACCTCTCAGTCTCGCATCCGCTCGACAGCTCCTCTATTGAGGGGAACCCTTGGCAGATAGATGAAGTTCAATCGGCTGCCAAGCCCTCTCCTATCAGGAGAGGTGGCAATGCGAAGCATTGACGGAGAGGTTAATTCACTCAATCTCTGTATTCTTCCATCTTGAAGGCCTCGTAGACGTCGCCTTCCTTGACGTCCGCGAACTTTGCCAGCGTAACGCCGCACTCGTAGCCTTCGGCGACCTCCTTGGCGTCGTCCTTGAAACGCTTCAGGGATGCGATCTCGTCCTCAGCCAGCACAATGCCGTCACGGACGACACGCACCTTGCTGTCACGGGTGATCTTGCCGCTGGTAACACGGCAGCCCGCAACCGTACCGACGTTGGAGATCTTATAGACCTGACGAACCTGCAGCTCGCCCAGAGAGACCTCACGGAACTTCGGTGCAAGCATGCCCTTCATAGCGTCGGTGACATCGTTGATGGCGTCATAAATGACACGATACATACGCATCTCAACATTGGTTGCGGCAGCCTCCTCCTTGGCGACATTGTCCGGACGGACATTGAAGCCGATGATGATGGCGTTGGACGCATCCGCCAGATCGACGTCGGACTTGCTGACCGCGCCGACGCCTGCATGAATGACCCGAACCCGAACCTCATCGTTGGAGATCTTCTCGAGACTCTGCTTGACTGCCTCGGCAGAACCCTGAACATCTGCCTTGACGACGATCGCCAGCTCCTTCATGTCGTTCTGTGCCATCTGGCTGAACAGATTATCCAGAGTGACCTTCTGGAAGGAGGAGAACTGCTTCTCCTTGGCGGCAGCGGTGCGCTGCTCTGCCAGCTCACGAGCCAGACGCTCGTCCGCGACTGCCTCAAACAGGTCGCCTGCCTCGGGAACAGCGGTCAGACCGGTGATCTCGACCGGAGTGGACGGACCGGCAGACTCGATGAGCTGTCCCTTATCACTGCGCATGGTACGGACACGACCAACGGCAGTACCAGCAATGATGACGTCACCGGAGTGCAGCGTACCGTTCTGAACCAGAATGGTCGCGATGGGTCCCTGACCCTTGTCCAGACGAGCCTCGACGACTGCGCCCTTTGCGCGGCGGTTCGGGTTCGCCTTCAGCTCCATGACCTCGGCTTCCAGAGCGATGCGCTCCAGCAGATCATTGATACCCATACCTGTCAGAGCGGAGACCGGAATGCAGGCAACGTCGCCGCCCCAGTCCTCGGTGATCAGACCGTACTTCGTCAGACCCTCCATGACCTTTTCCGGATTTGCGGTGGGCTTATCCATCTTGTTCATCGCAACGATGACCTTGACGTTTGCAGCCTTGGCATGGTTGATGGACTCGACCGTCTGGGGCATGATGCCGTCGTCCGCAGCAACGACCAGAACCGCGATATCGGTCATGTTCGCGCCGCGGGCACGCATCGATGTGAACGCCTCATGACCCGGGGTATCGAGGAATGTGATGACGCTATCGTTGATCTTGACCTGATATGCGCCGATGGCCTGCGTGATGCCGCCTGCCTCGCCTGCAGTGACGTTGGTCTTGCGAATCGCATCCAGAATACTGGTCTTGCCGTGGTCAACGTGACCCATGACGCAAACGACCGGCGGACGCTCAACGAGATTCTCTTCCGAATCCTCTTCCTGATCGAACAGACGCTCCTCGATGGTAACATGAACCTCATGCTCGACCTTTGCGTGGAACTCTTCAGCCAGCAGAGACGCGGTGTCGAAATCGATCACATCGTTGATGGCGTGCATCTCGCCCATCTGCATGAACTTCGCAATGACCTTGCCAGCCTGCTGCTTCAGACGGGCAGCCAGCTCGCCGACCGTGATCTCATCGGGGATCAGGACCTTCAGCTGAGCGTTGCGTGCCTTTTCCAACTGGATGCGCTGGAGACGCTCGAACTCGGTCTCACGCTTGCCCTTCTGGAACTGCTGACGCTGACGCTGACCGCGCTGGGTAAACTTCTGCTTGTTGCCCTGCGGGGTCGGCTTGCGGCGGTTCTCGGTGTTCTTGGTGGAAGCGAGATCGTCGTAACGGGCATCAAAGCGATCCACGTTCATATCAACGGTACGGGTATCGACCGTCACCTGATTGTCCTCACGGCGGACAGAGACAGACTGTGCGGGAGCAGCCGTTGCCTTCGCACCCGTCTCACGCGCCAGCTCGCTGAGGGAAACAGTCTTTTCCTCACGCTTCTTGTGCTGCTCGTTCTTCTTGTCGCCGTGCTTATTGTTGTTGTTGTTATTATTGCCGTTGTTGTTCTTGGGCTGGTTCTGCACCGCAGGCTTCTTGTCCTGCTTCTGCTCTGCCCTGGCAGCCTTGTTCTCAGGTTTCTTGTCGGCTTTCTTATTGTTGTTATTCTCAGCCTTTGCCTTCGGCTCTTCCTTGGGCTGCTTTGCGCTGTTCAGGAAGGCGGACAGGTCTTTCTCGCTGTTGTCCTTGCTGAACTTCTCCAGCAGGTAGTTCAGCTCGTTCTCTTCCAGCGTGGAGCTGTTCTTCTTTCCGGTGCTGCCCATCGCAGCCAACTCATCCAGAACCTTCTTGGAAGAGACATTCAGGTCTTTTGCCAAATCGCTTACTTTATATTTTACGATCATTCGCTCATATCCTCCTCATTTTTGATTGCTCCGCAGTCGCTCAGGCGGTCAAAGCAGAGCTTTGCGAGGTTACGGTCGGTCACAGCATAGACTGCGACCGGCTTTCGGCTGACGTCTGCCAGCCGATCCTGTGTCAGCGGCATCGTGATAACATCCACAAGGTCGCCGACCGAATACTTCAGACGCTGCACCGTCTTTGCGCTGGCATCCGACGCAGTCATGACGATCCACGCCTTGCCCTTGACGACGGAATCCTCAACAGCGTCGAAGCCCATCGTCAGCGCGCCTGCCTTGCGGCAGAGACTGACAGCCTGAAACAGTGCCTCCTCCGGCGGAAGCGCCGGTTTTTCAGACACATTTTTTTTATTCTTTGCCAACTTCCCCAGCCTCCTTTTCGATGTCGGCCAGTTGAACCGCCAGCGCATCGTAGATCTCAGCGGGAATCGGCTGCTCAAAGCAGCGTTCCAACGCCTTCTTCTTTTTTGCCTTGACCAGACAGGCGGAGTCTGGGCAGAGATATGCGCCACGCCCCGGCTTTTTGCCCACGGGGTCGATGCTGATCTCTCCGCTTGGCGCGCGCACCACACGCACCAGCTCCTTTTTGGGGCGGCTCGTCATGCAGCCGATGCACTGGCGCGCAGGGATCTTTTTTTGTGCCATCCGATTTCCCTCCTTCGGCGGTCATCCGGCAGCAATTATTCTGCTGCGTTCTCCTCAGCCTTCGGCTCTTCCTTCTTGGATTCGTCCTCGCCGTAGTAACCACTCTCGGGGCGGATGTCGATGTTGTAGCCGGTCAGGCGTGCGCACAGGCGAGCGTTCTGACCCTTGTTGCCGATCGCAAGGCTGAGCTGCTGATCAGGAACCGTGACGCGGCAGGAACGGGTCTCGCCGGGCAGCAGCTCGACCTTGACGACCTTTGCCGGACTGAGAGCTGCGGAAATGAACTCGGTGATATCCTCGCTCCATTTCACGATGTCGATCTTCTCACCGCCCAGCTTCTCGACGACAGCGGCGACGCGATCGCCGTGCGGTCCAATGCAAGCCGAAACGGGGTTGACGTTTGCGTCCTTCGACCAGACAGCCATCTTGGTGCGTGCGCCAGCCTCGCGGCTGATAGCCTTGACCTCGACCGTGCCATCGTAGATCTCAGGGACTTCCAGCTCGAACAGACGCTTGACGAGACCCGGGTGGGTGCGGCTGATCATAACGCGCGGACCACGGTCGCCGCTGACAACGTCAACAACATAGACCTGAAGCATCTGACCTTCGGTGTAAACTTCGCCGGGGACCTGCTCGTTGCGGGGCAGGATGGCTTCTCCGCCCTTGCCCAGATCCAGAGCAACGACACCCTTTTCCGGATCGACGCGGGTGACTGTCGCCTGCACGATGTCGTGCGCGCGGCTCTGGATCTCGCTCAGCTGCTGGCTGCGCTCTGCCTCGCGGATGCCCTGACGGATGACATGCTTTGCAGTCTGAGCAGCGATGCGGCCGAAGTCCTTGGTTTTGAGCGGGGTGATCATCCGGTCGCCTGCCTTGTAGGTCTTGCGGATGTGCTGTGCCTCGGTCTCGCCGATCTGGGTGTGCTCGTCGTACCAATCCTCATCCGCCACAACGTCCTGCACCAGAGCGACATTGAACTTTCCGGTGGCGGGGTCGATCTCGACCATAACATTGTCGTCCTCGACCTCATAGTTCTTCTTGACAGCGATCACAATCGCTGCCTTGATCTTATCGATGAGGTATTCCGCGGTGATGCCGCGCTCCTGCTCCAGCATGGAGAGAGCTTCAAAAAAATCATTGTTTGCCATTTTTTCAGGTTCCTCCTATTTTTCTCTTTTTCAATATCGTGTCAATCAAACAAGTCTTCGTCGTCACACAGGCGCACATTGCTTGCCGTGCTCACTTCAAAATTCACCCTGCCGTTTTCCGTCTCCACCGTGACAGTGTTCCCTTCACGGTCGTTCAGAATGCCCGTAAACTCTTTCACGCCATTCTCGTTCGGGCGGAAAAGCCGAACCGAGATCTTCTGCCCCTTGACCGCTTCATAGTGCTCCGGACGGGTCAGCTTGCGACCCAGACCCGGACTGCCGACTTCGAGGTAGTAGCTCTGTTCGATGGGATCTTCCTCATCCAGAATGGGGTCGAGGGCGTGAGAGACATCGGCGCAGGTGTCGGTATCCATGGTGGAGCCGTCCGCTTTGTCGATGAGGACACGGAGATACCAGTCCGGTCCTTCCTTTTCAAAGACAACATCCCACAGGCGCAGACCCATGCCCTCCACAACGGGGCGAACAAGCTTCTCGACTCTCTGGGCGGTATTGCCGCCAGACTGTTTCGCCATAAAAACCTCCAAACAAACAAGAAAAGCGGACCTTGCGGCCCACTTTCCAGTAAAAGTTATAACGTACAATTAGAATATAACATACTCCGGCGAAATATGCAAGCTTTTTTGAGAAAAAACTAAAATCTCTCCGTCAGGTTCAGAGTACCCACACTCCATTTCTAAACAGCTCGACGGTGCGGCCATCACGGCATTTGCCGGTGATCGCACTGTCCTCCGCGCCGATCATGACATCCTCATGCAGAGAGGACTGATTCATGCCACGGTCGAGCAGCTGCTCTTTCGTCAGGTCGGTGCCGCCCACGGTAGTGCCGGGATAGCTTGCGCCAAATGCGATATGGCAGGCAGCGTTCTCATCGAACAGGGTGTTGTAAAACAGCGCGCCGCTCCGGTTGATGGGGCTGGACGCCGGAACAAGAGCGACCTCTCCAATATGACGTGCGCCCTCATCAGTGTCCAGCAACTGACCCAGCAGATCAACACCTTCCACCGCACCATGCTCAACAACCTTGCCATCTTTAAAGGTCACATGGAAGCCCTTGATGAGCTGACCGTTGAAAACATACGGCTTTGTTCCGTAGACAATGCCGTTCACCTTGTCCTTGTGCGGTGCGGTGAATACCTCCTCGGTCGGGATATTGGGCAGGAACACAACGCCCTTTTCCGTCTTGCTTGCCGCACTCTCCCAGCGGGCTTCCTCTGCCAGACCCACGATCAGGTCTGTGCCGTTGCTGCTCTTGAAATGGACGCTCTCGAGATCAAACGCATTCATCTTGTCCTTCAGGGTCGTCAGGCGGTCAAGATGTGCCTTCCACTCGTTGACTGGGTCGCCGCCCGTGACACGACAGACACCAAAAATGAGCTGCCACAGCTTTTCAATGGCATCCGCCTCGTCCAGTTCAGGGAACATCTTCTTCGCCCACGATGCGCTCGGCATGGCGGCGATAGACCACTGAACACGGTCGTTCATGGTGTATCTGCGCCAAGGTTCCATAAATTTACGGTTGGCAGCATTGACTCTGCTGATCTTTCCACCGTCCAGACCAGCAAAAACCTCGGGATCATCTGCTAGCAGGTGCAGAACGCAGACACCGCCCTCGCTCTCGGCATAGTCCAGATAGCGGCGCAGCTGCCACGACTTGAAATCGGTCAGAGCTTCCTCGCTGGCAAGCTCCATCCGGCTGCGGGATACGGCATTGTCCGACCAGTTTACCAGAACATCCCGCGCGCCCGCCTCATATGCGCTGCGGACACAGAGCCGTGCCAACGGCGCAGCCTCCAGCGAGCAGTTGACGATAAGGGTCTGACCCGGCTGGGGATTCACACCTACACGGACAATAAAATCAGCATATTTTTTCAGAAGTTCGTCAAAGTTTTTCACAGTAGTACCTCCCATGGTGTAAAACACGCATTTGTTTTAGTATATCCGTTTCATGATTTTCTGTCCAGTATGCAAAAAGAGCTGCCGCAAAGTAAACGGCAGCTCTTCAAAAGTTCTCTTAGAACTCGATCTTGCTCTCAATATAGCTCTTCAGCTCGTTGATGGGCATACGGATCTGCTCCATGGTGTCGCGGTCACGGACGGTAACGCAGTTGTCCGCAGCGATGCCCTTCGCCTCATCGCCAACAGTATCAAAGTCAACGGTGATGCAGTACGGCGTGCCGATCTCATCCTCACGGCGATAACGCTTGCCGATCGAACCGGTATCGTCATAATCGACCATGAAGTACTTGCTCAGCTCGTTTCGGATCTCCATCGCCTTCTCGCCCAGCTTCTTGCTCAGCGGCAGAACAGCGCACTTATAAGGAGCCAGAGCCGGGTGCAGGCGCAGGACGGTACGGACATCTTCCTTGCCCTTTGCATCGACCAGATGCTCTTCGTCGTAAGCCTCGCACAGGAAGGCCAGAGCCACACGGTCACAGCCCAGAGACGGCTCGATGACATACGGGATATAATGCTCGTTGGTCTCGGAGTCGAAGTACTCAAGGCTCTTGCCGGATGCCTCCTGATGACGGGTCAGGTCGTAGTTGGTGCGGTCTGCGATGCCCCACAGCTCGCCCCAGTCGGTGAACGGGAAGGCATACTCGATATCGGTGGTTGCACGGCTGTAGAACGCCAGCTCCGCAGGCTCGTGGTCACGCAGGCGCAGATGCTCCTTCTTGATACCGAGGCTCAGCAGCCAGTTCTCGCAGTAATCCTTCCAGTAAGCGAACCACTCGAGATCCGTACCGGGCTTGCAGAAGAACTCGCACTCCATCTGCTCAAACTCACGGGTACGGAAGGTGAAGTTGCCCGGGGTGATCTCGTTGCGGAATGCCTTGCCAACCTGACAGACGCCGAACGGCAGCTTGCGGCGGGTGGTGCGCTGGATGTTCGCGAAATTGACGAAGATACCCTGCGCCGTCTCCGGACGGAGATAGCAGGTGGAAGAGCTGTCCTCGGTAACGCCGATGGCAGTCTTGAACATCAGGTTGAACTTACGGATCGGGGTGAAGTCGTGCTTGCCGCAGACCGGACAGACGATATCCTCATGCTCTGCGATGAACGCATCCATCTCGTCGAAGCTCATTGCGTCAACATTGACCTCCGGATGCTCCTCACCGATCAGCTTATCCGCACGGTGACGGGCTTTGCAGGCGCGGCAGTCCAGCAGAGGGTCAGAGAAGCTGGAGACGTGGCCGGTCGTCACCCATGTCTGCGGATTCATGATGATGGCCGCATCCAGGCCGACGTTATAGGGGCTTTCCTGCACGAACTTCTTCAGCCATGCTTTCTTGACGTTGTTCTTGAATTCCACGCCTAAAGGACCGTAATCCCAGCTGTTCGCAAGACCGCCGTAGATCTCAGAACCAGGGAACACATAACCACGGTTCTTGCAGAGATTGACGATCATATCAAGGGTCTTTTCGCTCTGTTCCATTGTAATAACATCCTTTCCGTCCGCGGCTGGCTTGCCGTGTCGTTTCTGTCGTTTCGGGCAGCTTTCCCGACTGCCGCATGTTCTTACTTTATCATGTTTTAGGGAAGTTGTAAAGTCCTCGCCCTCTCAGTCTGCTTCGCAGCCAGCTCTCCCAGAGGGCGAGCCATTGGCAGGCCGGTTTTGCATTTGCTGACCGAACAAAGTCTGATTTTCCGGAAACGAGTGGGCCTTGTTCTCTCACTTATGATACTTCATGCCGGCGTTGATGGTACATGCTCTGTAAATCTGTTCGGTCAGGACAAGGCGTGCCAGCTGGTGGGGCATGGTGATGCGCCCCATGCTGAACTTGAGTGCCGCCGCTTTTTTCACTTCATCGGACAGACCATGGGACGAACCAATGACGAAAGCGATGTCTCCCGCCCCACTGTTGGCGCGATCCGCAAGGAACTGCGCCAGCTCATCACTTGAGATCTGCTTTCCCTCGATGCACATCGCAACGATGGCTGCCCCTTTCCGGACATTGGAAAGGATGGCTTTTCCTTCCCTGTCGAGGGCTTTTTTCACAACAGCATCCGAGGCATTCTTCTCTTCGATTTTTTCTTCCGGCAGTTCAATGATGCGGAAGCTCGCAAAGGCCGCCAGCCGCTTCTGATATTCGGCGACGCCCTCCGCGAAATATTTTGCGTTCAGCTTGCCGACACAAATCAAATCTATGTTCTGCATAAATTTTCCTCATAGCAGACTCAACTGCTCTCCCTCATCCTCCGCACGGATCAGCGCGCCCGCTGCGGGCAGGCTGCGCACCCGATAACGGTGTGGGTTCGCAAGCTCCAGTGTATCCGCCGGAACGACCGAGAGGATCTTCTGATTCTTTTTCAAGGTCACGATCGCCACACCCTGACTGTCACGGGTCATCTTGGAAGCAATCTGCGCTGTGCCGACTAGCAGCATCCGACCTGCGCTGGTACGGATGGCAAACTCGCCCTCCTCGGTCCGATAGAGCATCACGGACAGCGGCTCTTTGTCGCAATAGGCTTTCAGAAGCTTCCGGCGGTTCTGCTTGGTAGCGTAGGACGACAGCGGAATCTTCGCGCATTTGCCGCTTGCAAAGAAGAAATACATAAAGCCCGCATAATCACCTGTAATGACCATCAAAAGGATGTTCTCGCCCTCGTCCATTCCCAGCCGACCCGGGATATAGATGCCCATCTGGGCGACCTTGCCATCCTCCAGCTCGGCAAGGCGGACTTTGTATATCTGCTGTTTGTCGGTAAAGAACAACGCTTCGACGTTGTTCCTCGTCTCGACCTGCTGAATGATCTCGTCGCCCTCTTTCAGCTTGTGCGCACCGGCAGTGCGCAAGCTCTGGGGAGGAATCTTTTTGAAATAACCCTCACGGGTGAAGAAAACGGTGACGGGATAGTCCGGCACGACTTCTTCTTCCTGCGTGCCCTCATCCTCGGGCAGGTCATACAAGATCTCACTGCGGCGGGGCTTGCCGTATTTTTTCGCAACATCGTTCAACTCGTTGATGATGATGCGGCGGATGCGGGAAGGGCGTTCCAGCACATCGTTCAGGTCGGCAATATCCTTTTCCAACTGTTCGATCTCACTTGTCCGCTTGAGGATGTATTCTCGGTTGAGGTGACGGAGCTTGATCTCCGCCACATAATCCGCTTGCACCTCGTCGATTCCGAAGCCGATCATCAGGTTGGGAACGACCTCTGTTTCTTCCTCGGTGGTGCGGATGATCCTGATCGCCTTGTCGATATCCAGCAGGATAGCCGCCAGACCCCGCAACAGGTGCAGCCGCTTTTCCTTGCCGTGAAGGTCGTAGTAGGTGCGGCGGCGGACACACTCGGTGCGGAATGCCGCCCACTCCTTCAGAATCTCCCGGACACCCATAACACGAGGCTGTCCGGATACCAGAATGTTGAAGTTGCAGCTGAAGCTGTCTTCCAGCGGCGTAGTCTTGAACAGCTTTGCCATCAGCTTGTCCGCATCAACGCCACGCTTCAGATCGAGGGTCAGCTTGAGACCGTTGAGGTCGGTCTCATCACGCATGTCGCTGATTTCCTTGATCTTACCCGCCTTTACCAGCTCGGCGATCTTGTCCATAATGGCTTCGACCGTGGTCGTCGGCGGAATCTGCGTGATCTCGACCATGTTCTCACCCTGCACAACATTGTATCTTGCCCGAACTCTGACACTGCCCCGTCCATTCTCAAAAATTTCCCGCATCTGGGCTTCATCGTAGAGGATCTGTCCGCCGCCGACAAAATCCGGCGCAGGCATGGTCGTGCCGATGTCGTGATGCTCGTCCTTCATCAGAGCGACCGTCGTTGCGCACAGCTCCGCCAGATTGAAGGAGCAGATGTTGCACGCCATACCAACTGCGATGCCCAGCGTGTTGTTTGCAAGGATGGTCGGGAAGGTCACAGGCAGAAGGGTCGGCTCTGTGGTCGTACCGTCGTAGTTGGGCACAAAATCGACCGTCTCCTTGTCGATGTCTCGGAACAGCTCCTCGCAGACACTCTCGAGCTTCGCTTCTGTATAGCGGGCAGCGGCGCATGACATATCTCGGCTGTACGCCTTGCCAAAGTTGCCCTTGCTGTCCACATAAGGCACAAGCAGGCTCTCGTTTCCGCGTCCCATACGAACCATCGTATCGTAAATCGCCGCATCTCCATGAGGATTCAGGTGCATGGTACTGCCGACGATGTTCGCCGACTTTGTTCTTGCTCCCTTGATAAGCCCCATCTCGTACATCGTATACAGAAGCTTGCGGTGTGCCGGCTTGAAGCCGTCGATCTCCGGCAGGGCGCGGCTGACGATGACACTCATCGCATAGGGCATATAGTTCGTCTCAAGGGTGCGGGTAATGGGGTCTTCCAGCACACTGCCCGCATTCAAAATTTCAACGCCGTCGCCCAACTGGGGACGAATCGGCTTTGCGTTTTTCTTTGTTGTTCGTTTTGCCATTATCTATCCTCTTTATCAAGACACATCCAGATCATCCAGATACTCTGCGCCATGCTCCGCGATATGCTCCTTGCGTCCGGCAAGGTTGTCACCCAGCAGGATGTCGAACACCCGAGCCGTCTCCAGAACATCCGTCGGCATGACCTTGATCAGTCGTCGGCTCTCCGGATTCATGGTCGTCAGCCACATCATCTCAGGGTCGTTCTCGCCCAGACCTTTCGACCGCTGGATGGTGTATTTCTTATCGCCGATCTCCTCAAGGAAGGTCGCCTTTTCCGGCTCAGTGTAAGCAAAATAGGTGCGGTCTTTGGTCGTAATTTCGTACAGCGGAGACTCCGCGATGTAGACATAGCCCTCGTTGATGAGGGTCGGTGTCAGACGATAGAGCATGGTCAGGACGAGGGTGCGGATCTGGTAGCCGTCCACGTCGGCATCGGTACAGATGACGATCTTGTTGAAGCGCAGGTTGTCCAGATTGAAGGTCGCAAGCTCCTTGTTGTGCTTGCCGCCCAGCTCAACGCCGCAGCCCATGACCTTGATGAGATCCACGATAACGTCCGACTTGAAAATGCGGGAGTAATCCGCTTTCAGGCAGTTCAGGATCTTGCCTCGGATGGGCATGATCGCCTGATACTCACTGTCACGACTGGTCTTGACCGCACCCATAGCCGAATCGCCCTCGACGATGTACAGCTCCCGTCGGGAAGCATCCTTGGTGCGGCAGTCAACGAACTTCTGCACCCGATTTGCAAGGTCGATCTGGGTGGAAAGGGTCTTTTTGATGCTCTGTCGGGTCTTTTCAGCGTGTTCACGGCTCTGCTTGTTGACAAGCACCTGCTGGCAAATTTTTTGTGCTTCGTCCGGTTTTTCGAGGAAGTAGACCTCAAGATAATGCTTCAGGAAGTCGGTCATCGCCTGCGAAACGAACTTGTTGGTAATGGCCTTTTTAGTCTGATTCTCGTAGCTGGTTCGGGTCGAGAAGCTGGACGATACATACACTAAGCAGTCCTGCACATCCTGAAAGCTGATGGAACTTTCCCCTTTTTTATAGAGGTTCTTGTCCTTCAGATATTTGTTGATTTGATAAACAAAGGCGGTGCGGACAGCGTGCTCCGGACTACCGCCGTGTTCCAGCCAGGACGAGTTGTGGTAATACTCGAGCATCTGAACCTTGTTGGAGAAGCAGAACGCCGCACTCATCTTTACTTTATATTCAGGCTGGTCGTCACGGTCACGTCCGGACGCTTCGCTTTCGCAGCTGAATACCGGCGTCAGGCTGTCCTCACCCGCTGTTTCGGTCACATAGTCGGCGATCCCGTGCTCATAGCACCAGCTTTCCTTCCATGCCTTTCCGGTGGCAGGGTCTTTTTCCTTTTCATCGGTGAAATTCAGGGTCAGACCTGCGTTGACGACTGCCTGACGGCGGAGAACATCTTTATAATAGCTGCCGGGGACATCGATATCGGTAAAAACCTCGTCATCTGGCTTCCAGTGGATGATGCTTCCGGTCCTGCGCCCTTTGTACGGCTCTTTTTGCAGACCGCCGATATTCTCCCCCTTTTTAAAGTCGAGATGATAGTGGAAGCCATCGCGATAGATATCCGCCGTCATCCATGCGGATGAATATTGGGTGGCGCACAGACCCAGACCATTCAGACCGAGACTGAATTCATAGTTATCCTCGCCCTCACCATATTTGCCGCCCGCATACATCTCACAGAACAGCAGTTCCCAGTTATAGCGACCTTCGCCATTGTTCCAATCCACTGGCATACCACGACCAAAGTCTTCGACAATGACACTGCCGTCCCTGCAGCGGGTCACATTGATGGTATCGCCATGACCATCACGAGCCTCGTCGATCGAGTTTGAAACGATCTCAAAAATCGAGTGGGCACAGCCCTCTACGCCGTCCGAGCCAAAAATGACCGCCGGACGCTTGCGGACACGGTCAGCACCCTTTAAAGAAGTAATGCTTTCGTTGCCATATTCCTGTTTTCTTGCCATATTATCCTCCCAGTGCCGACGCTTCCCGCTCCGGAAGCTTTCGCACCGTACTTATCTCTCTCAACATTAAACCATAGGTTGTTAATAAAGTCAAATTTTGTTTTCCTCATCCCCCCGCTTGCGTCCCTTTTCGCCTCGGCTCTTTGAGTCTACCGGAATGATCCTGCGTTTTTTCACGTCTTTTGGGGCTTTTTTCACTTTTTTTAAAAAAATTTGAATTTACCCCTTTACAAATCCAGAATTTCGGGTATAATAATCATCGTCCGGTGCGCCTCTGTAGCTCAGTCGGTAGAGCAGGGGACTGAAAATCCCCGTGTCATTGGTT
>CAVEGP010000021.1:15503-27436 GCA_963615155.1 Bacteroides uniformis | reverse complement strand
CGGTATGTCCAGAGAATTTCAGGAGCATCTTTTTGAACCGTTTGAGCAGGAGAATGTAACGGCGCGTTCGCAATACGGCGGCACCGGCCTCGGCATGGCGATTACCAAAAAGCTGATCAGCAGGATGGGCGGCACCATTTCCGTGGAAAGCGAAAAGGGCGTAGGCACTGTTTTCGACGTGATCGTTCCGTTTGAGATCGACAGGAGCGAGGCTGACAGCGCATCGACGGAGGACGACGAAACGGAAGCGGCATCCATACAGGGCCTTCAGATCCTTCTGGCAGAAGATAATACGCTGAATATGGAGATTGCAAAATTCCTTCTGGAGGATGAAGGCGCACAGGTCATCGCGGCGGTAAACGGCAGAGAGGCTGTCGAGGCGTTCGAAAAGAGCCGTCCGTTTGAGATTGATGCGGTTCTGATGGATATTATGATGCCAATCATGAACGGATATGAGGCGACCAGAGCCATCCGCGCGTTGAACAGACCGGACGCAAAGCAGATCCCGATCATTGCGATGACGGCCAGTGCTTTCGCAGAGGATCGAATTGCAGCGAAAGAGGCCGGTATGAACGAGCATCTCACAAAGCCGCTGAGTACAAAGCTGGTGTTGCAGGCGGTTTCCCAATGCGTTGGTGAATACCGGAAAAATAACGGCTAAAAGCCCGTAGGCCAGCGGCGCACAGAGAGCCCAGCAGGTGAAATAATTGATAGATCTGAAAGAAATAGCGGTTGCAAACGGAATAACCATACTGTCAATGTGGTTTCTTTTGAGATGCAGACGCCAAAACAGAGAAAGTCGTCATACAAAAGATAATATATACGATGGCATGGTTCTGCTGAATCTGCTGGGAGCATTAGTTGAAACGATTTCCTTCATGGTAGACGGAAGGGAGATCGTTTTCGGGCGTTTGATAAACTATCTGTCCAACAGCATTTGCTTTTGCGGAACGGTGAGTATCGGGCTGTTGTGGTGTCTGTATGTGAACCTGCGCATTTATCATAATGATGTGGGGATCGTTCGCAGCAGAGGAATGATATTGCTTCCGTGGTTTATTGAGATCATAGCGATCGTCTGCAATTTATTCGGCGTCGGGATATTGTTCGAGGTATCGGAAAATAACGTATACCGAAGGGGCGTAGGCGCATCGCTGGGATACATCACTCTGATAATCTATTTTGCATATAGCGTATATCTGGTGTACCGTTCCAAAGGCCAGGAATTTAACCGCCGTTTTTTCCCGGTACAATACTTTGTGGGACCATGCCTTGTGGGCGTCGTGATACAGTTTTTCTGCTATGGGATAACAACATCATGGTTATCCGTAGCCATGGCACTGGTTTTTATACAAATGCAGACGTATGCAGAAAATCTGTATAAGGATGAGCTTTCCGGCCTTTTCAATCGGAGGTACATGAACGGAATCCTTGCAAGGCAGACGGATACGAACAGAGAACCTTTATACGGCATCATGATGGACATCAATGATTTCAAAAGCATAAACGATTGCTTGGGACACAGCACAGGCGACCGTGCCATCTGCTGTATGGGAGAGATCCTCTTCAGGTCCATGCAGCATAACAGCATCGCGATCCGCTACGCCGGTGATGAATTTATCGTGTTGGTGCGAAGCGACTCCGCAGACACGGTGCACGCCGTGATGAAGGAGATCCATAAAAATCTCAACCGTTTCAATGCGATGGGTGCGGAGTTATTTACGCTGAGCGTATCTATGGGATATGCAGCCTTCGCGGCGGAGGACGACGCGGAATCCTTCTTACGAAAAATGGATACGAAAATGTATGAGGAAAAGCACCGGTATCATCTGATGCAAAATAGCCGCTGACGAAGGGCCTATTGTAGAGCCCACAAACAGGAAGGAATTCACAGGGATACTGGGAGCGATTTTCAGCAGCTGAGGGGAGAAGCCCGTTTTGTAACAGGTTCTTAACGCCTGTATATGTTGACAATGCAGGGAAAAACAGGTATGCTATCCTCAAAAGGGAGTAGCTAACACAGCTTTGTGTATCCGCCTGCGTCAATACGAGCCGCCCGGCTCCGCTACGGATTGAAATAGCGAGACTTTTTGCAGCAATGTAAAGCCATTGACGCAAAAAGTCTCGCTTTTTGCGTCTATCGAAAGGAGTCGTGCAAGCATGAAGAAACAGGAAAAGCAGATATGGGAAAAGACCTGCACGGAACTGCTTTTAGAACAGAACTGCGGTGAAAACGGGTTATCTGTGGCAGAAGCAGAGAGCCGTTTGGCAAAATACGGTGCCAATGAACTGCACACAGGAAAGCAGAAAAGCGTTCTGCGTATCTTTCTGAGCCAGTTTTGTGATTTTCTGGTGCTGATTTTGATCCTTGCCGCAATGATTTCGGTCTGCATGGGCGATGTGGAAAGTATGGCCGTTATCCTGGCAGTCATCACGATGAATGCCATGCTGGGAACTGTTCAAACAGTCAAAGCCGCCGCCTCGCTGGACAGTCTGAAGCAGATGTCCGCACCGATGGCTAAGGTGATACGGGACAGTCAGGTCGTGCAGATCCCGGGACGTGAGGTCGTGCCGGGTGACATTGTGGTATTGGAAGCAGGTGATTCCGTCTGCGCGGACGGTCGTCTGTTGGAATGCGCCAGCCTGAAATGCGCAGAAAGTGCGCTCACCGGAGAAAGCCTGCCTGTGGAGAAGGACACCGCTGTTCTCAGCGGAGCGGCGGCATTGGGAGATCGAAAAAACATGGTGTTCTCCGGCAGCTTTGTCACCTATGGGCGCGGCCGGTTTCTGGTAACAGCGACCGGTATGAATACCGAGATGGGCAGGATCGCGCTGCTGCTGAAAAATACCGATGAGCGTAAAACACCGCTACAGGTCAGCCTGGATCAGTTCGGCAAAAAGCTGTCCATCATCATTCTGGCGATTTGTGCCGTGCTGTTTGCTGTCAGTGTGCTGTGGCGGCATGAGAATATAATGAGCGCGTTTTTGTTCGCGGTGGCGTTGGCGGTGGCAGCTATTCCGGAGGCGCTCAGCTCTATTGTTACCATCGTGCTGTCCTTCGGTACGCGAAAAATGGCGAAAGAAAATGCAGTCATCCGCCATTTGCAGGCGGTGGAGGGATTGGGCAGCGTATCCGTAATCTGTTCGGATAAAACCGGCACCTTAACTCAAAACCGTATGACGGTAAAAAGGTTATATATCAACGGCAGCACGATCCCTGCAAAAGATGCAGATTTCCGTGATCCGACGCAGGAGCGGCTGCTGCAAGCAGCTCTGCTATGCAGCGATGCAACAATCAACGGAGAGCAGGAGATCGGCGATCCCACGGAAACCGCGCTGGTGCGTTTGGGGCAGAGCAGCGGCTTTAGCGCAGAGGATATCCGCAGACAATGGCCTCGACTGGCAGAGATACCATTCGATTCTGACCGAAAAATGATGTCTACGGTTCACGAACTTGCAGACGGCCTGACAATGCTCACAAAGGGTGCGGTCGATGTGTTGCTGGAACGCAGCATGGTAACGGCGGAAGAGCGCGAAAAAATCGAGCAGATAAACGAACAGTTTGCAAATGACGGCTTGCGTGTGTTGGCGTTTGCCTCTCGTCCTGTCGGCAGCACAGAGGTCTGTCCGGAGGATGAAAACGGCTTCACCTTTCTCGGACTGATCGCTATGATGGATCCGCCGCGTAAAGAATCCAAAGCGGCGGTAGCAGAGTGCATTCGTGCCGGTATCCGCCCAATCATGATTACCGGCGACCATAAGATTACAGCAGCGGCTATCGCACGCGAAATCGGTATTCTGCAGGCCGGTACGGAGGCCGTGGATGGTTCCGTGCTCGACAGCATGAGCGACGCGGAGCTTGCGGAATTTGTGCCGCATGTCAGCGTTTATGCGCGTGTATCGCCAGAGCATAAGATACGCATTGTGCGTGCATGGCAACAGCGCGGTAATCTGGTCGCTATGACCGGCGACGGTGTGAACGATGCTCCTGCATTGAAGCAGGCAGACATAGGCGTAGCTATGGGCATTACGGGAACCGAGGTCGCAAAGGATGCAGCGGGTATGGTGCTGACAGACGACAACTTTGCAACCATTGTCAAGGCGGTCAGGAACGGCCGGAACGTGTATGCAAATATCAAACGAGCCATTCAATTCCTGCTGTCCGGCAATACCGCCGGAATACTGACCGTGCTGTATGCCTCCATAACGGGACTGCCAGTGCCTTTTGCAGCGGTACACCTTTTGTTTATCAACCTGCTGACAGACTCTCTGCCTGCAATCGCACTTGGTCTGGAGCCGCATACGGACGCAGTCATGCGTGAAAAACCGCGCCCGAGAGCCGAAGGTATCCTGACTAGGACATTCCTCACTGACGTATGTATCGAGGGAATAGTGATTGCCGCTGCAACAATTGTGGCGTTCCACCTCGGATTGCTCTATGGAGATACTGCCACTGGACAGACCATGGCATTTGCTGTACTGTGCCTGAGCAGGCTGTTCCATGGCTTCAGCTGCAAATCACAACATCCGGTACTGCTGAAACGTCAGTTCTGGAATAACAAAGCACTTTTGGGCGCGTTTGCTGTTGGCTCGCTACTGCTGAGCGCGGTACTGCTTATCCCGGCACTGGAGCCGTTATTTGCGGTTGCATCCCTGTCGTTCGGGATGATCGGAGCCATTGCAGCGTTGGCGTTCGGTTCTATGGTGGGCATCCAGCTGCTGAAGTCTTCTCGTAGAAAGTGATGCAGGGAAATACGCCTTCTCTGAGATAAAAAGCGCAGACATTTCTGTCTGCGCTTGAGACTGTCGAAAAACTTCGTTTTTCCGACAATCTGTGTTCTGACTGCGCAGAACACGAGTCGTCCGAAAGTTCCCATACGGAAACTTTCTCCCTCTTAAAGTATAAAAACCGAGGCACATGTCCCCGGTTTTTTGCGTTTGCGCAGCAAACGCTTTTTAATGCGCGCTTCCGCGCAGCTGCTGTTCCTATATGAAAACAGATTTTATCTACAACCTGAAGCGCAGACATTTCTGTCTGCGCTTCGCTTTTCCTATCTGCCTGATACCGTTTCTTAAAAGTCGGGATGGAATGCAGTAAATAACTCGGCAAAATAACACTTTTGCCGAGTTATTCGACGCTATTCAAAAACGAAAGACAGAACCGTAAAATTTACACGAATCACTGCCGCATTTCAGCGACCAGTGGATCTATATACCGGGGATTTTTCGCAGCTCTGCGAACATGTACAATCGCAATAATCAACACAACGATGGAGACAGCCGCCAAAGCCAGCGAGATATATGCAAATTTGTCACTTATCTGTCCTAATTCATCACTCAGGCCGCAGTCATAGGCGCCATGCAGTAAAACCGGAATGAGCATACCCATAAATGTATCTCTTTTCCTGCCGGTTTTTCTTCCTTTACCGATAAAATATCCCATGATAAATCCATATCCGCTATGCATGGCAGTAACGCCCCTCGTCAGCATCATTCCGGCGTTGGCTCCTGCGGCGTAGAAAACAGCCTCGATCATACCAAAACCTGTACCGACGATTATCATCAGCGAAGTGATGTCGAGCCACGAGTACGGATAGCTGTTCTTCCAGAGCACGCTTTTCAGTACGAAATACTTCACAAGCTCTTCTGCTAATGCAAACACTATAAAGGAGTGATAGATTGCAATGGTTACAGCGCCTGCTCCGGATAATCTCAGCAGCACTTCAACGATATAACATGCGCTGGAGACCACCAGTGTAAGTACAAGACTTAAAAACGCGCCTCTTTTCAAGGCACTGGAGCAGATTGCGCGGTATGCGGTGTCCTCTTTTTTTCTGCTGCGAAGCCATAGGTATAGTAGCGTATCCGGAAGTAGACTCAATATAAAGATGAGCAGAAGCAGTATCATTGGGGAACATCTCCCAAATCAATCGTGCCGTCCGAGCGATAGCCGCCGAATGTACCGGTAAGCGATACATCCATGGCTTCCCCTTCGGAAAAATCTATATACTCTGTATATTGTGCGCCGTCCTGATATGCGCCGGTGATGTGGTAATTCTTATCCAGCGATTGCAGGTATTCGTTCAATTCCTCATTTTCGCTGGAAACCTCCGCCTTGAAACCCTCGTTAGAGGTCATCCGGCCATCTTCCATTGCAACCTCCTGCACGGCATAGGCCGTGATATGGATGCTGACCGGCTCTCCGTACCAATCGGTGTGCAGTTCCTCCGGCATATACGCGGTCGTTACATGATAATCCTTTGTAACATTGTCGAACGGCGGTGTTTCGCCTCTCACCGAAGCGAACAGATCCGTAATTTCGTCATTATCCAGAAAAGCGCCTTCATAAATAACATCACTTGTCTGGCTGCTCTCGGCCGCATTTGCCGTGCGGTCAGCGCTGCACCCAAACAGCCCCGGAAGCAGCACGAGGATGACGGCACAGCTTTTCAATCTTATTCTCATAGTATTCTCCTGTTATGAGTCGTATTACGGCAGGGAACTCTCCCGGAAATATACAAAATGCCTATACTCATTATACTATCTCTCATCAAATATTTCAACGATATACCTTGTCTGATTTCGCCCTGCAACAAAGCGCCATAACGTTTGTAAAAAAACGGCAGCCGCCGCTCAATAAGTCTTCCGGCTTACTGACGGTAGCTGCCTTGATTTTTATGCAGTCTTACAAAATGACCTTGCTCATGGAGAGAGCATATCACGATATGTGAGACCTTTTGTTGTCCCTGTCTTACGGTCTGTAGCTACGCGTGATTTCGGTGATCTCGCCGCCGGAAACGGTGATGGTGGTGTTAAACTGATCAAAGGAACCGGTATCGCTTGCTACATCATCCATAGTGAGCTGCTTCTCGGTACCATCCGAGCTATCCTTGATCACGCAGTCTGCGCTTACCGGCAGCTCTGCGCTGCCCAGCTCTTCATAGACGCCGTAGTCATCGGTCGTGCTCTCATAGTAGCATCCTTCGTTCTCAGTAGAGGGAGAAAGATCGTAGCCGCCTTCATCAAAGCCGCCGTTGATCTTATAGATACCGTTGTTCTCTTCGATCGTGTCAATAACGACATCCTTGTACTCCAGCACAATCGTATCACCAGCCTTGAGCGCGGTCACATCCGCCCCGTCGAAAAGCTGCAGCGCATAAGCGGTGTATCCGATGGAGTAGGTATCGCCCTCTTTGGTAATCGTCGAGGCGGAAAAGGCAGCCGCAAAGGTCACATCGTCCTGACTGCCGTCAATCGCAAGATTGTTTACCAGCGGCTCAACCTTTGCCGCAGCGGCAGTGTCCGCCGTATTGGCGCTGCTGTCCGCAGCCGCATCGGTATCAGCCTCCTTGCTGCCGCAGGCGGCGAGGCTCATCGCCAGCGCGCCGGCACACAGCAGCGACGTGAATCGTAAACAGGTTTTGCTTTTCATGGTTAATCTCCTTTGGGGTTTTTCTGCGGTGACGTCGGCAGAAAAGACCGGCGTCACCGCAGAAGCTCATTTTGTTGTGTTGCGGGGTATTATTGTTTTTTAACTTTTACCCAGCTTCTTGTCAGGCTTTTTCTGCTTACCGTTTGTACGTTCATTGGCTTTGGTGTTCGTTTTGGGCAGTTTTTTCGGTACGCCTTTTCCCAGACCCTTTATCGAATCATAAATGGTAGGAATAATATCAACTGCAAGAGTTCTGTACTCACTATTGACAATGAATTTATACATACCTGCGTTGTCCAGCTTTTGGAATTTATCCTTGAAGATGCTATTGTTACTGATAAATTCCTTGAACTTTTCTGCGCCTTTTTTCGTCTTTGCGCCGTTCTTCGCAGCTGCCTCCTCTGCACTGAGCGTTTCAGATGCCTGTACGAACAAACCACCGGTCTGGAAGCGGCCATAATCGTTCAGCAGCGCCGCCTTCATGGTAGTGTACAGCGCCAGATCCTTCATCGTTTCGGATTTCTGAAGTCTTATATTCGATTGGTCGTCCTTCTTCTCGATGCAAAGCTCATAAACTCTTGTCTTATTATTCTTTGCCAGCAATTCGGCAAGCTTTTCGTCGATCTCCTTCGTAACCAGATTTTCCTGGGGGATCTTCAGCGCGAGCAGCTCATCGGCTGCTTTGTAGAACGCTTCGGTCTCCTTCCTGCCGTCGAAAGCCGCATCATTGCCAACGTTCGGGTCTTTGGGCTTCCTCTCAAAACTCTTCCACGAATCCATTTTCTCGTCCAGATATTTCGCCTGTGCGCCAAGAATGTCGGTGCAGAGTGCAATGTCATCCTGCATGTTCATTTTCGACGTAATCAAATTGACCTGGGAAAGTTTCTTGCTCCATGCATCCATGTTCGCGGCAGTCGGACGCTGCATTGGCTTGAGCACCTCGGCCAACTGATCCATCCACATGATAATCATGTCAGTAGCCGCCGGCTTATCAGGATTGCTCTGCATCATTTGCTTTGCACCCTCCATGGTAGACAGGAAGTCGTCGATGGCCTGGCGGAAGTTTCTTGTATCTTCCGGCGACAATACGCTCTTGCCCAGAACAGCATCTTCCAACTTGGGAATTGCTTCGCGGGTCTGGTCGATAAAATCCAGGTCTCCCGGATCAAGACGAGTCTTGAGACTATAGCCAACTCCGATAGCCGTTTCCGAGTCCGTCACAAACGTGCGCAAAGTCTGAATGACTTCATCGAGAGTCTCAACGCTCTCCATGTCCTTCATAAGCTTCTTCGCCAGTTGCTCCAGCTTTTCCGTCCGATTATAGTTATCTATCTCGTCACTATGGTGACTCTGTATAATAACGACATCGTTGAGCATCGTAGTATAGTGTTCTTCTGCCTTTCTCTGGTAATATGCCTTCAGCTCATCGAACGACAGCGTACCATCACTGTTCAGCTTCTTCTGGAACTTTGCTTCGAAGTTCCGCTTTTCCTGTCCCGGACCTTCCTCAGCATCGAAGAAACGATTCGTCGTCAGCGCGCCTTCAATTCCCTTGGACAGGTCATTCAGGAAGTCTTCGAGGCCGGGGAAACCCACGCGCGGCTCGTTCTGGTTCGCCTCGCCCTCGGCGATCTTGGCTGTCTGAGCCTGCACATGCTGCTTCATATCCTTGAGCGTGTCTTCCGTCAGGTTTTCGGACCGCAAATCCGTCAGAACACCATCCACGAAGTCCTTGACTGTGTCCGCCGTATAACGATTCTTCAAATACCACCCAGTTTGTCTTACAGCCAGTCTGTCCATTTCAGCCTTCAGCTCTTCCGCACGCGGCAGGAACTTGCTGCGCAGAGCGGCGATCTTCTCGTTATCGACGATTACGTTCTCGGGGTTCTGCTTTTCGGGAATCTTCGGAATCGTCTTCTGCGGCTTCTCTGCCTCAGCCTGCTTTGCCTTAGATGCCTTATAAAGTTCCATGGCGATTCCAGGATGCATAGCAAGGAGAATATCGCGCATATTCTTAATAACTTTCTGGTCTTTAATCTGATTGTTCAGCACATCCGAGACAAGCTCCGATACATTATAGATCGACCTATCCGACAAATCCGTAAATTCCAGCGCGTAGCGGATACTCTGGATACCCGGAAGCATACGGGGTGCATACTGCTTTAGTTCCTTCTTCGGCAGTCTAAGCATCTCTGCTTCCAGTTCCTTTACCTGTTTCAGGTATTTGTTCATGAGTTGGGCGCGCGGTGTCTCCTGCGGCTCTTCCTGCTTGATCTCCTCGGGCTTCTGCTCGCTGAGGTCGTTGATGACGTTCTGAGCTTCCTCGACCTTCTGGTCTTCGACCTTTTCAGGTGCCTTCTGGTCTTCGACCTTTTCGTGCTCATTCTGCTCGCTGAGGTCGTTGATGAAGTTGTTGCCGATGTTCTCGTTCTGAGCTTCCTTCACAGGCTCGGGCTGCTTTTTCTCAGGCTGTTGCAGTTCATGCTGGGTGCCCTTAAACAGATCCGTGATGAACTCGCTCAAGTCTTTCGTCAGTCTACCCTTTCCAATCCTCTGCCCACAATTAAGAGTCAGATTCAACAGATCCATCAGCGAGTCACGCGTCATGTTCGTAGATTCCAGCGCGGAGCGCATATTCTGGATAGTCTCAGTCATATAGGTCGAATAATTTTTCAGGTCCGCTTTCGACATTCTAGACACATCTGCTTCTATTGTCTTGATCCGCGTCAGGAATTTGTTCCGGAATTCAGCGTGCGGTACATCCTGCAGCTCTTCCTGCTTGATCTCCTCGGGCTTCTGCTCGCTGAGGTCATTGATGACGTTCTGAACTCCTTCGGGCTTCTTTTCCTCAGCCTTCTGCTGCTCTTCGACCTTTTCGGGCTCATTCTGCTCGTTGAGATCGTTGTTCTCGTTCTTAACTTCCTCGGGCTGCTCTCCCTGCTGAACTTCAACGTTCTGCGGAGCTTCGACCTCCGGCTTCACCTTGGCAGCCTCGTTCCGAACATCCTCCAGCCTTACGTTCGGCTTCAATGCCTCGCGGCACAGCTCATCCACGCGGTCAGCGATTCCGTTCTCCTCCAGCAGATCCCGGATTTCACAAATCTGCCGATACACACGTTTCATGGCCGACTCATGTTCAAATATCTTCTTCCAGGCATCTCGTGTCGCACCGATACGCTCTTTATTCTTGTGCTGTCCCAGTGCATAAGCCTCGACAGCGGTTTTGTTCTTGCGGATTTTTGGCTGTTCATATCCGCCAACTTCCAGTCTCTGAATCTGCTCAATGATCGCGTTATTGTCATCAAAAACGATATTCTCCCGATCGTTCTGCTTCTGCTCATGCGTACGCTGCTGCGCATGGATCAGATCCAGCAGCGCCGGAGGATTCTGCAAACTCTGAACATATGCGGCAAAGGCATTTCTTGCGTCGGTGAACACCTTACGCGAAAGGTCAAGCTTTCTGGGCATGTTCGCGTCCATTCGGCTCAGAATTGTGTCCAGTCCGTCTGTAGCGATGCAGGAATTGTAAAGATCGTTCAGCGTTCGGAGTCTTTCAACGGCCTGCTGCGCGGGGTTGGGGCCTTCATTGTCCGGCTGAGCCTGCTGCTCCGCTGCGTTGACGACCGGGTCCTCGTTAATGACGTTATTATTGATTTCTTCCGCCTTAACTTCCTCGTGCGGCTCTTCCTGCTTCGGCTCTTCGACCTTTTCGAGCTCATTCTGCTCGCTGTGGTCGTTGATGACATTGATGACGTTGTCGCCGTTCTGAACTTCCTCGACCTTCTGGTCTTCGGCCTTTTCCTCGACCTTCTGGTCTTCGGCCTTTTCGGACCCCTTCTGCTCGCTGTGGTCGTTGATGACATTGATGACGTTGTCGTCGTTCTGAACTTTCTCGGGCTTCTGCTCCTCGACCTTCTGGTCTTCGGCCTTTTCCTCGACCTTTTCCTCGACCTTCTGGTCTTCGGCCTTTTCGTGCTCATTCTGCTCGCTGTGGTCGTTGATGACATTGATGACGTTGTCGCCGTTCTGAACTTCCTCGACCTTCTGGTCTTCAGCCTTTTCAGCTGCCTTCTGGGCATCAATTGCCGCCGTCATCTCAGCAAAGAAGTCCGTGAGCTCCGGCGCGGTTTCCATCACGTTATTAACGCTTTTTGCCAGGCCTCGTGCCATGGTCAGCTCATATGTCAGTTTATTGGTGTCACCGCCGATTGCATTGATAAGGTTACGCAACGTGTTGGTAAAAACGACGCCGTTTTTGAGCAAAGCACCGGATTCATTCAGCTTTTTCAGTATCGCTTCCGCATTGGTCTTAAGCTCGTCAAAGGACTTCGGCTGCTTCGCCTCAGCCTCCTGCTGAATTTCACCGTTCTGCGGAGCCTCAGCCTCCTGCTGAATTTCACCGTTCTGCGGAGCCTCAGCCTCCTGCTGCATCTCAGCAGCCTGAGGAACCGTTACTCGCATAAAGTCTCTTGTAAAGTCATACAGGAACTGTTCGACTTCCTCC
>CAVEGP010000021.1:0-15461 GCA_963615155.1 Bacteroides uniformis | reverse complement strand
TGGATCGCATCGTAGTTCTGGTTCAGCACCTCAAGGATCTGCTCGGTCGGGTTGTCCGTGCGCAGGTTCTGCGCAGCTACATCGAACATATTGGACAGCTGGTACTCCGGCGATCCCTCAACATGTCCGTCTCTCAGCTGATCCCGCAGTGCTTCTGCACGCGCTGCATAACGCTCTGCAAACTCCGCATAAGGCACAGCGGCATCCGCAACAGGCTCAGCATCGTTCTGCTGCACTGCCGGCGCTTCGTACCGGATATCTTCCAGCCTGACATTCGGATCCAATGCCGCCTGGCACAACTCATCCATTCTGTCCGCAATTCCGTTCCATCTCAGAAGCCTCTCGACCTCATTAATCCGCGTAAATACGCGTTCCATGTTCAAGCGATGCAATATAATTGCCCTATACGCATCATGTGCTGCGTCGATACGCTGCTGATTTTTGTGGCGTCCATTTTTATAAGCCCCAACAGCTTCTTGTTTCTCATAAGTTTTTGTCTGCTCGTATGCTCTGCCAAGTCGTGACCCCTGCATCAGCTCGATGATCGCGTTATCATCGAAGACGATATTCTCCTGATCATCGTTTTCCTTCTGAGCAATCGTCCGAAGCTGCGCACGGATCAGCTCCAGCAGCGTCGGAGCATGCTGCAGATCCTGAATATGCGCGGCAAAGGCGTCTCTTGCGTTGGTGAACACCGCACGCGAAGACTCAAACCTTTTGGGCATGTTCGCGTCCATTCGACGCAGAATGTCGTCCAGTCCACGTGTATTGATGAAGGAATTGTACAAGTTGCTCGTATCGCGGAGCATACGGACAGCTTGCTGCGCAGGATTGAGTTCTTCATTGTTCGCCTGAATCGGTCGCTGCGCAGGCGGATTAACCACCGGCTGCTCGACTACCAGCTGCTCAGGCTGCTCGACTACCAGCTGCTCGGGCTGCTCGCCTGCCGGCTGCTCGGGCTGTTCGACTACCGGCTGCTCAGGCTGTTCGACTACCGGCTGCTCGGGCTGCTCGCCTACCGGCTGCTCGACTACCAGCTGCTCAGGCTGCTCGACTACCAGCTGCTCGGGCTGCTCGCCTGCCGGCTGCTCGGGCTGTTCGACTACCGGCTGCTCGGGCTGTTCGACTACCGGCTGCTCGGGCTGCTCGACTACCGGCTGCTCAGGCTGCTCGACTGCCGGCTGCTCGGGCTGCTCGACTGCCGGCTGCTCGGGCTGCTCGCCTACCGGCTGCTCGGGCTGCTCGCCTACCGGCTGCTCAAGCTGGTTATTGTCATCCAGACGATTTTCACGCTCGAAGTTGATGCCGTTATCAAGATCTGCCTCGAGATCCTGATTTTCGAAGAGGTTTTCCTCTACAACTTCCGGCTGCGGAAGCTGATTGACAGGTACCTCCAGTCCGTTCAGCGCCTCGCTCATATCGCGGAAGAAAGCCTCAAGCTCCGGTGCGTTGAAATTATTTGTATTTTTGAGGGTTTCATAGGCGGAATTTACAATCTGGATGCTGTTACGCAGCGCCGCAACGCTCTGCGCGTCAGACAGTGCGTCCAGGCTCTCACCAATCAGACTCAACGCATTTGCCATCGAAACGCCGATGATATCATGATTACCCACGGCCGGAACGCCTTCAACATGCCGCAGGCCGTCCGTCATCTGCTTATATCGATCCTTGTAGGAAGCCTTGAAGTCTCTGACGGCTTCTGCCTTGGCGATCTCCTGAGAAAGCGTTTCCAGATACGGCTTCAGACCACTCAGGCCATTCTCTTCGAGAAACTTCTTATTGTTTGCTATGAACGCCTTCTGCTGATCCGTGGCTCCATCTTTTTCCACGGTGAAATCGTCCAGACCGTCCGATACATTTTCCACAAGCAGTTTCAGCGTGTCAAAGTCTTTCCGGGTTTCCGGCTTTTCCATTTCCGCAGCGACACTCTGCAGTCTAAGACCCAGCTCCCGATACACCCCCGTAATGTTATCACCCCTCAGGATGTCGGTAAATTCCTTTACCTTGTCGCGATTGGCGTCGATAACGACCTTGTACGCCGGTTCGTCAGGCTGATTCTCCTCAGCCACCGCTTCCTGCGGAGCTGCCGGCGCCGCTACGGACGGAAGCAAATCCAGCAGTTCGTTGCAGAACGCCACCATCTTCGCCGATGCTTTAGCCATCGGACCGAAGCCTTTCAGACGGCTCAGCTGTTTTTCCGCCTCACGATACAATTTTTCAAGCGTGTTCGCATCCGGTTCCGCGTTCAGAATGGAATTGATCTCCTGCGCTGTCTCGTAATCCGTTTTGACTGCCATATTCGCATATCCTATATCGATGCGCTTGCCGTCGGCATCTGTGAGTATGGTATCGAGCAGAATGTCAGTCTTGGCACGCCAGTTATCACGGAAGCTGGCGAACGCCACTTTGCCGTCCGGCTGCACTTCAACCGGTACATTTACCCAACGAATAAGGTCATTGACGTTCGATAACGCGTTGCTCAGCGCATCAGTAACCTGCTCAAGCTCCTGCAGCACTTTGTGCTCTCCGCCGATCCGATCCAGCGCCGTGTCGATTGCCAGCGAAGCATCGTACAATTTTATGCAGTTCAGCGGCGTCAGGCTGTCGACCTCGTCAAAGTAGTCGCGCAGGTTATCTACGGCCTTGCTCAGATTTACCTTGTCAATGAAACCGAGCTCGCTTGCGTCTACGCGCTCCATCAGCGGAAGCATCTGTTTTTCAAACTGCTCCTTCAAGACGCTGTATTTTCTGTCGGCGATCGACTGCTGATCAGGGGTCAGGTCCTCCACCTGATGAAGCGTATTGTCGAGGTTATTCAGACGCATGATCTGAGAGCTTTCCAGATCTGCCAGCTGCTTCAGCAGCGGACAAACCGTAGTTCTTACATTCGCTTCCCCGTTATGATAATACTCCTCACCGAGCTTCTTTGCCTCTACTCTGAGTACATCCGCAGCTGCGCGCAGCTCCATGATGTTGGCCTTCGACAGGCTGTCCATCGAATTCAGGACGCCTGCATACTGATTTGCACACAGCTTCAGCTGTCCAAACGCAACTCGCGGCATCGGAGAATTATCCAGCTGATCCAGCAGAGTCGACAGATCGTACGGAAGCACCCGTTTGTTCTTGAAATCACGGTATGCGATAGCTTCGTCTGTCATCTTCTTCTTCCAGCTGCCGGGGAGATAGCTGTTGAGGAAAGCTTCGCGCTGCGCGTTGCTGTTCCAGCGGCCGAGGAACTCCTTCATCTGGTCGCGCACGTTTGCGTCTGCATACTCATCCGGGTCGATTGGGTCGATCAGCCAGCCTACATGCAGTGCAGTAATACCATCTGCTTCAGGCTGCTGTGCCGGAACCTCCTCGGGCTGCTGTACCTGCTCGGGCTGCTGTACCTGCTCGGGCTGTTTGTCCAGCTTCCAAACAAAATACTCTCTGTAGCCGTATACATCCAGAACATGGGGGTCAATGTCAAGAGTTCTCAGGAAGCGATCCGTGCGTTCTGCCACCTTGCTGTTGCCTGCCTTGCTGTCAGTGAGCGACTTTGCAAAGTCAGGCAGCGTGGCATAGATCCACTGCACGAACTCCTCACGGACGCTCGCCTGGCCGCTCTGCTGTTCCTTCAGCACATTCTGGCGATTCTTCAGCCAGTCGGTGACCATCTTACGGCGATCCGACTGAGTCATGATCGTAAATCCGCGGTCGATGTTCGCAACCTGATGCCGTACGTCGTCTTCAGCCTTCAGGAAAGCCTCCAGTTTCCCGTCCTGCGTCAGAACGCTGCCGTCGATACCGGCACTGGTCAGATCAGCGGCCGTGTATTTATCCGGATCGAAGTTCAGCTTCTTTGCCACTTCAGCAGGTTCTAATTCCTCTGCATCGATCGCATCGTTCTCAAGCTCTTTCTGCAGCGTGCTCATGTAATTCTGATAGCCGCGCAGCCAGGTCACCAGCTCATCACGATGGTCGACAACGCCTAAATAATCATGCGCCGGGCGTCCTGTTGCCTGTTCCTTGGGAATGATATGAGTATGGGCAGGATTCTCCTCTCTGATCTCGTAGTAATCCTGCACTTCCTTGCCGATGAAGCGCTCATGGTTTTCTCGCTCCAGACGCTGGTTCAGTACCTGCGCAGCCTTCTTTGCATATTCGGCAATTTTGCGGCGCGGAAGCTGCGCGGTCATATGACCCTCGCCGTTCAGGAAGGTATCCGCAGCCTTCGCGATATTATCCGCCAGCTCGTGCAGATACTGGCTGAACTCAGGACTTGTGAACAGCTCACGATGAAACGTCTCGCCGATAGCAACGAGGGTGACAACATCATCCACCAATGCATCATACTGCGCGGAGTTTCCGAAGGGGATTCCGCGCTGCGACATCTCGTAGATCTGCTGGAATGCCTTCGTCATGTTGTATTCACTGTTGCCGCTGAAGTACTCCATAAGCGAATTGTGCGCCGTGCTTTCGGCTTCAAAATGTCTCCCGTTCTCGTTCTCACGGTAGGAGAGCTTTATCTGACGGCCGCCGTTGCCGGTGACATAGAACGGACGTCCGCTCGTCAAGTACTGGAAATCGCGGCAGGTCGGATCGTTCAGCTGATCCGCACCGATGTAGGAGCCGTCCGGCTTGTTGAGCGAGATCTCGTTCAGGTCGCGGCTGAAGCCGTTTGCCTGAAGAGCCTCAGCAATTTCCATGTACGGAGTACGGTATGTATTGAACGAACGGTTTTTGGCGTCATACTTGTACGAGGTCAGATTGGTACCGTCGGACACAATGATCGGATGTCCGTCTTCGACATACTGCATACCCTCGGTGGTGTTCAGATCGAGTACCTTATCCGGGGTAATTACGCTGCTGAACGGATTGCCGACAGCCTTGGTAATGGTTGCACCGGGGATTTGAGCTACCGCGCTCTGCAGATTTCGAACCGCAGCGGTGTTCACTGCATGGAAGGGTGCTTCGCTCGGGTTGGTGTTGTACAGGTTTGTGCCGGCGTGGAACAGAACCTCGGTTTCGCCCTCAGTCGCATACACCGCTCTGCCGCTTACAATATACTCACGGTCTGTGGGCTTGGCCGGATCGAGCGCCTCGCCGTCCGGTCTGCGGAAGGTCGGGTTGTGCAGACCCAGCTCCTCCAGTTTGGGCAGAATATCAGCGTAGAGGTGGTCGTTTCGCTCATTGACCGCCGTGCGGAACAACGTGTCGGCGATCTGCTGCGGCACATTCTCATCGAGAAGAGCGATCATATTCGTAGCCGACATACCGCCGTTCTTTGCGTTAAACCGATCGTTCATCTGAGTAAACGAGTCATCGTTCATGATACGGGTGCGCAGCGCATCGATGCTGCCCGGATCGCGGAGCATCATGCTTTCCAGCGTACCGTGGCCGGGGTTCGTGCCGCGCATCTCGCGTTCCTTCTGGATCAGACTGATGATAGCGCAGTCAGCCAGAAGCTTGCGAGCGACATCTCGCGGAATCTCGACGTCCCCGTTCTTTCTATCGTCAATCTTGAGCGTCAGGAGGTTATTCTCTGCAAATTGCTTGAACGCTTTATCGTATGCATCGGGTGCGTTACCGCGTGCCTGATGAATACGATCAACAAACCGGCCTTCCAGCCGCACCTGCAGCGGAGATACGGGCTCGAACTCAGCCCGGTAGCGTTCATCCAGGTTATCTGCCGCAAGCTTCTTCAGATCGAGAGTCTTTGCATACTCCTCCAGCAAAGGCATGGTCATGTTCGTCTTCTTGTCTTTTCGCCCCTGGTTCGCCAGCACATCCGCACCCAGATCCAGGAATTCTTTGTTCTTCGCGAACTTATACGTCTCTCTCAGTATACCAGACGGGTGATCGTTGTCCGGCGCACGCTGAATAATGGAATCTTCCATCATGATCTGCTCAGCTGCGATGATATAACCGACAAGCGCGACGTAATACTCCGGCCGCTGTTCGATCATATCGTAAACTGATTGCTCGTCCAGCTCATTGACCGCGTCGCTCAGTGCTTCTCTGATGTTATCGGGAATGCCGTTGCGAAGACCGTTTTCACCGATATAAGCGGCACGGATCTTGTCCTGCAGCCACCGTTCCGGATGCTCCGAGTGTTCCTGCGTATCCCATGCCTGATCTGCAATAGCGATATTCTTACGGCGATCCTCCTGCGACAATCCACGGTACTGGTTCATTGTGGCGCGCGCCTTTTCCAGCAGCTCGAGCTCCTTTATCTTGGTCTGACCAAAGGTTTTGGCCGCTCTGGCTACTTTGGCGCGGTCAAGGGTTCGCTGTTCACGCGAAGTCGGGTTATAGCCCTGAGGTCTTGCCATCAGGCCCTCGACACGAGTCAGCATTTCACTTACGGAGTTCAGGTAACGATCGGCGTCGTCAACCAGTGTCTGAAAATAGCCATCCTCGTCTTTGGTGCCCAGCATGCCCCGGTGTTCACTATCGGGAGCAGTGACAAGAGCATCCGACTGCAGCGTATTCAGCGTGGTCTTCAGGTGAATGAACTCCTCCCTGCCGGCACCATTCGGCACGGAGACCCCGTTTGCCATGTCCTTGAGTCTGTCAAGCTTTTGATGCATGCCGTAGTTGACCAGCGCTTCCGGCGCTACCGCCTGGAAACCGTCCGACGTGTACTGGAACACGCCGTACCGATTGTTCCATTCCATAGCAAACGGCGCGTTAGACAGCACGTCAACCGCGTCATCGCTTGCTTCCAGGTTAAACGGGTGATCGCCGAAATTCTCAAAGTAATGCTTGTTATGTCCCTTTAAGCCCGTGAAGCCATAGTCCTGGAGTGCATTCTCCAGACCCACAATGCGAGTATTCGGCTCGGTAAGGATGTTGAAGAACATGTCTTCAACATTCTTGTCATTGACGTCGTTCAAATAACGCTTGGTATCTTCGTCAAGCGGCTGTCCCTCCGGACGATGCGGAGCTTCTGCACGAGGATCGTAGATCTCAAAGTCATTCTCCCACGGGTCGGACATAGGCGGAAGTTTCTCTTTTCCTTTCAAGCCATTGTAGAAGGAAACATCCTCGAGACCCTGCAGCATTGCTGCGTCCAGATATTCGTAAACAGGGGACGCCATGGTGCGCATATATTCCGTCGCCTTAATACATGCCTTCCGGCGGCGGCGCATCCTGTCCATCAGCTGCCTGTCTTCTTCCGTCAGGGTGAAGTCCTCCGGAATACGGCGGATCAGGTTGTCGATCTCGACGAACGTCATCTGGAGATGCTCGATCTTCTTTGCGTTTTCAGCCAGCTGGCTCGCCGGAAGGCTCGGATCCAACATCGCATCCAGATTATCCAGATCGCTCATGGCGGAATGTACCTTATCCATCACGATCTGGGCACGGCGGCGGCTAAGGTAATATTCCGCATTCTCTCTATCAATGACGCGCTCCTCCATCAGCTTCTGGATTCTTGCATTGCGCTTATTCTCGAACGTCTTGCCGCTGCCGAACAGATCTGCGATCTCCGTATTGTATTCCCTGATGCGATCCTGCTCTTCCATGGAGGCGTCAGGCTCCGGCAGACGGAACATGTGAATCAGTTCATCCGGGAAACCCTTTACGTTCCGCCCGGTGGTTTTCGTTACCTCTTCCAGCATCAGCGTCTGCTCCTCGGCGACGTCGATCATGGCGCGGCGTACAGCCTTGGACTTTTCCCGACGCTCACGGCGCTGGTTCTCGTCCGGCAGATCAATAAAGCCGGGAGCATACTCTTTGCCCCCGATCGCGTAATAACTGTTAACCTTCGGGGTCTTGATCAGCTTTTTGCCTGCCTGATACAGCATGTGATTGACAATAGCAAGCATCTCCTCCTCGGAGTACTGCTTCGGCATTTCATAATCGTTGAGAACATGCGTCATGAGTGCTTTGCACTCCGACCGGTTCATCTGCGGATTGAATTTCCGGATGTTCTTATAGATTGTTTTGTATTCATCCATAAAGCCCATATGTCTGCTCCTTTCAATTCCGTTCGGCTTTGTTGCCTTCATAATAAATACACAGCAGGAGCATAGATTGTCCCAATTCCCGCTATTTATTTTTTCGGATTGTTATTATTGTATAGAATACATAAAAATATTATATTCTCCGCAGTCCTTTATTGCAAGATAAAGCCCATCATTTTACTGAATTTCTGCCATGATAGCGGCGAGGCGGCCCCCGCAAACCGGAAACCGCCCTGTCGCCACATTATTTTCCTTCGGCCTGCTTATTGTTTAAGCCTTGGGGCCATTTTTCTTTTTGAGTGCCTTGGATGCATCCGTCTTTGGGGGTTCAGTGTTTTTCCGAGACGGCGTGATGGTGACTTCTGCGGCTCTGCTGGACTGCTGGAGCTTCGGATTTGGATCCATTTTCTGCGCCGTTTGCTGCAGCCCCTTGTACATCTTGGGGATGATCTGGTTGGCCATGTCTCTGTAACCCTGATATGCGATGAAACCATACATATCAGCGATAACCGAGTCCTTATAAAGCTTTTGAACCTCCGGAGTCTTGAATACGAGTGTTCCGAGTTGGTCAATATTCTTGAACTTACCGTTCATGATCATCTGCTCGAGAGGACCGTAAGAAAGGAGCGAATTGTTCTCCTCGTTGAGAAGGATTCCCTTGATGGTTGCATTCTGCAGGATACGCTTCTTCAGCTCTGACGGCGGAGCAGGCTTGTCAGCACGAGATCCTACATTTTCAACGTATGCATTATAGACATCGGACGAAGCCAGATCTTCACGGAGCTGACGGTTGAGGTCAGCAGTAATGCCCGCTTTATCGAGCTTATGATCATCGATGCGAAGCTTCATATTGACCAAATTTCCGCTTTCTTCACAGAAATATGCTGTTGTTAGCCCGTTCTGTTGCGGATAATCCGCTTCGAACAGATCCTTGTTCTCTTTTGGCATGTTGGCCCATTTATCAGGGATCTTTACATTCTTAATCTCCTTCTCGCACTTTGAACAGAAAGCACGAAGCGCAGCGGTATCCTGCGAATTGTGTCCCTGCTTCGTGTAGGCCTTAGCAAGATTTTCGCATTTGCTGACATAGGAATTTATTTTTCTCAAGTGCCAGGGGATCGGTTCCGTAGCCATTTTAACGAAAACGTCTTCCAGTCTGTCCGGCCAGTCTTTCAGGGACTTCTTTACATCGTCATTCACGTTTTTCCTTACGTTTCTGAATTCCTCCAGATACTTTTTGGCAAGCTGACGCAACTCGTGACCAGGCAGCATTTTTTCTTCCTGCGGCTCGATCTGCAGCTTGTCTTCGGGGAACTTTTTGACGCCAATCTCCTTCAGAACGTCGCCCATTCCTTCTGCCAGATCATTATCGTCAAGGTCATTCTTCTCGATCGCACTGAGGTCAAGATCATCGTCAAGGTCATTCTGCTCGATCACACTGAGGTCAAGATCGGGGAAGAGATCCTCCTGCTTGGATGCGGGGTTCTCGACCTTCTTTTCCTCGACCTTCGGAGCTTCCTCGACCTTCTTTTCCTCCGGCTTCGGAGCTTCCTCGACCTTCTTTTCCTCGACCTTCTGCGCTTCCTTGACCTTCTCTTCAACATTCACCAGTGTTCTCTCAAGCTTAACAAGGAAATGCCACAGACCCTGTACATTATATTTCTCCTCGCGGAACGTTCTCATGCCTTTATATACTTTCGACATAGCACTCTGCAGCTTATCGATAGTTTCTTCGTTGAGCGGCTTGCTCAACGTTTCAACGATAGCATCCATTCCATCATTGATTTTCTGTCTCGCCTCGTCAGCAGATTCTTTGTGCAAGCGTATAATTTTATAATACTGCCACTGCTCTTTATTCAGTTCTTGGGCTTCCGCCAGATAGCTCGACGGGTTGAAGAGTGCTGCTACCAGCTTCATGTCATCGGTTTCCTTCGGAGCTTCAACCTTCGGAGCTTCAACCTCCGATTTTCTGGCCTTCTGCGCTGCAGGCGAAATCGCGTCCGCAAGCTCAGTAAAGAAAGTGTCCAGAGCCGGCATATTATAGCCGTTTTCGCGGAAGTAGTTCAGGCTCACCTGCACATCAGAAATAGCACTCCGCAGCTTTGCGAGATTTTCTTCGCTGATCGGCGCGCTCAACGCTTGAACGAGAGTATCCATTTCAGCATTCAGGGTCTTCTTTGACTGACGATCGAAGAAGAATTTTGCATTTGCAAAATGCTGCCGCTGCGCTTCATTCAGTTCTTTTGCCCGTGCCAGATAGCTCGACAGTTCAGAGCTTACTTCTACCGGCTTCTGCTCAGCAGGCTTCTTCGGCTCCTCGCCCTTCTCCTCGGAACGAATCTGAGAGCCGTTCGTGTTGATAATATTATCCGTTTTAATAACATCATTCGTGTTAATATTATTATTCGAGTTATCGATATTATTATTCGAGTTATCAATATTATTATTCGAGTTATCGATGTTATCATTCGAGTTAATAATATTATTCGAGTTATCAATATTATCCTTCTTGTTATCAACCTCGTCGTGATTGTTTTCGGATACCTGAGAAACGTTTTCCTCTTTCTCTGCTGCGACCTTCGGCTCTGCGTGCTTGATCTCGACATGCAGCTCCTTGATCTTTGCGTTGGGATCTTCTGCCTGAAGGAATTTGCTCAGTGCGACGCTGTCCTGCAGTACGTTGATATCAATACCGGCGTTTTTGAGCTGAGCCTCGGTATACTCGCCCGGCTTATACGGCATCCGTCTGGACGCTTCCTTACGGGAAATCTTCGTAACGCCGTTTTTGCGCATCTCTGCCATATACGCGGAGAAATTGTTCTGGCTACCGTTGTTCAGATAATTGTAATAACGGAACAGCCAGTTCACAATCTTCTCGCGCGGCGGCTGAGGCACATCGGCCTTGGGCGCTTCGACCGGCTTTTCAGGCTCCTTCTCATTGATAACGTTATTGTTAACCGCATTATCGTTGATTGTGTTCTCCTGCATTTCGTGAATGCTCTGTTCGAGCTCATTCTCACGCATGCCGTGAAGGCTCTGTTCGAGACTATTCTCACGCATGCCGTGAATGCTCTCGTTGATCTCGTTATTGATCACATTGTTATCATTGATAATATTATCCGGCTTATCCGGCGCGTTGACCGGCTGATCCGCAGCTTTGACCTCTGCCTTTTCGGCCTGCGGTCTGCTGTTCTGCTCTTCGGCCAGAAGGGCGCGCAGCTGTCCTGCCACCGCCTTTACCTCATCGACAAATCCAAGGCGCTTCTCCTGCTCAGGTCTGTAACCCTCACCATGGAGGAACTGGTCTGCGCTGCTTTCCACTGCGTCCGCCAGCGCGGTGATTGCCTTGCGTATATCGTCCGAGACGAACTGCTCCGTGCCGAACTTCGGCTGGTTCAGCGTGACCAATGCCAGACTTGCCAGAACGTTGTCATACTGGCCGGACGGCGGCACACCGAGCTTTCCCATCGCCACAGCCTTATCCTGCAGCTGTTTCAGTTCCTTGCCGTTGAAGAATTTTACCAGATTGTCATGCGCAGTAGGCGCGGTGGCAAAGGCGCCGTCTTTTCCGCGCGTGATGGTGATCTGATGGCCATCCTCTGCGGTGACGGTAATCGGATTGCCTGCCATGAGGTAGCTGTACTCGCTGCTGCTCTGATCGTACAGGTTTTCGCAATGGAATACCGAACCATCCGCTCTGTTGAATGCCGCCTTATTATCGGCAGCCGGAATACCGTTTTTCTCCATCGCATGTTTGATATTCTGGTAGTCCACCTCGTTTAACGTGACGTTTCCCGTATAATCGTTGTAGCTGAGCTGTACCTGGTGCTCGGGATCAAGGGTAACGACGATCTGATCGCCCGAAAGCGCATAGTTTGCTCCTTCAACGGTGTTCAGGTCGATTACCCTATCCACGGGGATACTGATCGGCGAACCGACGCCCATGCGGAACACAGCATTGGAGGCGTCAATATTTTTGTTGGCGGCATAGTCCGCCAGCGCTTTTTTCAGTCTGTCACTCGCTGCGTTGGAAACGATCTGCTGATTCGGGCCGCCGCGGAAGATAAACTCGGCCGTCTTTTCACCGTCATCATCGAACTGCGCGGCATACAGCGTTTCGCCGCTCACGATACGCGTCAGATCCTCCGGCTGGAAGGGATCAAGCACATCGCCGTTCAGCGTTCTGAACTGCATTAGCTCAAGATCGATACCTTCGTTTCGAAGATTCTCATAGAGACGCCCATTCCGGCGCGGCATGACGCCCTGCATCAGGCTCTGGTATTCGATGTCGGCGATCTGCTGCGGCAGCTGCAGATCGATGAGCTTCGCCAGATCCACATACTTTACGGTGTCATACGCCATATAGTTTCTTTTGAGCATGCTTGCGAACACATCGGAGGAGTCTTGCAATTTCGAACGCAAATCCAAAATTCTCACCTGTTCGTTTATGGGCATGTCATCCATCTGATCGACATTCATGTAGTCGTTCTGATTCATGAATTTGAACATATCAGAAGCCAGAATCTGCTGACGCAGCTGATCAACGCCCTGCGGATCGTTCGCAAGCATCTCCTCCAGAACGCCCGGGCCGGTCTGCCAGCCTCTCTGTTTGCGTTCCTTCTGAACCATGCTGGCGATAACGCAGTTAGCCAGCAGGTTGCAGGCAGCATCCTTTGCCATGTTGCCTTTTCCGTCTACCGGTGCGTTTTTCTTCGAAACGTCATACGGGGTAATAATATTGTCCTTCACGAACTGCATTACCGCATGATCGTATACGTCCGGTTCCGGACTGCGCATCGGATGGATGGAGTTCAGGTAGTAACCGCGCAGACGCTCATTCATAGCGAATTCGTTGACAGAGAGATAGGCGTAATCCAGCATCTCTGCCGCAGCCTCCCTGACGTTCACGTTTTTCAGAAAATTTTCCCTGACCTGCGTACCCAGGTTCAGCCGATCTTTTACGTTATATAGTTCGCACAGCGTTTCCTGCCCGAGCTTAATGAAGTCCTCATCCTTGGCGATGGCGTAGAATTTCCGCAGTTTGCCGTTGGACGCGCCCTGCCGCATGGAGTCCTCCAGCTTGATCTGCTCTGCGGCGATCATGCGGCCGATCGTGCCGTAGTAAGTCATTGGCAGCAGATGAGACAGTCTGCTGTTGTCATATCCGGCGATCGGCTTCAATCCATTGATGATACTTGCGGGGATGTCATCATTCTCGGCGTTCGTGCCGGTATAGACTTCACTGAGCTGCTGACGCAGCCATTCACCCGGATGCTGTTTCCGCTGTTCTGCCTGCCATGCTCTGTCCCACGCTTCAATCTCCTTACGACGAGTCTCCGGGCTCATATCCCTGACATTAAGCGCCGATTGTGCCCTTTCGGCCAACTCGAGCTCCTTCAGCTTGAGCTGAGCAAAGGCTTTCAGCCTCTTCGCCATATCGGTGCGGCGTACATCCCATCTTTCATTTCTGGTCAGGTTATAGCTTCGACCTCGCGCCTCGGCGTTTTTCTGCATGCTCTCGATATAATTGAGCGAGCGCTGCTTGGTCTGGATGTATGCGTCGGCTCTCTGAATCATCTCCCCGTAACGACGCTGGAGCAGGTGCATATATCTCCCCAGATTATCTTCGCGAAGATATTCATGGAGATTGTCGTTGAGCGTCTCGAATGCCTCGCGCATCCGACGGAATTCGTTCTTGCCGTGATGTCCCGGCGGATCGGCCTCTGCCATCTGTGCGCGCAGCGCCGCTACCTTCTCTTCCAGCTTGTACTTGAACTGGGTATCCGCCGGCACTGCCGCAATGGAGCCGTTCGGCTGCTTCTGGAAGATGCGGTAATGATTGCGCATTACCGCTACGACAGGCGTCTCGCCTATCTCGTTGATTGACGCCGTGGACTCCGACAGACTAAAGTCATCGTTTTCCACAAAATAGGTTTGCTGACCGTTTTCGTTCGGGAAAGCGTAGCTCTCCAGAGCGATTTGCGTTACGGCTTTCGGATAGTTATCAGTGTAACCGATGCTGAAATCATAAAAAAATGTGTTGTAAGTATCTTCCGGGCCGATGCCGATAGGGTTAGAAAGAGATCTATCTACAATCGCCCAGCCATCTGCATGATCGTTGGCTCCAGCCATACGGACATTCAAACGGTTATCAAGCATCTGCATAATATCCGGGTCGTCTCGATCCCACGCTCCAACAGGTAACTCTACACCTTCGTCCCCCCGATCGTGATAAGTGTCGATATCGACGTACTGCAGCATTTCGGGAGTCAGGAATTCATATGCCGGATTGGCGATCATCGCAACCTGTGAGAACCTGGCGGCAGATACATTTAACCTGCGGTTCATCGCCTCCAGAAATGCTTCGTCTTCCGCAGACAGTATGTAAACCTCCGGAGCGCCCTTCCGAAAATCTTTTGCTTCATTGTAAAGATGCGCCACATCAAGTATGTATTCCGCATCCGCCGCCATTTCCTCCGGCGTAAGACCAGGCTTGAACAGCGTATCCACTCGATTTACATCGGGTACTCTCTTGTGTATGTCGGCCATCAAGATCTGACCGCGGCGGGCACGGAGCGCCTTGTCTACCTCAGCATCCGTCATTTCCGGGTTTTCTTTTTTCAGCGCATCCTTCCACTTCTTCTGTTCGGCCAGCGAATCCGCATCCGTACCGAACAGGTCGGCAACCTCTTTGTTGTATCTTCGGATACGTTCCTTCTCTTCCGGGGGATCGGTGGGATTTTCCATAACGAACAGACGCTGAGCCTGGCGTTGAACAGACAGGTCGGGTCTCCCCAGGGCTTTCTTGACGTCGGGAATCGTGCCATGCAATTTTTCAACCGCCGTAAAGTACGCATTGCGCGCTGCTTCAGACTGCGCCCTGCGCAGCTGCCGCTCCTCCTCAGAGACCGGAGCAATATAACCGGGCAGATATTTGCCGTCTGCGCACTTTCCCGGTACGTCCTCAAATCTCGATTCATTTTCCCATCTGGTGTTGTTTTCCGTCCGGATCATGGGTTTGCCCTTTTCATAGCACATATAATTGATCCAGGCGATGAGCTGTTTTTCCGAGACTTTCGGCTGCATTGCCTGATTGGCCTCACGCGCCATCAGATTCCTGATTTCCGTGTGCGACATCTCAGGATGCGCCTTTTGAAGGCTCTTGAAGAGCGATTCATAAACACCTATAAGCATCATAATATGTAACGGCTCCTTTCCATATGACATGCGGATTTGATATCTGGTCTTTAATTTAAATACACGGCAGCAATGCAAAATGTCCCACGGCTCCGGAATTTATTTTTCCTCCGAGATACTGGCTGTCAAACATATATATATTATTACACTTTTTCTTCCATATTACAAGGAAATTCGAGGCAATTTACAGAGGAAGCATCATCGTGAGTGTCGCCTTGCAATGTCCGTCGGATGGTAGTATAATGCTGCTATTAAAATATAAAAGGTTGATTGCATAATGAAGTTGGACACCTAAGAAAAAATCCATAGTGATTT